>WRGF01000217.1 GCA_009787345.1 Turicibacter sp.
AAACCGTCCTGATCCAAGAGCTTATCAACAACATCGCCCAAGAGCATGGAGGAATCTCCGTTTTCGCAGGCGTTGGCGAGCGTACCCGTGAGGGGAATGACCTTTACCATGAGATGACCGATTCAGGCGTTATCAAAAAAACAGCCATGGTGTTCGGACAAATGAACGAACCGCCAGGAGCCCGTTTACGGGTTGCTTTAACAGGGCTGACCATGGCGGAATATTTCCGTGACGAGATGAAGCAGGATGTCCTCTTGTTCATCGACAACATCTTCCGTTTCACCCAGGCAGGTTCCGAGGTATCGGCCCTTCTAGGCCGCATGCCTTCGGCAGTAGGTTACCAGCCGACCCTGGCAACGGAAATGGGGCAGCTTCAGGAGCGCATCACTTCCACGAAGCAAGGTTCCATCACGTCCATCCAGGCAGTTTATGTACCGGCGGATGATTACACCGACCCGGCACCGGCAACGACCTTTGCCCACTTGGATGCAACCACCAACCTGGAGCGCCGCATCGCCGCTATGGGGATTTACCCAGCGGTGGACCCGTTGGCGTCCACATCCCGCGCTTTGTCCCCAGACATCGTGGGCGAGGAGCATTACGATGTGGCCCGCCGCGTCCAAATGATTTTACAGCGTTACCGCGAGTTACAGGACATCATTGCCATCTTGGGGATGGACGAGCTTAGCGAAGATGACAAAACTGTTGTCCACCGCGCCCGCCGTATCCAGTTGTTCCTGTCCCAAAGCTTCCACGTAGCGGAGCAGTTTACTGGGCTTAAAGGCTCTTATGTGCCGGTATCGGAAACAGTCAAAGGCTTCAAGGAAATCCTTGATGGTGTCCATGACAGCCTGCCGGAAGAAGCGTTCCGCTTAATGGGTGGCATCGACGATGTTATCGCCAAAGCACAAAGCATGAAATAACAGCTGATGCAATCAAAGTGAGGTTAAACCATGAAAGAAATGCATGTTCGAGTGGTGACTCCCGATAAATTAATCTTTGATGGCCAGGCTACCCGCATTCAGGTGAAAGGGACCGAAGGCCAGTTCATGGTCCTCCCCCGCCACCTTCCCATGGTTTCCCTCTTGGGATTGGGAGAGCTTCGGATTGATTCCCCCCATGATGCTGAAAGCCACTACATCGCCATTGATGAAGGTGTACTGGAAGTTTCCAACAATAAAATTACCATCTTGGCAACCGATGCCCTTGCCGCGGAAGATATTGACGTGGCAAGGCTCCGCATGGACTTAGAGCGGGAAGAACGCCATAAGCAAAACTTAAAAAGCCGCGACGAAATGCTTCGCCAGGAACTTGAAATCAACAAGCTCCTCAACAAGCTCCGTGTCGGTGAACGAAGAAGATAAATCTAAAATGATAAGGGATGAAGATAACCACTTCATCCCTTATCTTATATATGCAATGGCCAAAGCCCGAAAGGAGTCATCCTCATGAACATCCACGCCTATTTCCAAATCATCTTCCACATCCTCATGCTGCCTGTCAGCTTCCGTGTCCTCACCGCCCTTCGCATCGAGGAACTATTCAAAAAAGGAACTACCCGCCAGGTCATCATCGGCTTTTATTTCATCGCCACAGTCGCCATCACCCAGCAGTTCCTCCAGTATTTTTATCACGTCTTTGCCCTCCTTTCGCAAATTTTCGAATAATCTACCCCCCGCCCTCATATGATGTAAGGAATGAATCGTATGGGGGAATTTTTATGAAATCAATCGTAGCCTTGAGCTTTAGCTTTATACTTATCCTAACCTTAATCCCATTAGCTGTTTTTTTAACCTCTGCGGTAAATATGCCAACCCCTACCCTTATTTCAAATGGGACTTGGGAGTATTCAGCATATACCACAGGAAAAAAAGAAGAAATAGAAGCCCTTGCACCGACGGTGATTCCAGTCATGAGGTATGCGGATGACCGGTTGGAGGAAATCGACCTGGAGGATTACGTGAAAGGGGTCGTCGCCTCGGAAATGTACCCCAGTTTCGAAATGGAAGCCTTAAAAGCCCAAGCCATCGTTGCCAGAACCTTCGTCTTATATAGCCTCCAATCATCGGAGCACGTTCTGGACACCGTCATGGACCAGGTGTTTCGCGACGAAGGACAGCTTCGTGAGCGTTGGAGCGCCGATTTCGATGGCTATTGGGCCAGGATTACGGAAGCGGTGGATACCACAGAAGGCCTGGTGGTCAAATACGATGGGCAATTGGTGGAAACCCTATTCTTCGCCATGACCAATGGGTTCACGGAAAACTCCGAAGATGTTTTCGGGGGGACACGGGCCCATTTGCGCTCCATCGAATCCCCTTGGGACACTGGCGTGCCTAATTTCGAAGTGGAAACCGAGTTTACCCTGCAAAATTTCCGGAATGCCCTTGGGGATTCCAGTTTGACCGTATCTGACATCGCCATCCTAAGCCGGACACCCGGCGGGCGGGTAGCAGAGGTCCAGGTTGGGAATACTACCATGCGGGGGACGCAATTCCGCTCAGCCCTTGGGTTGAGGAGTGCCGATTTCAGGGTAACTTCCCGCAACAATTTAGTCGTCATTACGACACGGGGGAGCGGGCACGGTGTCGGAATGAGTCAACATGGGGCGAATCAGATGGCTTTGGCGGGGAAAACCTATGCTGATATCCTTCGTTTTTACTATCAGGGCATTGAAATTGTCCCAAATCATTAACTTGCGTGTTTAAGAATTTCATATCGTGCCCATCATAGGGGTGAGGTGATGATAATGAAATCAAATGAAAAAACAAATGTTAAAGGTAAAGGGTTCTTCAAGAAAGTTGACCCCATCAGTTTCGCCCTAGTCGTCCTGCTTGGTGCATCCGCATCATTCGCAGCGTTCCAATTGGTTTGGAATGCAGATGCCCCGGTAGTAAGCCCAGGTGTTGTGGACAACGACGATTCAACCATCCCAGTCGTATCCAACGTGGCATGGCTTGAAGAAGAAGTAATCTCCCCACTTGAAACTGAAGAAGTTGCGGTCATGACTTCCTTCTTCGATGCAGAAGCAGACTCCGCAGCAGCAATCGCTGACAGCTTATTCGTATTCCCAGTTGGCTCTGGCGCCTATATGTCCCAAAACTCTTTCGGAACCAGCTTCGCAGCAGCAAATGGCGATGTTGCCAATGTTGTTTCCATGTTATCCGGTGTGGTAACTTCTGTTGAGCATGACGAGCTAGTCCGCGGGACAATCGTAACCATCCAACACGAAAACGGGGCCATCTCTGTTTACAACGGGCTTTATGACGTAACCGTGACAGGCGGGGAAGAAATCGAGCAGGGCACAGTCCTTGGAACTACTGGGCTTTCCTTAATGGAGCCAGAATCCGGGAATGTCGTACACGTTCAATTCTTGCTTGATGGCGTAGAAATCAACCCAGAATCTGTCCTAAACCAACGTTTAGGCGACCTATAAGATGCAAAAAAGTTGGGCTATCCCTCATACGGGGAAAGCCCGACTTTTTTGCATGATTTCATGAAAGCGGAACCATTTTTTAGCGGCGGATTATTTGTAGAAAAAAGGAGAAAAAAGGTGGAAAAATGGTGGTGTCCACGCTCTAATTGTGTTAAAATTAACCTTAGCGGCGTTTTTATAGGCAGCGGACAACTTTTAGGTAAATGAAAAGATCCGTTATATTTTCCTGCCTATTTTGCCATACTAATATTGAAAAAATGGTCTGGAGGAAGGTTCTCATGTTATTCTCTAAAGATATTGGAATAGACTTAGGTACCGCAAACGTATTAATATATGAAAAGGGCAAGGGGATTGTCCTTGAAGAGCCATCTGTTGTGTCATTGGACGCAGGGTCAGGGCGCATGATTGCAGCAGGTGAGGAAGCCCGCCAGATGATTGGGCGCACACCAGGCAAAATCGAAGTTATCCGTCCCATGAAAGATGGGGTCATCGCTGATATTGAGGCGACGGAGATGATGCTAAAACATTTTATCAATGCTGTGAATATAAAGGGAATGCTCTCCCAGCCTTCGATTATGATCTGCTGCCCGACCAACATCACTTTGGTGGAAAAAAATGCCATCCGAGAAGCTGCTGAAAAATGCGGTGCAAGGGAAGTCATTATTGAGGAAGAACCGAAAATCGCAGCCCTTGGGGCAGGGATGGATATTTCCAAGCCATCAGGGAACATGATTATCGACATCGGTGGGGGAACCACGGACATTGCCGTCCTTTCCTTAGGGGACATCGTAACTTCCACTTCCATCAAAATGGCAGGGAACCGCTTTGACCAAGACATCATTGATTACATTAAGAAAAACTACAAGCTGTTGATTGGGGACCGTACAGCCGAGGACATTAAAGTCGGGGTAGCTACCGTTTACCCTGAAGGCCGAGATGAGGAACTTCAAGTCCGTGGGCGCGACCTGATTTCAGGGCTTCCACGCACCATCACCATTTCTTCATCTGAAGTGGAAGAATCCCTTCGCGAATCTGTCCGCATCATCGTCCATGCGACGAAAAACGTGTTGGAGCAAACACCACCGGAACTTTCCGCCGACATTATGAACAAAGGGATTGTCCTAACAGGTGGCGGGGCACTCCTTCATGGCCTAGACCAACTGTTGACCGAAGAACTTCACGTCCCAGTATTCGTTGCCGACAACCCACTTCACTGTGTAGTTGTTGGAACCGGAATCATGCTAGACCACATCGACAAAATCCGTCGTCGTTAGTAAATAAATACAAAAATGGCAGAAGAAACCCACTTCCGCCATTTTGCATGTTCTGGAATGTTTTTGTTAGGCATGATTTCCATGGATGTTCTAGGACAACCCATGTTTTTATTTTTAACACGCACCTTCCATTCGGGAGGAGAGAAGAACTAGGCCCTCCGAACCGTTGATTCATGGAGCAGCCCGAAGTTAGAATAAATTTGAATGGAAGGTGGGTTTACCTCATGAAACCTTTGGCAGATTTGATTCGCCCTTACACCCTTGATGATGTTGTTGGCCAGTCCCATTTAATCGGTGAAGGCCAAATCCTCCGAAAGTTGATTGAAGCCAACCATATCCCAAACCTGATATTTTATGGGCCGTCGGGGACGGGAAAAACCACCCTTGCCAACATTATTGCCAGGATGTCCAACAAGAAAATCCATAAGCTCAATGCGACGGAAGCCAATACCGCTGACATCAAGGAAGTGATTGGCTCTATCCATACCCTTGAAGGCTCCAATGGGATTTTGCTTTACCTTGACGAGATTCAGAATTTTAATAAAAAACAGCAGCAGTCCATTTTGAAATACATCGAAACCGGGGAAATCACCCTCATTGCCAGCACGACGGAAAATCCCTACTTTACCATTTTCAGTGCGATTTTGAGCCGTTCCACCATTTTGGAATTTCATGCCCTGACCCCTGATGATGTGGAATCAGGCTTGAAACGGGGGGCAGAGTTAGTCCAAGAGGAATTTTTCCTGAATTCCTTTCAAATGGAGGAAGGGGCTTTGGCATACATCGCAAAAGTGTCCAATGGTGATTTGCGCCGGGCGCTGAATGCCCTGGAAATTGCCCTTTACCCCCACACCCGCGAGAAGGATTTTGTGCTGACCAAGGAATGGGCGAAGGAATGTACGGTGACGGCCGGATTTGCCTATGACCGGTTTGGCGACCAGCATTATGATACCCTCAGTGCGTTCCAAAAGTCCATCCGGGGCAGCGACCCAGATGCTTCCATCCATTATTTGGCGAGGCTCATCAAAGCAGGCGACCTTCTTTCCATCTGCCGAAGGCTTTTAGTGATTGCCGCTGAGGATATAGGTCTTGCTTATCCACAGGCCATCGGCATCGTGAAATCCTGTACGGATGCCGCCCAGCAGCTAGGGTTTCCCGAAGCCAGAATCCCTCTTGCACAGGCGGTCATTTTGCTAGCCAACTCCCCGAAATCCAACTCCGCCAACGTGGCCATCGATAAGGCGCTTTCCGATATCGGGAAAGGATTTGCAGCACCCATTCCGAAGCATTTGCGGGATGGGCATTACAGTGGGTCGAAAGATTTAGGCAATGCCATCGACTATAAATACCCTCATGCGTACCCGAACCATTACGTTGCCCAACAGTATTTGCCGGACGCTTTGAAGGGGCGGGCTTACTACGAGGCGGGCGATAATAAGTTTGAGCAGGGCTTCCACCAGTACCAGGAAAATATCAAACAAAACTAGACATGAATGTCGGGTGAAACTTCTTTACGTGGCGGTCATTTCATATTAAAATGGATAAGTCAAGTAAAGTGCAAAGGGGATATTGTATGTTAAGGAAGCAATCGTTAACCGTAGAATCAAGGGGATTTTTTTATCAATTATCCACAGCTATTTTATACTTGGGATGGATGCTGGTGCTCCTCGGCATTGGAATCGTTCTGTACCAGCTGCTCCCTATTGTGATGGAGTGGCAACGGATGTTTAATGACGGCTATGGCATCATCCACGGAGAATGGGTATCGCCGGAAAGCTATGAATTTTTGAAGCCGTTTATTCGGTAGGAGCATCGTTTATCGCTGAAAAAATTAATTTATCGCTCGATTTGTCGCTTGAAAATTGAGCGATATTTTTTTGTATGGTATAATGGAATGAGAAAAACAAGGGAGGAAACTGATGAAGCCGGTATTCTCAATGAACAATGCGATGTTAAATAAAATGGTTGAAATTTCCAAAGCTATTGGGCATTTGGAGTTTCAAGTCGAGAGAAACCTGAAATTACGGAAAGAAAATCGAATCAAGTCGATTCATTCGTCGTTGGCGATTGAAAACAATAGTTTAAGTGTTGAGCAAATAACCGACATTATTGATGGTAAGCGAGTGCTAGGAAATCCCAAGGAAATCCGGGAGGTTAAGAATGCCTATGAAGCTTATGAAGAGATTTTGTCCCTGAACCCATACAAGCAGAAGGATTTTCTTAAAGCCCATGGACTCATGACGCAAGAAGTCGTGAATGAGTCAGGCCGATATCGTCAAAAAGATGTGGGTATCTTTGATAGCAATGGTAATGTGGTTCATCTGGGAGCCAGACCGCAATTTTTAGAGGTTTTGATGGATGAGTTGTTTGAATGGGGGGCGACTGATGATACTCCAGAAATCATCAAGAGTTGTGTCTTTCATTATGAAATAGAAACCATTCACCCATTTGCAGATGGAAATGGTAGGATGGGACGCTTATGGCAGACCGTGATATTGGCAAACTGGAATCCCATTTTTGCGTGGATACCCATTGAAACGATTATTTATGAGCATCAAGCCGCTTACTACAATGTTCTAGCCCAAGCAGATAAGCTAAATGACTCCACTGTTTTTATTGAATTTATGTTGAATGTCATTCTTGAAACGCTTATCGCTTATAAAACAAGCGATAAATCGAGCGATAAAAATGAAATCGAATTCCCCGATGAAATGACGGGAGTTGAAACGCAAGTTTATCTATTACTCAAGAAATATTTGGCTGACCATGAGAGCATCAATACCACAGTTGCAACGAAACTCATCGGCAAATCAGCCCCCACAGTCCGAAAATACTTATCGAGATTGGTTACACTTGGATTGCTTGAAGCACACGGTAGCAACAAAAACCGAACTTACACGTTAAAACACTAAAGCCCTTGCCACCTTCAAGGGCTTTTCCCATGCCTAAAGAACTCGAAAAAACGAGCGTTTATGTCATTTTTTGCGACGCTCATGTAAAAGAGGGTATCGCAATCCCTCTCCATCAGGTAAAATAAAAATTGCCAGAATATTGAGGGAATTTTTGGTAGATTATACTTGGAGGTAAAAGGTTATGAAATTTACAAAGATTAGAAAACGATTTAACCAATCCTTTTTCATGGGCTTGGTAACGATGACCATCGTTTCACCCCTTATTGGAATTCCAAATGGAGTAGTTCAAGCGAATCCGGTTAATTTACAAGGAATCAGCGAGGGTATGCAAGAGGTTATTGAAATAAAAGCGGACTATGATGTTCACACAAAAATGGATTTTTTCTCCAATGGGGCTATTCTAAACGATAGCTATTTTGAATCTATTTTGATTCACAATGAAATGGGATATGAAGTTGAGATAAGCCTTCCATTTTACTTATTGGAGGAAATTTCTAAGACGACATTGTTAAATATTGCGAATGAAAGTAATGAAAAAATTACCATTTATGGTATTGAACTAATTGAACACGAAGATGAAGAAGTTTGGATTGAGAAAAAAATAGATGATTCCCCAATAGGGAGAATTTTAGGAGTCGGCACTTTGACGCCGAATCCAGCGATTTACCGAACTACGGTAAATCGTCGCCCGGCGAGCTTTAGTAATACTTTTGGAACTAGTCAACGTGTTTTAACGGTTGCTAGGCAAATGAGTACAACCTTATCCAGCACATGGACAAGAACAACGACTGTTTCTCTTAATACAGGGACAGGAAATCAGTCTCCTTGGCAACGGAGTGGAGGACTGGCTCATAGTGTTACGGCTACAAGGACCCGCACGCATGTATTTAATGGTCCATCGGAAAATTCACATTATCGTTCTACTGATTTCAGACAACAATTTGAATATGAGCCTATTGAATGGACACAGACACGTTCTCAAACAACAGGTATAGTCACTAACACCCAAACACGAAGTGGGACTGGTGTCAGACCACATTCTATTATCTGGTATAGTGTTGGGATTCGATGAAAATATGCCTAAAACGCTAGTAGGTATTTTCCTACATGCACTAATTCTATTACTTGGATTTTTTCGTTGCGGAAATAAAGTTACCTTAGAGTTGAATGTAGACTATCAATTTGTAGGTATTGTTTTACCAGAAAGTTATTATTCCCAACAAAGTGTATCTTTTCCTATAATTCAAAAACAAATTTTGAAACATAATTTAGAGGTACTGACTGAGAAACAGGGTTGGAAACGTGTGGACTTAGGATCAATAGCTAGTCAGGAAAAAGGGTGGATATCTTTTCGTAATAATCTGTTTGATATTCGTTTGATTGCGGTGGGACCGTCCGAGGAAAGTTCTGCTAACAGCCGTATTTTTCACTTATATTACCAAGAAAAAGAGGGAAATGTTCTCTATATATTAATCAATTATGATGTGTTAGTTGTAAATTAACCTTTGATTCATAAAAGCCCTTGTAGGAGAAACCTTCAAGGGCTTTTCCCATGCCTAAAATGGATAGCCCTTCGCTACTATTCCACAAAAAAAAATCCAACGTTCATGCAGCTTTATCACACGTTCACGCAAAACAGGGTATCGCAAACTCCTCCCATCAGGTGAAATAGAAATTCCTAGAATATTGGGGAATGTTTTCGGTAAATGTAAAAATATGTTGTAATTGGATCATCTTTGTTGTAACCCCTCACACTATTCTGGTACAATGGGAAGTATCAGGGAGGGAGTGAGGCATTTGTTGTCAATCGAAACAACAGCCCTGGGTCTGGCTGAAAAAATAGCGACCCACAAAGAACTGGACAGGAAAGCATTCCTCAAAATTAAACTGGGAATCGAAGTGTTCCTCATCAACCTAACGAAAATGACGATTATCTACGGCGTGGCTTTCGGGCTCGGCATCCTCAGGGAAACGTTCATCCTAAATCTTGCGTACTTTTTGCTAAGAAGACATTCATACGGACTTCATGCTAAAGCAAGCCTAAATTGCACAATCGTCAGTTTATTGGTTTTCGTAGGATTGCCGTACTTTCTTCGTTCATTTGAAGCGGATTATCTAATGACTGTGATAGGGTTCATTCCCGTATTCGTGGGGCTTTACTTATACGCTCCCGCCGACACGGAAAAAAATCCCTTACTGGGGGAAAAACGAGGAAAAAATTAAGGTCAAAAAGCTTAAAGTGGGGGCTTGCCTTAATGGTGGTAGCCCTGGTGCAACCGAGTTCCGACATCAGGTTTTTAATCTTGCTAGGGGCAGTCGTCCAAATTATCATGATATTACCAATCACATACAAAATTTTAAAGAGGGGGTACAATAACTATGAAAACTATCAAAAACTTACTAACCAAACTTAACGGGGGAACCTTCTTGGCACTGGCAACCGCCTTTTTATGGCTAGGGGAACAAGCTATCGGGGCGCATTGCCAGGGATTTATTTTTGAGTCAGAGATTCCAAAGGAATTACTAGGGGAAGAAAACTAAGATGCTGGATTTATGGATGCATTTTAATCAGTTTAGTTCGATGATTATTACGGTGGCTATTCTATCCAGTGAGAAACTTAAAAAGAGTTTTCTCGCTGGATGGATAATTATTATTACATTCGTTTCGTGGTTTGCATACGAAAACATCAGCCTTAACATGTTACCTGTGCTCGTTTTGCTTCAAGTGGGCATTATTTTATGGGGAACTGAAAAGAAAATTATGAATATTTGCTTGCTCATATTCTCGACCTTATTGGCAGTAGTGACCAGTTATCTAAGTCAGTTACTATCGCCCACCAGAAATTTTCATATTGTTACGCTCTCGCATACAATGTTGATGCTTTTTTTTGCGTACCTTTTTAAAATTTTCCTTAAAGAAAAGCAACTACACGCGATGCTTGAATCTCCCCATTCCAAAATTATCCTAGGATTGCTCTCTGCTACATTTCTAATTTTCTATGCGGACATTATCATCGGCTCTTACTTGGGGTTTTCGACAGAGGTCCTTTTTGGCAGAGGGATGATTTTAGCCTGTTATCTCATCGTCATCTTCATTATCTTCAAGGCATTCACCCAAAGTGTAAAAAAGGAAAAGGATTTAGAGGGCAAGGTTTTGGAAAGTATGCTAAAAGAACAATCTTTTGAAATTTTAAAGGAGCAGATTCTCTCGGCAATGAAAACTCACGAACAGACTTTACGAATCCATCATGATATGAAAAATATGTTGCTTGGCTTTGAAGGCTATTTAAAATCAGGGGATTCCAAGGGAATGAAGGACTATTATTATAGCTCGGTTCTTCCGCAACACGAAAAAATCGACAAGGAGGAACTTTATTTGCTTCCTCTTGTCCGTCTTGAAAACATTGCAATCCAAGGAATGCTACGGGGGAAATTGGCGGATGCTATGAACTTAGGTGTCGAAGTATCTTTGGAACTGGAAGATGAAATTCAGGAAATTAGCATGAATCCCATTGATTTAATTCGTGTTTTGGGGATTTTATTGGATAATGCCATTGAAGCGGCTTTAGAAACAAACGCTCCCGTCATAAAAATGGCTTTCATTAAGGAGGAAAATAGACTTCTGATTGTCGTGCAAAACAACTTTAAAGGGGAAATTCCCTTCGATGAAATGTACCGACATGGATTTTCCACGAAAGGGGAAGATAGAGGGATTGGTTTAAGCAACTTAGCAGAAATTTTAGAAGAATCCGAAGGCGTTCAAGTGTACCACGAAGTGGAAGGGGATTTGTTCGTCCAACATCTAGAGATTATAGGGGGAGATTAAAATGTCGGAGATAATCATTTGCGAAGATAGCGAAAAAATAAGAAACCGCCTACAAATTAGCGTGGAAAAGCACCTTCAGGAGAACAATTACATCATGTCACTGGGCTTAGTGACCCCAAAGCCTCTGGAGGTTTTAGAACATATTGGAAAAAACGATGCTAAAAGAATTTATTTTTTGGATGTGGAACTCGGGGCGGACATAAATGGAATTGAACTGGCGAAAAAAATCAGGGAAGTTGATTCAGAAGGAGTCATCATTTTTGTGACTGCCTACTCCAAATACGCTTCTCTCACCTACAAGTACAAATTAAACGTATGGGACTACATTGAAAAAGAAACCATCGCCTACACAGCAAAAAAAGTCTGCGAGTGCTTGGATACCCTTCATGAAAAAACTTTGCAGAAGAGTGATGAAGCCGCGAAAATTTTGACTGTCATTTCTAGAAACCGTGAATATCACCTTAAACACGAGGACATCCTTTACTTTACTTATGATTCGGAATATCGGGAAGTTACGGTTCATCTCCGAAGCCGGCAAAAACTCGGCTTTAACGGAAAAATGGATGACCTCGAAAAAATCGGGAGCAATTTTTACCGTACCAATCGAGCCACCATTGTTAATAAAGATCATATCAAGTCCATAGATGGGCGAAAAGGGCTCTTGCACCTCCTCGGGGATGAGAAGTGCGATATTTCCGTAAGGAAGTTAAAGGTCCTTCGGGATGAAAGGAAAGCAATGGAGTAGCTCTTCATTGCTTTCCTTTTTTTAAACGTTCAACCCGAAAAAAAGACGTTCATGCAAAAGGGGATTGCGGTCAAGGTTATCATGAGGTAGAATCGGATTACGGAGAGAGATTCTAATAAAATAGTATACTTTTTCCGAAGTCCATACACTAGTAAGAGATGCTTAGTAGGAAGGGCTTTATTTTAATAATTGGGGGTTACGAAATGAAAAACGTATCAAGAAAAGTTGCATTGTCATTTTTAGCAGTTTCAGCTTTACAATCATCGGTTACAATTAATCAACCAGTAAAAGTCAGAGCGCATGAACTGGTTCAAAATCAATCTATGGAGATTTTGAACATCGAAGATTTGAATCAATTCTTTGGTGATGTCATAGACGGTTCCAAGGAAATCACTAAACTCATAGAAGGGGATAGTATTACATTTATCATTCCAGAAAAAGACTATGGAATAACTAATCGTTGTGCCAGCTGTTTTGACACGACGATAACACAAGTAAGTTCGGCAACTTATAGAGAGAAACATTTATCGACACTGGTAACTTCTTCTGTATGGTCAACTGCTTCCAATGCAGTGCGTCCAACGATAACTGCAAGTACTAACGCAAATATGTCAGTATCATTTAGAGGGAGCAATGGTACAGGCACAGTTTCAGTAACAGCAACAGCAGGATTTGGGGTAAGTCAGACTTGGACGGCACAGCCTAATGTTCCTGGAAATCGTGTTTCTCTGGGGATATTTGGGACTACTGTTACTATTGCACGTCAGAGAATTCGCTTTTATGCAAGAGCAACGGGAAGATTCTCTCATTCGGAGTATCGTAATTCTGTCACAATAAATACTCCTTATGTAGGACGCTGGTATCGCCGTTAATGCCTAAAGAGAGAGCCCTCAAAATTACTTCTCTTTGTATCTTTTTCTCCATTGCGTGTATGTTTGTATTTACCCTCATCAGAGACAACAATGGGCAAATTCCACTTGTTTTAACTAAAGGACAACTCCGCCAAGGTACCTATATTGCAATTCATGAAAGAGATGCCTGGGATTTAGGTAGCCCATTGGCAATATATTTTTTTCAGGATGAGAATAATGAATTTAGGATTACTGATGGTGGCTTAGAAGTAATATTACAAGGGCAGTTGATGCATGTAGGAAATGGTGTATTTAAGATTGTCGAAAACTATGGTTATGTTATAACTACCAGTTCTGGTATCATCTTAAATTTAGATGTTTTTGAACCCCGTATTTTATATAAGGAATTCTTTTTTGCAAGCTGAACAAAATTTTAATCTATCTTTTAGAAACCGATTCTACGAGTTCTGTTTATGGGAGAGTCGGTTTTTTATGTAAATACCGACTACTATCTATAAAAAATCAACGCCCATAACAGTTTCTTTAACGTTCATGCAAAGGAGTCTTGAATTGGCTGTGAGAGTAGATTATAATCATCTCACGGACAACAGTACATCTGGAATGAATTTCAGATGTACTGTTGTCTTGCTAAATCTATGGTGTAAGTATGCACACAAAAAGGAGAATGAGAGTATGAAGTACACACAAATCGAAGTACCAGTCGCGGTGAAAACTGCACTAAAAATTATTCCTGTTGCGGGAGTTGCTTTAGGAATTTTTTTCAGCCCAACGTCAGCGGTATCTGCAAATGAAGCCGTACCAACATTAGGTTATGCTCCAATTACCGAATTGAATGTTCAACTCTTTACTGTCCGCTCAAATAGTACCAATTTCCGTTCTGGACCTGGGACTGGCTATACTGCTTTAGGACAAGTACATGCTGGAACCAGCTTAAGTTTGGTAAGGCAACAATCTGGTTGGGGGCTTTTCAATATCCAAAGTGGAGCCAATGCAGGTCGTCAAGGTTGGATTCAAATGAATTTAGTGAATGCTGGACCAGTTGCCTTTTCAATTGGCAATGCCCAATAGTAGTAGAGCAAGAAAGCTAAATTAGCATACTAAAAAAGGAGCGCTTGCTTCTTTTTTAGTATTCCAAGCAAATGATAAGAGGGAGGAAATTGCCTATGAAAACTATGGCACTAGGAATGACTTTATTGCTTTCAACGACACTCGTTGGGTGCTCAAACGAGAGGGAAAACGTAGGGGAACTAAATACGGAAGTTGAATATGTAGCGGAAAAAACGGCTTACGAGGTAGTTCCTGTTGAAGTGGAGGAAAACGACCTGTCAAATGATTTACCATTTACTGTTTTTGAAACGTCGTTGAAAGAAGCTATTCTTCAAATGGATGCCGAAATTGCCGACTTATTTCTTGATATGTATACCTTTGACGTACCTTTTGGGGCGATTTCCATTGACGAAGCGGCTGAAATTGGTGCCCGGTATATTAAAGAAATGCTTGGTTTTGATATTCAAAGTCAATATGTGGCAGTTGCATTTTACGACCGTGTAAGCGATAGTGGACAGTATTGGCGGGGGCGGGTTGGCGACTCTGCCGAGGATATTGCCACTTTTCGCCATCGATTTGAGTTTATGGTGGATGTGTTGACGGGAGAGTGGACGAGTATTCAGCATGTGTGGGATGAATCCGTCACAGCAGGGGTTACCGACTTTTATACGACTTTAACACCAGAGCAGATTGCCCATTTTACTACCTTGGCAGAGGACTTTGCGAAACGCCATTTCCAAGTAGAAGCCATTGAGGGTATTACCTATTTCGGTGCCGAATCCCGTTGGATTGCCCCCATTGAGGACTTGGACAACATCATCCAAGAGTTCGTCGCCCTATTTACGGTGACTTATAACTCCCAAGAAGCTAGCGTAGGGATTGCAGTGGAAAACGAACAACTTCGTTTTTTTACGCTAGACATGCTAAATGACTAGATTAATAGGAAAGGGGACGGATAGAAGATGAATTTTTTGAAGCGGGGAAGCCTTGCCATTGCAAGGAATCCTAAAAAATTTCTGGCATTACTCGGAACGGTATTTATTTTAGGAACGCTGATGGCGGGTGCCTTTTCCATACAACAATCCATTAGGGCAACGGAAGAACGGTTATGGGATAGGGTGCCACCAGTAGCGGCAATCACGCCGAATATGGCACACTTACGGGCGAATAATTGGAATCTGAGCAACACACCTACCATTCAAACGTTTGAAGAAGTAGCAGCATTGCCCCAAGTCGTTGGATTTGATTTTAGCGTGGATAGTTTTGGTGGCACCCTCTATTCGCAAAATTTGGTCCGTTATTGGAATCCCCAGTGGGAAAACGAAGATAGTGCAAGCCTTCATTATACAATAGAGTGGATTTTAGGAACACCCACGCAGTACGAGCAATTTTCCGTGAGGGGAGTCAATAACCTTGAATTGATGGACATTCAAGCGGGATTAATCAGCTTATCTCAAGGGACAACCTTTTCAGGGGAAACTAACGAGGCCATCGTTTCCGAAGAATTTGCCAGGGTAAATAACCTTACTATTGGCTCGACATTGCCCTTTCGTGAAGTATTTTTCGATACCCGTGGCTTAGACCTTTTTGATTTTGGGGATATGCTGGAAAACGCGGTCTATGCCGAAGTTGGTCATCAGCTTACCGTGGTAGGTATTTTCACTATTACTGGCGAACTGGGGATGGGGGCTTCCGAAATGTCCGACAGTTTATTCTCAGCATTGACGGCAGAGCAAGAAATTTTGAACCGGATTTACGTTCCCATTTCCCTCGTGGAAGAGATGCACCAATTTCAAATCGACAACCGCATGGCCCTCCTTGGCGACGTAGGGGATTTGTCAACGAACTTCAACTCCATTTTCCTTTTAAGCAATCCGCGTGAAATGGCAGGGTTCGTGGAAGAAGCCAGTGAACTTCTTCCCCAAGGTTGGGACATCAGCTTTTTGGAAGGGGACTTTTACTACCTACTGGTAGCCATGGATAACCTTTTGTGGATTGCCGACCTGGTTTTTTGGTTTAGCATAGGTGCTGTGGTGGTGACTTTGACCCTCCTTGTCCTCCTTTTCATGAAGGACCGAAAAGCCGAAATTGGGATTTACCTGGCACTGGGGGAGAAAAAGCATAAAGTCCTAAGCCAGATTTTATTTGAAGTAGTGGCATGTTGCTTCCTCGCCTTGTGCCTGTCATTATTTTCAGGGAATTTTTTGGGAGGCATGCTCTCCAACCAACTCATCGAACAGGATGTTTTGCAGCAAATGGAGGAATCCTCAACGAGTATTTTCGATTCAAGGCCGCCCCACCCCCACTTGGCAAATTTCAGCCTGCCACCCATGACGGTTGAGGAAATGCTGGAAACGTACCAAATGGCCCTTACCTTAAACGAGGAATTAACTTTCTTAGGTCTAGGCTTGGCAGTGGTGGCGCTTTCCACGGTCATCCCCATCACCTACGCACTGAATTTAAAGCCAAAGCAAATCGTCGGGTGACAAAAAGGCATGGCGGTCAAAAAAACCGCCATGCCTTTTTTATGCTAAGGGCACCTCTTGATAGGAAGTGTCCCCTTCTTCAATTTCAACTTTTCCTTGGGTTAAATCCGTTAGCCATCCCATAAATTCATTGCCAGCCTCTACTTCCAACTTAACATTTTCCCCGTATTGCACATCCTTTAATACGTAAGGGCTCCCCTCAAGCCTATTTTGCAAAGTTGCCAAAAGGGGGTACTCAGTATGGACGAAAAACGTCTTCATGGTTTTTCGTTGCACCAAACCGATGGCTTTCAAGGCTTCTGACACCGCTTTCCCATAAGTGCGGATTAGCCCGCCAGCTCCCAGTTTAATGCCCCCAAAGTAGCGGGTCACCACCACGGAGGTATTTTTAATGCCCTGTTTGCGAAGCACCTCAAGCATGGGAACCCCGGCAGTGCCACTAGGCTCCCCATCATCATTGGCCCGCTGGGTTTCATTGTTATCGCCGATTTGGTAAGCCGAACAATTATGATTGGCATTATAATGGAGCTTCTTGATTCCCTTAATGAAATCCTGGGCCTCGGCATCGCTATAAACACGCTTCACATGGCAAATGAAGCGGGACTTGTCCACAATAATTTCATGCTCCCCATCATGGGCAGCCATTAAATAGGGTTCTTTCATTGAATGTTTCCTCCCTTAATAAAAAGTGCAGTAAGCCCGTCTGCGGAGAGTTAAAATTTGTGCCTGGAATGGCATTGAATCTGGGTGGGTTTCCCAGAAGCGATGACATTTATCACCCCACTAATTGTGGAAACCTTCCTTACGGAAGGGCGGGAATCCCAGGGTCAGGTTTTAACTCGGAGTGGCTTGCGGAACTAGATTGACTTCCATAAATAATACCTCAATCATACCATAAAAATCGGTTTTTTTCCAAAACAGGCAGGAATTTTTGCCCCTTTGGCGTATGTTATAGGCTAAAGGATGTGTTAGATATGGATATTTATGGACGTGAGTGGTTGGAAGGAGAGTTTCAGGAAATCCTTCAAACGGGAATTTTGACGAGCGATGATGTTGTTAGGGTAAAGGGCGTTGATGGACAGTGCAACCGCTGTTTTAACGTAGACCCGACCCGGTTCGGAAGCTATAACTCTGACGGGGAAACCGTTCGTTACTGCCGTGTTTGCTTGGAATTTGGGCGGGTTTGCGAACGGACTTTCCTTTACCGTTCCCAGAAACCTTTGGAAATTGGTGGACAGGCGGGAACCTTGGACGTGGATTTTTCGTTGTCGCCCCTGCAAAAAAAGGCGTCAGCCTTCGCCCAAAAAACCTTCTTGGACCAGTCAGCCGGGATGGTTTGGGCAGTGTGCGGGGCTGGGAAAACCGAGATGATGTTTGAAACCATCGCCTTAGCCCTCAATTCGGGGAAGCGGGTTTGTTGGGCGATTCCCCGGACCGATGTGGTCATCGAACTCCTGCCCCGCCTGCAAAAAGCTTTTCCTAAAGCATCCGTGGTTGGGCTTTTTGGCAACTCCAAGCAAAAGCGCGATTATGGGGACATCGTCGTCACCACCGTCCATCAGCTCATCCGGTTCCATCATGCTTTTGGGTTGATGATTATTGATGAGGTGGATGCTTTTCCTTACACTTTTGACGAAATGCTGCCCCGTGTCGCATTGAAAGCGTGTCGGATGGACTGCGCGACCATTTATTTGTCTGCCACCCCTACGGCTAAGGACCAGCTGGCCATCAAAAGGGGCGGCCTCCCCTGTTGCAAGATTCCGGCGAGGTTTCACTTAAAGCCACTGGATGTCCCTAAGTTTTACTGGTTGGGGAATTTCAAGAAAAAGCTTCAAAAAAATCAGTTGCCGAACCCCTTGAAAAAATGGCTCAAAGGAAAGTTGGCAGACGAAAGGCGGGCGCTCTTATTTGTACCCACCATTGCAAGCGGGCAAAAACTTCAGGGCATCCTTGAAAAAGAATTGGGGGAGCCTGTCAAGTTTGTTTTTTCAAGCGACCCCCTCCGGGCAGAGAAGGTCAAAGCCTATAAAGAAGGGGAAGGGCAGTTTTTAATGACCACCATGATTCTTGAACGGGGGGTGACCATTCCTGACATTGACGTGGCGGTGATTGATGCTGGAAATGCTGTTTACGAAGAAAGCGCCTTGGTGCAAATCAGTGGGCGGGTAGGGCGGTCCCCAAAATTTCCTAGCGGTGAAATCGCCTTTTTCCATTATGGGAGAACCTTAGCGATGGAAAGTGCCCGTGACCAAATCCAGGGTATGAACCACCAGGCCATGAAGGAGGGAATATTATGCCTTGCTTGAGCTGTCATGAACCCATTGAAATCAGCGGCTTTTTCATGGTGTTTTCGTTGACAGACCCTCTTTTATGCGGGCGTTGCCAAAAGCATCTGAAAACAGGGGTTGGAACCCGGATTTTTGAGGATAATGAATGGATGCGCCAGCAGCTTCACCGCCTGGAACTAGGGGATGTGGCCCTGCTCCCAATTTTTCAACCCATCTTAAAAAAGCGGCTATCCGGTCATTTCAAAAAAGGGGAGGTCGTAGCAGGTAGCCAAAGCGAGTGGCTTAATTTCTTGATAGAAATGCTGCAAGATAAATCAGGAATGCCAAAAGTAAGCCTGTGCATCGAAGGGGAAGGAGGCGATTTTTCGATTGTGTGAATGATAATCACTCTCATGGACATACTATAGATGTCGCAAATAATTATGGGCGAAACGACAGAAAACGCTTTGTTTTTCGGAAGTTTTATGGTAAAATTTAAATATAGCAACTAAAAGGAGTGATTCTGATGAGAATTCAAGTTAGAGGAGCAAATAACTTCGTCGTAACCGGGGCCATCGAGGAATATATCAGCAATAAGGTAGGCAGCCTTGAAAAATTTATCCCCCAAAGTCAGAATCTGGAAGCCCGCGTCAATGTGAAAATCTATGACCTGACCCAAAAAGTCGAAGTGACCATCCCAGGAAAGCAGTTCATCCTGCGCGCCGAGGAAAGCCATAACGACCTGTATGCAGCCATCGACTTGGTTGTGGACAAATTAGAGCGCCAAATCCGCAAGCATAAAACGAAAGCGAACCGCAAAATCAAGGAACGCGAAGGAATTAAAGATTACTTCTCTTCCATCGGCGACGAGATTGAAATCGAAGTCGTGGAGGAAACACCATATAAAGTGAAGCAAGTCCACTTAAAGCCAATGGATGTGGAAGAAGCCATCATGCAAATGGAGCTTTTAGGCCATGACTTCTACGTTTACCGTGACCAGCAAGTGGATGCGGTCTGTGTCCTTTACAGCCGTGAAGATGGGCACTACGGTGTCATCGAAACCAACCATTAATAAGCAAAAAAGGAGCCCCATTCTGAAAGGGGCTCCTTTTTTTAGATTTCACCTTTGCGAATGCGAGCAACCAATTCTTCGACCTTCGCATTGATGGTGTTTCTCGTAAAGCGGAACTCTTCATCGGATTTTCCGCTCGGGTCATCCAGTCCCAATCTTCACGGTGGGAGCATGGCAAGTTGGGGCAGTTCACGTTGCAGCCCATGGTAATGACAATATCCACTTCAGGAATGTCTGCCAACAACTTGGATGATTGGGTCATTTCCATGTCGATGCCCACTTCTTTCATTAAGCGGACGGCATCTTGGTTAATATGTGGGCGTTGCTCCGTTCCCGCAGAGTACGCTTCAAACACGTCAAGCCCCAGCACCTTTCCGAAGGATTCCGCCATTTGCGAACGGCAAGAATTATGGACACATACGAACGCTACTTTTTTCATGATTTTTCTCTCCTTTTGTTTTATGCTTTCAATTTTTCCTTGGTTGGAATGGACTTGTGAGGGGGAATATCCTTCGTTTCCCGAAAGAAATAATGGTATACCCCGTAAGCGATTAATGCCCCTGCCAATTGCATGAGGATGAAAACCATCCCGTCGAAGGGGCGGATACCAAAATCGGAATTGGTTAAAATCCTGGCAAGGGTTACTTGGGGATTGGCGAAAATGGTGGCGAAAACCGCCGGTTTTTAGGCCAAACTTTTAAATGTCAGGGGAAACTCATTGGGTTTCCGGCTTTCCCTCTTTATTTTTAACCCATAAAATGATAAAATAACAAGGCAGAGCTATATACTACAACCCTTTTTGGGAATTATATGATACAGGTGGGTGAGAGTGAAATTCTCCCACAAAAAGGAGCGATAAGCCATGATTACAGGAATTAAGAAAATGTTTGACCCAGGAGCTAAGGAATTGAAAAAAGCGGAGAAAATCGCTGATGAAGTCATCGCATTGGAACCACAGATTGCTCAGTTGACAGACGAACAACTACAACATAAAACTTTGGAATTCAAGGAACGCATTGAAAAAGGGGAAACGTTGGACGACCTATTGGTGGAAGCCTTTGCCGTTGCCCGTGAAGCGTCCCACCGCGTCCTTGGCATGAAGCCTTACCGCGTACAGATCATCGGCGGGATTGTCCTCCATGGCGGGAACATCGCAGAGATGAGGACCGGAGAAGGGAAGACCCTTACTTCGACCATGCCAGCTTATTTGAATGGTTTATCGGGCAAAGGTGTCCACATCATCACCGTCAATGAATATCTGGCGAGCCGTGATGCCAAGGAAATGGGCGAGCTTTACCAGTGGCTTGGCCTGACCGTCGGGCTTAACCTGAATGGCCTGACTTCCGAGCAAAAACAGGAGGCTTATGGCTGCGACATTACTTATTCCACCAACAACGAGATGGGATTTGACTACCTTCGCGACCACATGGTGCTTTATGCGAAGCAAATGGTACAGCGTCCCCTGAATTATGCCATCGTCGATGAGGTTGACTCCATTTTAGTCGATGAGGCCCGTACCCCGCTGATTATTTCCGGTGGGCAAAAGAAAACGGCAAACCTTTACGTCTATGCCGACCGTTTTGTAAAAATGCTAAAAGCCGATGTTGATTATGAAATCGACATCAAAACGAAGAATATTCAGTTGAACGAAAGTGGGATTGGCAAGGCCGAGACTTCCTTCAGGATTTCCAACCTTTATGACATCCGCCATGCGGTATTATTGCACCACATCAACAACGCCTTAAAGGCCAACTACATCATGGGGCTTGACGTGGATTATGTGGTCCAAGAAGGCGAAATCGTCATCGTTGACCAGTTCACAGGACGCTTGATGAAAGGCCGTGCCTATTCCGAGGGGCTACACCAGGCCATTCAGGCCAAAGAAGGGGTTGCCATCAAGCAGGAAACTTCCACATTGGCGACCATTACGTTCCAAAACCTGTTTCGTTTGTACAACAGGCTATCAGGGATGACTGGGACGGCGAAAACCGAGGAGGAGGAGTTTCGCAACATCTACAACATGCTCGTTGTGGAAATCCCAACCAACCGCCCAATCTCCCGCCAAGATTCACCAGATTTAGTCTATAAGGATATGAACGCTAAATTTAAGGCGGTTGTGGAGGAAGTGGCAAGGCGCCACCAAACCGGCCAACCTATTCTACTAGGTACCGTAGCCGTTGAAACTTCTGAATTAGTGTCCCAGATGCTGAAGAAAAAAGGGGTTCCCCACAACGTCTTGAATGCGAAAAACCATGAGCGCGAAGCGGAAATCATCGTTAACGCGGGTGCTCTTGGTGCGGTTACCATCGCCACTAACATGGCTGGCCGTGGGACTGACATCAAGTTGTCCGACGAAGTGAAGGCCCTTGGCGGCTTGGCCGTTATCGGGACAGAGCGCCATGAGTCCCGCCGTATTGACAACCAGCTCCGTGGACGTTCCGGACGCCAAGGTGACCCGGGTTATACCCGTTTTTACCTGTCATTCCAAGATGAGCTCATGCGCCGTTTTGGTTCCGAACGGATGCAGACCATGGTTGACCGCATCGGGATGGGCGATGATGAGCCGATCGAATCCAAAATGGTTTCCAAAGCGGTTGAAGGCGCCCAAAAACGGGTGGAGGGCAATAACTACGATACCCGTAAAACCTTATTGGAATACGATGACGTTATCCGCCGCCAACGTGATGTTATCTACGGAGAGCGCCAGGCTATTTTGCTCCAGGAAGATTTATCAGATACGATTTTCAAGATGTTCGACGCTTCCGTCGGGCGGGTCGTGGGACGATTCGCTCCAGAGGTTACCGGTGTCAAATCCAAGGATGAAGGAACTGTTTACAATTACGAAGGGTTACGAATATTCTTAAATACCAACTGGTTCCCAATAGAAAAAATTGAAAAGTCAGACATCGAAGGTAAGTCCCCCGATGAGCTTATCCCTTACATTAAAGATTTAGTAATGTCCAGCTACAAAGAAAAAGAAGCCTCCATTGACGAGAAAACGTTCAAGGAGTTCCAGGCAGTCATCCTCCTCCGTGTGGTGGATACCCACTGGATGAATCACATCGACAGCATGGATGCACTACGGCAAGGAATCCACTTGCGTTCTTACGGTCAGACCAATCCGTTATTGGATTACCAAACCGAAGGATTTGAAATGTTCCAGCGTTTGATTGCCAGTATCGAGGATGATGTGACCAGTTACATCTTGCGTGCGGAAATCCGCCAGAACCAGAAACGTGAAGAAGTGGCGAAGCCGATTGCAGCAAAAAGCGGCAAAGAAGACGAGTCAAAACAGCCAGTCATCAACAAAGATAAACTCGGCCGCAACGACATTTGCGCGTGCGGTAGCGGCAAAAAGTACAAACAGTGCTGCGGCGCTTAACATGAGGAATGGGAAGAGGGGGAATCCTATACTTCCCATTTCATTAATATAAAGAGTGGTGAAATACCTTGGAATTACATGAGTTGCGAAGTGAAATCAAAAAAATGACCGAACGGATCGAGCAGTTCCGCCAATCCTTGGATTTGGAAGCGAAAGAAGAAAGCATCAGGCATTATGACGACCAAATGCAAGAACCCGTTTTTTGGGACGATCAGCGCCATGCCCAGGAAGTAATTAATGCCGCCAATGCCATCAAGGACAAGGTGAACAACTACTACGGGCTTCATAACCAAGTGGAGGAACTGGCCCTTGGTCTGGAGATGCTCACGGAGGAACAGGATGCCGACCTTCAGGAAGAGCTGGAATCCCAAATTGGGGAAGTAAGCGAAAAGCTTAATAAATTTGAGCTGGAAATTCTGCTGAGCGGGCCTTACGATGCGAACAATGCCATTTTAGAACTCCATCCCGGAGCCGGGGGCACGGAATCCCAGGATTGGGCCGAAATGCTTTACCGGATGTTCACCCGCTATGCGGAGCGAAAAGGCTTTAAGGTGGAAGTCATGGATTATCTGGCAGGCGAGGAAGCGGGCATTAAAAGCGTAACCGTGAAAATCAAAGGCCCTAATGCCTTCGGCTACTTCAAGGCAGAAAAAGGGGTCCACCGCTTAGTGAGGATTTCCCCATTTGATTCCGGTGGCCGCCGTCATACTTCTTTTTGTTCCTGTGATGTCATGCCTGAATTTTCCGATGACGTGGACATTGAAATCCGTACGGAGGACTTGAAGGTGGATACTTACCGTGCCAGCGGAGCGGGTGGGCAGCACATCAACACCACGGACTCTGCGGTCAGGATAACCCACGTTCCCACAAACACCGTGGTGACTTGCCAAAGCCAGCGTTCCCAAATCAAGAACCGCGAAGCGGCCATGCAAATGCTCAAGGCCAAGTTATATCAACGAAAGCTTGAGGAGCAGGAAGCCGAAATAGCAAAAATCCGTGGTGAAGTCAAGGAAATCGGCTGGGGCTCCCAAATCCGCTCCTACGTTTTCCACCCTTACTCCATGGTGAAAGACCACCGCACGTCCTACGAGGTCGGCAATGTCCAAGGGGTCATGGACGGGGATTTAGACGGATTTATTGATTCGTATTTAAGGCATACTATTTAAGGGGAGAGATGACATGAAAAAAATTCCTAGTTTTACCGTAAACCATATTGACTTAAACCGTGGGATTTACGTGTCCCGCCAAGATAATGTCGGCGATTTAGTGGTAACGACGTTTGATATCCGCATGAAGCTGCCAAACCGCGAGCCAGTCATGAACATGGCGGAAATCCACACTATCGAGCACTTGGGGGCGACGTTCCTTCGCAATCACCCCACCGAAGCAGATAACATCGTCTATTTCGGTCCCATGGGCTGCCGTACCGGTTTTTACCTCATTGTAAAAGGTGATGTATCATCCAAGGAAATCGCACCGTTGGTCACGGAGTGCTATGACTTTATGTCCAATTTCGAAGGGGATGTACCAGGTGCAAGCGCCCGCGACTGTGGGAATTACCTGGACATCAACCTGCCTATGGCTAAGTATGAGTCTAAGTTGTTCTTGGAGCAGACGTTGAATCATTTGACGAATGAAAACCTAGTCTATCCCGCATAAAAAAATAGTCAGCACTTACGTGCCGGCTATTTTTTTATGCGGGATAGTGAAGGGACATCGGATGGTATCGCCTAAAATTTGATGCCAGATATTATGGCTAGCTTTCCCGTTGTCAACGTTGACTTTTAACTACATTTCAAAAAAACGCTAACATGAGTTGTGGAGAAGGTGTGTAACGACTAGAAAAAAACACCTAATAATTGTCTGAATTTACCGGTACTGGAATGAAAACGTGGTGAAAATGCGGAAAATTGTGTTTTATTTCGACATTTCCCCCTAATTTTATTAAAAATATGATATAATCGAAAAGACAAAAGTTTCGGAAGGTATTTTTTTGTACTATCCGTTTTTCAAAAGTCACAAGGGGTGAAACCAAATCGGCTGCCCAAATTAAAACGAAGATCCATAGACTTTAAATAAAAAAATGCTCCAAGATGTGAGGCTTTTAAAAAACAAAACGAAAGAGCAAGGTGGAAAATATGATTGAATTCATAAATGTCAGTAAAAGGTACCCCAATGGGGTCGCTGGATTACGGAATATGAATCTAAGAGTCGAAAATGGTGAATTTGTTTTCGTCATTGGCCAAAGCGGGGAAGGAAAATCCACGTTATTGAAGCTGATGACAAGGCAAGAAATCGCCACCAGCGGAAAAGTTATCATTGATGATGAAGATATTATGAAAATCAGCAAGTTCAAAGTCCATCTCCTGCGCCGCAAGGTTGGGGTCGTATTCCAGGACTTTAAATTATTGCCGAAAATGACGGTTTTTGAAAATGTGGCTTTTGCCCTTGAGGCTATTGGCCTCGCAGACAGTCAGGTCAAGGAAAAAACACTGCGCGTCCTTGAAATGGTAGGCTTATCTGAAAAAATCAACGACTACCCTAACCAATTATCTGGTGGGGAACAACAGCGTGTAGCAATTGCCCGTGCTATTGCCAATGACCCGCCTATTATTATCGCTGATGAGCCAACAGGAAACCTTGACCCGGAAAACTCCTCGCAGATCATGGACATTCTGCGACGCTTGAATAGCGAAGGGAAAACCATCATCATGGCAACCCATAACTACGATTTGATCTATGAGAAGGATTGCCGGGTCATCCAAATCAAGCAGGGAACCATACATCAAGATGAAGTGAGGGGATATTATGAAGCTTAGGCAATTTCAACGGAATGTGCGGGACGGATTTAAAAACACGTGGAACCATTTGTTTATGTCATTGTCTTCCGTCATAACCTTGACCATTACTTTAAGCCTTTGTGCCGGGTTCTTGTTGTTTGCTGCAAATACCCAGGAATTTACCCGGGGCATTGAAGGGGAAGTCAGGATTTTTGCCCAGATTTCACCCGAAGCGGAGGATGAGGATATCCAGCAAATCCTAGACACCATCGATAGCATCCCGGAAGCCTCTGTCCTTAGCTTTAATACAGGCGAGGAAGAGTATGCTTACGTTATGGCGCGGATGGCTGGCGATGACGAGCAGGCCCGGGAAGCACTCAGCTTAGCAACGGAAGGGCTTCAACTGCCGTCTACAGTTATTATTGACGCAACCAGCGTCGATTATGTACGCGACGTGGCAACCCAAGTCGATGGGATGGATCACATCATGTCGGTCAACTTTGGCGACGAAGAAATGCTTTCCACGTTGACGACGCTTACAGGGACAATCCGAAACGTTATGATCATCCTCGTAGCCGTATTGATGGTCTTGGCAGTATTCCTGATTCAAAATACCATCAAACTAACGATTTACTCACGCCAGGAAGAACTTAAAATCCAAAAATTAGTGGGTGCGTCTGTTATCCACGTTACTGTGCCATTTATTGTGGAAGGCCTCATTATCGGCGTATTGGGCGCTAGTATCCCGATTTTACTGACGATGATCGGTTATGCGGCTATTTACCGTGAAGCGGGTGGCTTTATGGTCGTCCAGCTATTATCCATGGCAGGGCCGAACCCACTCGTTTATCAAATCGGGTTTGGCATGGGGCTTATTTCCATCGGAGTCAGCTTATTGGGAAGCTTTTTCGCAGTATCGCGCTACGCCTTGAAAGAGTAGCAGAAGGGGAGAAACAACATGGGACGAAAGATGAAAAAAGGACTTATAAAAATTTTAACTCTAGGGCTTTTGGGGTCTATGCTGCAACCATTGCTTCCTATGAATGGGCTTGAAGCGGCTTTGGCCTCTGATGTATGTACAACGGTGCAGGAATGCCGCGAGGTACTAAGCAACGCCAATCAGAATATCTCCAACCTAGCCGGGGAAGAAGCCGTGCTTACGGGGCAAATCGATGAACTGATCAATCGCATTGAAAACATCCAGTTGCAGATTGAGCAGTCGGAAGCCCGTATCGCACAGCTCCAACAAGAAATCGACCAGTTGACAGCTTCCATCGAAGCAATCGAATCTGACATTGAAGAAAAAGAAGAAGAACTGGAAGCCATCAATGTGGAAATCCAGGAATTAAGCGACATAATTGGCGAAAGGATGGTCGTGACACAGCGCAATCGTTTCACCAACATCTGGTTAGAGCTTTTAGGCCAGTCACCCGATTTATTGACACTTATTAGAAATTTTGCCATGATGTCAAATATACTAGAACATGATGCAAGGTTAATGGAACAGTTGCACGAATTGGTTACCCGCCAAGAAGCCCTGATTGCGGAACTGGAAAACCAGCGACAGGCCCTTGCCGACCAACAACAGGATTTGTTTGAACAGCAGGCCGGCCAAGAAGAAGAGATTGCCATCCATAGCGAGCTTCAGGCAGAACTTGCCGAACAGCAGCGTTATTTGGCAACGCAACGGGAAGCGATTATCCAGGAACGCTTAAGCGAGCAGGACCTGGCTGACATCGCCAACCGCCAAATCCAGCAAATCGAAGAACTGGAGCGCCGGCAAAGCGCCGGTGGCGGCGTAGCAGCCAATACCATCTCAGGTGGCGGGAACTTTATTATCCCCCTTGAGCGCGGACGCGTTTCCTGTGAATTTGGGAACAGCTGTTATTTTGGCCACACAGGTATTGACTTAGCCAACTTCGGCGATACTTCAACTAGGGTCTTGGCGGCTGCTGATGGCATCGTCACCGTATCAGGATGGCACCGCATGTATGGGAACTGGGTTGTCATTACCCATAATATTAATGGGCAGGTCTTTACGACCCTTTATGCCCACTTGCACCAGTCCCCCTTCGTTTCAGTAGGCGATCTGGTCAGCCAAGGGACCATACTTGGGACCATGGGCAATACCGGGAATTCATTCGGGGCCCATCTGCATTTTGAAATCTACGTTGGGGCGATGAACTGGCCCCATGCCCAAAACCCCCGCAACTTTATCCATTTCCCAGCATCATGGTAGTATTTGCACCATGATCAAAGGAGAGCATTCAGTATGTTAAAGAAATTGATGGTCAGGGCCAGCCTGGCAGTATTCTTATTATCCGGAGCCGCTGCCGGCTGGAACTCAAGTTATCCCATTCAGGGGATTGCCGTCTCGGCTGCAACGAAGGAAGAGCTTGAAAAAGAAATTTCCGATGCAGCCCAAAAAATAGCAGAGTTGGAAAAAGAAGAAGCAACAATCCGGGTGGATGTCGAAGTGCTGGACAATGATTTGGCAACCATCCTCGAAAGGATTGCAGAACTTGAAGCGTCCCTTGAAAAAGCGGAAGCACGGGTTTTGGAACTCGATGCGGAAATAGAAGTTATCCGGCAACAGCT
Organism: Turicibacter sp.; assembly: GCA_009787345.1. Lineage (GTDB taxonomy): Bacteria > Bacillota_I > Bacilli_A > MOL361 > Turicibacteraceae > WRGF01. The sequence continues at coordinate 28,698 of WRGF01000217.1, forward strand.
TGGCCTTCGTTTAGAGTTGAGCCAGCGCCTATCACATAGCAACGTCATCCTTAATGTCTTGGAAAGTTCAGATGGGCTATTGGATTTAATCCGCAATTTTAGGTTCATCGCAGACCAGGCCAACATCGAGGCTGACCTCATTGGCAACCTGACGGCGCTTGTGGAAGAACAGCAGGCGTTATTGGAAACAAATCGCCAGCCAACAAGCAGAGCTTGCGGACAAACAAGTTGAGCTTGAGGCAAAGCGCAAAGAATTTATGGCGCGCCTCGAAGAAATCGAGCAAGATCAAATGTCTGCCAATGACGTCAAAAAAATTGCCCAGGAGCAACTAGATGCCATCAATAATTATGGCGTCACACCAGTACCAGGCGGAGGAAGTTTTGTCATCCCTCTAGCCAGTGGCGTGGTCACCTGTGAATTCATGTGCTATGGCGGGCATACCGGCATCGACTTGTCCAGCAGCAACAAAACCCAAGCGGTCCTTGCAGCAGCAGGCGGGACGGTGGTTGTGGCAGGATGGCATAATTCTTATGGGAACTATGTCATCATCTCCCATAACCTGGACGGCCAGCAATACACCACCCTTTATGCCCACATGTCCTCCCTTGCTGTTTCAAAAGGGCAGCAGGTCGGCTCAGGGCAGTTTATTGGAAACATGGGAAGCACCGGCAACTCGACGGGCGCCCATCTTCATTTTGAAATTTATGTTGGGGGCTACAATTACCCCAATGCCAGCAACCCGCGCCAATTTATTAACTTTCCGGGCAGCTGGTAACCAATTTACAATAGGCTTGTCATGAATGTTTGCAACACTTCGTGACAAGCCTTTTGATTTATGATAAAGTATACCTAGACATATTGTTTGGAGGAGTCAGCATGAACCATAAAATCAAGCTTTTCGTAAGCTTTTTGCTGGGGGTTGCCTTAACCGGGGCCGTCGCTATATTTTTTGTTTTTAACCAAGCACGGACCATTGTTTCCCCGTCCAACGCTGGGACGATTGATGCGGTTGAGGATGTGTTCAACCGGTTGAGGAGCCTGCATTATTTTTATGAAGGCGACGACCAGCAGCTTATTAACGGGGCAATCGAAGGGATGGTCAATGCCCTGGGGGATCCCCATTCCAGTTTTTTCACCTTGGATGAATTCGATAATTTTTCCAGCGGTTTGAGGGATTCATTTGTGGGCATCGGGGCTGAGGTCACCAGTGTCAACGGCTATACCATGATTGTCAACCCATTCCCGGGCTCCCCTGCTGAAGAGGCAGGCTTGATGCCAAACGACCTGGTCATTACCATCGACGGGGAGAATGTGGTCGGGATGCCCCTAAACGAAGTCATCGGTAACATCCGTGGGCCCGAAGGGACAGAAGTGACCATGGGCATCCGCAGGGGCGGGTCGGCGGAGCTCATTTATCTGGTTCCTGTCCGCGGGGTCATCCCTCAGGAATCGGTCCGCAGCGAATTGAAAATGGTCGATGAAGTCCCGATTGGCTATGTCCAAATCCTAAGTTTTGGGGAATCGACTGCTGCTGAATTCTTTGCGGCAATCAGTGATTTGGAATCCCAGGGAATCGAAGGGCTGGTGGTGGACGTGCGCAATAATTCCGGAGGCTACCTACGGGCTGTTGTGGATATGCTGGATTACCTCTTGCCGGAAGGGGAAGTCATCACATCCGTTGTCAACCGGGAAGGTCGCGGGGAAACCTTTATGAGCAGCGGTGAGTCCCCTGGAAAGACGTATCCGATTGTGACCCTTATTAACGGTGGCAGTGCTTCGGCTTCGGAAATATTTGCTGCCGCCATGCAAGAAGCTGCCCGTCAGGAAGTGGTGGGGCTTACCTCATTTGGGAAAGGCACCGTCCAAGTCACCATCCCACTGGATGCGGCACATATGCTTAAGATTACCACTCAGGTATGGCGGACATCAGACGGCAACTGGATCAATGAAACAGGGGTTGAACCGTCCGTTGTAGTGGAAGACCCGGAATTTTACTTCTTCTCCCAAGTCATTGTAGAGGACGGGAACGAGATTACCTTTGATACGGTTAGCCCAGTGGTTATGAATGCCCAAAACATCTTGCAACTGATGGGTTACCTCGAAGACCGAAATGACGGTTATTTTGACCAAGCAACTGTAGATAGCGTCCGTGCCTTCCAAGAAAGCCAAGGGCTTGAAGTGACGGGCACCTTAAATAGCGAAACGGCAACCGCTTTAAGCCTTGCCCTTCGGGAGAAGGCCCGCGACCCTCAGTTTGACAGCCAACTTCAAGCAGCGTTACAAATAGCAGCAGGAAATTAGCATTTACCCGCCCAAGGCTTAAAAAATAAGCTTTGGCGGGTATTTTTACGGGGAAACTGATTAGGAAGGGGCTGATTTTCACAAGCTAAGGTGAGGCAGTTTTTTCGTTACGGGGGAGGCGTGATAAATTAGAGATTGAGGTGAGTGTTATGGCAAATGAACAATTTCAGGTAGTTTCCCAATACAAACCATCCGGGGACCAGCCAGAGGCCATTGAGAAATTAGTCCAGAACTTAAAAAATGGTGTGAAGGAGCAAGTCCTTTTGGGAGCCACTGGTACAGGGAAAACTTTTACCATTGCCAACGTGGTGCAGGCTGTCAATAAGCCGACCCTCGTGCTGGCCCATAATAAAACCCTTGCAGGGCAACTATACAGTGAGTTGAAGGAGTTTTTCCCCAACAATGCGGTGGAGTATTTTGTGAGTTATTACGATTACTACCAGCCGGAAGCCTATGTGGTATCGTCAGACACCTTCATCGAAAAGGATTCCCAAATCAACGATGAAATTGATAAGCTCCGCCACTCCGCGACGGCTGCCCTTTTGGAGCGCAATGATGTGATTGTGGTGGCCTCCGTTTCCTGTATTTACGGTATCGGGGACCCGACGGAATACAAATCCATGATGGTTTCCCTCCGTGTCGGCATGGAGCTTGAACGAAATGCCCTTTTAAATGAGTTGGTGCGAATCCAATATGCGAGAAATGACATCGACTTCCAGCGGGGGACTTTCAGGGTCCGGGGCGACGTGGTAGAGATTTTTCCCGTGGGCAATGAAAAGAATGCTGTCAGGATTGAGTTTTTTGGAGACGAAATTGACCGTATCCGTGAGGTGGATACATTGACCGGGGAAGTTTTAAACGAACGGAAACACATCTCTATCTTCCCGGCTTCCCACTTCGTTACGGGTGAGGAGCGACTGAAAGTCGCCTTGAAGAATATCGAACAAGAGCTTGAACTGCAAATCGAGAAGTTCAAGGAGGAGGGCAAATTAATCGAAGCCCAGCGTATCGAACAACGGACCCGTTATGACCTGGAAATGCTTGCGGAAATGGGCTTTTGTTCCGGGGTGGAAAACTATTCAGGCCCGCTATCGCTAAGGGCACCGGGGTCAACCCCTTATTGCTTACTGGACTTTTTCCCAGACGACTGGCTGTTGGTCGCGGACGAGTCCCACGTCATGTTGCCCCAGGTCCGTGGGATGTACAATGGCGACCGGGCACGAAAAGAAACCCTGGTCAACCACGGCTTTAGGCTTCCCTCCGCTCTTGATAACCGCCCCTTGAAATTTGCGGAGTTCGAGGAAAAAATCCATCAGGCCATTTACGTTTCGGCAACCCCTGGGGATTATGAACTTGGAAAAACCGATGAGGTCATCCAGCAAATCATCCGTCCGACTGGGCTATTGGATCCCATTGTGGATATCCATCCGAGCCGGGGGCAAATCGACCATCTGGTTGGGGAAATCTATAAGCGGATTGAAAACAACGAGCGGATTTTGGTGACCACACTTACAATCAAGATGTCGGAAGAACTTAGCAGTTATTTAAAAGAGCTGGGCATTAAAGTCGCTTATCTCCATTCGGAAATCAAGACCCTGGAGCGGATTGAAATCATCCACGATTTGCGGGTTGGCAAGTACGATGTCCTAGTCGGAATCAACCTCCTGCGGGAAGGATTGGACATACCGGAAGTTTCCTTGGTGGCAATCCTTGATGCGGATAAGGAAGGCTTTTTAAGGAGCGACCGTTCCCTCATCCAGACCATTGGGCGGGCGGCTAGGAATGCGAAGGGGCGGGTTATCCTTTATGCCGACAAGATGACCGGTTCCATGGAGCGGGCCCTCGAAGAAACCAGCCGCCGCCGAAAAATCCAAGAAGCCCACAACCTTGAACACGGCATTACGCCTAAGACCATCAATAAAAAAATCACCGATGTCATCCGGGCAACACAAGCAGCAGGGCCAGATGCGAAACGGAAGAAAAAATTGACCAAAAAAGAGAAAGAGAAGCTGCTTAAGACGTTGGAAACTGAAATGAAGGCCGCAGCGAAGGCACTCGATTTTGAATCGGCGGCAACGTTAAGGGATGCATTATTGGAATTAAAAGCTGAAATGTAAGGAAAATGACTGAAATAAGTGGTATAATTAGGGTAGTCCATCCAATTTTGCAAGCCGTTTAAAGCGGGGAAGTAACCGGGCGTGTTCCACTTTTTAGATAGGAGTGATAAAATGGCACAGCAAGAAGCCGCGCAACCAAAAATTAAAAGCAAGGTACCTACCGACCCTGCTAAAATCCGTTTACAAAAACAAATCAGGCGAGCCATGTTCAGGAAACGCCTTTATCAATTTTACGTCTTGTTGCTCGTCGTTTTGACAGGGGCATTTGCCTATCATGTCTTTAACTATTTCGTCTTGCAGCATAACGAAACAGCGGGCATCCCAGAATTTGGGAACCGTCTGGAATACTTAGAAGAAATCCCGCCAAGCCTGTTTGAATCATCGGTTGCCTTTGGTCTAGGGCTTCCAGGCGTGGAGAGCCTGACCATTGAGAACCCACATAACGGCGTTGTTGTTTTCTTTGACCTGCGTGTCAGTGATGGGACCGAGTTAGGGACGGCACAAGCAACAGCCCAGCAAATTGCCAATCATTTTCGGGAAGCCGCTGGGGATTTATTAGAAGGCTATAACCTGCAATTAGTCGTTTCCAGGGGAGATATTGCTGCTTTGGCGACTCAAAACCGGGAAGCGTCCATCGAGGCGGTCTATGAACATTTTTATTTCCTGGCAGACACGACGGTCACACATGCCGAGGAGTTCCCAACAGAAAGTAACATCAGCCGTGCCCAAACCAACATCAACAACCTAAATAGCCGCTTCAACAATCAGGAATTTTTCGCTGAACAGGCCCAACCAGATGCCGGTGCACGGGTTGGCGAACTTCAGGGAAGGTTGGATGCCATCGTCCCATGGACACCTGAAGAATTGGAAGCGGCGTTAGAGCAGCATAATAACCGCTTGCCTGACGTGCTTCAAGGCGTAGAACGGTTAGTGCCACGGACCAACGTCAACGATTTCCCAAGTTGGGGAATCATTAACCGGGAAACCGGGGAATTTCAGTGGAATTGATTAACTACCCAAAATACGTTCGTTTGATGGCGGGCGTCTTTTGGGTTTTAAAAAACAACGAGATGAGGGAGTACACCGATGAATGGCAAATTAAAAGAACTTCCCGTTCAAAAAAATGGGGAATATAGCGCCCAAGTTGAAAGCCTGACCCATGATGGGCTTGGCGTCGCACGGGTAGAAGGCTTTCCGGTATTTTTGTCCAATGCCCTGCCTCAAGAAGAGGTCCTGTTCAGCCCGACCTTGATGAAGAAAAATTTTGCTTTTGGGCGGGTCGTGGATATCCTAAAGGAAAGCCCCCAAAGGGTCACCCCATTATGTCCTATTTATAAACAATGTGGCGGTTGCCAGCTCCAGCATTTGGCTTATCCCGCACAGCTTGAGGAAAAACAGCAATTGGTTGCCAGCCACCTGGCGCGCATTGGGAAATTAGATGCCCAGCTGGTGCTTCCAACGATTGGCATGGAAGAACCTTGGCGTTACCGCAACAAGACCCAGGTCCCTTTTGGAAAAGATGAATTGGGTAACGTCGTGGCTGGTTTTTACAAACGGCGCAGCCATGAAATCATGGACATGGGCGAGTGCCTGATCCAAACTGAAATTACAGATGCCATCGTCCGTACGGTCAAGGAGCTATCCCAGGAATTTGGCATTGAACCTTATGACGAATCGTCCATGACCGGAATCATCCGCCACTTGGTCGTCCGCATCGGTTTTAAAACGGGGGAAATCATGGTGACCTTTGTGACCAAGGGAAAAAAATTCCCCTACAAAGACGAAGTCATCGAACGGCTCCTGAAAGAATATAAAAACATCAAAAGCATCGCCCAAAACATCAACCTAAAAGCAACCAACGTGATTTTTGGGGATGAAACCCGCATCCTTTATGGGGAACCGTATATTTACGATGAACTGGATGGCATCCGTTTTGCGATTTCTCCACGGAGCTTTTACCAAATTAACCCCATTCAAACAGAAATCCTTTATAAAAAGGCCGTGGAATTTGCGGGCCTTACCGGCAACGAGATTGTTTTTGATGCTTACTGCGGCATAGGGACCATAACCCTGTTTTTGGCCCGCCATGCAAAAAAAGTCTATGGGGTGGAAATCGTCCCCGAAGCCATTGCTGACGCCCACTCCAACGCCCGCCTGAATGGTGTGGAAAACGTCCAGTTTGAAGTCGGCAAATCAGAAGCCGTCATCCCGAAATGGCTAAAAGAAGGGATTATTCCCGACGTGATTGTAGTGGACCCTCCCCGAAAAGGCTGTGAGAAGTCATTACTTGAAGCTTTCATTGAAGTGGCCCCGAAACGGATTGTCTATGTTTCCTGCGATTCCTCCACTTTGGCGAGGGATTTGGCAATCCTTGCAGAAGGGGGTTATGAGGTACAGGCTGTCCAGCCAGTGGATATGTTCCCTCAGACCAACCACATCGAAAATGTTGCCCTCCTGACCCGTGTATAAGTTTACTAAGCCACTTGCCACTAAGTAGTGCCCTTAGCATATTCCAAAAGCGATTGCATATAATGATAAGTAGATAACAGGCAAAGGACGTGGGATTCGTGGCAAAAAAACAAGGCTGGCTGCTTCGGTTTTTCAAAGGGGTCATCATCGCCCTCGGCTTCATCCTGCCAGGCGTCTCAGGCGGTGTCCTGGCGGCAATATTAGGGATTTACGAACGGATGCTTAAATTTTTAGCGAACATGCGGGAAAACTTTAAGGAAAATCTGCTTTTCTTTTTGCCAGTTGCTATTGGCGGGGTTGTTGGAATCGGCTTGCTGTCTGCCCCTCTTGAGTATTTGCTGGCCCATTATAACATCATTGTCCTTTGGGGATTCAGCGGTGCCATTATTGGGACCCTCCCTTCGCTGATTAAGGAATCCACAGCTAAAAGGGGCAGGGACCTCTGGGACTACGTGACGTTCTTTATTGCCCTTATCGGTGGCTTTTTGTTCCTTTACCATTTGTCGGACATCTTCGGCGTCATCCCGGCAAATTTTGGAGGCTTTGTCGTCGCGGGTGCCCTCATTGCCCTTGGCATCCTGATTCCAGGACTGTCGCCATCCAATTTACTGCTCGTGATGGGGCTTTATGACCCGATGCTTGATGGCTTTCGCAGTTTCGATTTGACGGGTACGTTCTTTCCCATCGCCATTGGCGGCCTCATTTCCATTTTGTTATTCTCCAAGCTGATGGAATACTTATTGATGCATTTTCATAGCCGGGTATACCACTTCATTATCGGGCTCGTCTTTTCCAGTACAGCCCTCATCATCTTGCCACCCGTTGCCCAGTACGGAGGGTCTACTACGTTGACTTATGTCCTTAGCGGTGTATTCTTCTTAGGTGGGGTTGCCCTCGGGGGTTGGATGTGCAATTTGGAAGAACGCTATAAATGATAAAAACGAAACAGGCTGCTCCCAAAAACCATGGGAGCAGCCTGTTTTGTAAATTTAAAATTCAGACGGAAAAACGGCAACGGTTCTGGTTTGATGAACCTAAGCCTTTTCTAAAGCACTCTTTATTTCCATTAGGATTTCAGGGTGCTCCCAGAGTTTTGTCAGGCGGTCTAATCGATGTTTGATGGCTTCCGTTGGCTTTAATTGTGCGATGGCCCAAATAGCTGTAGAGACAATGTCAGGGCGAGGGTCTGTTTCTGCAATGTCCAAAAGAAGCGGGAGGCTTTCATAAGACTTTAAGTTTGCCAAGGCGATGATGGCATTTCGCTGAAGGGTTTTCTTCCCCCTCCACGAACCGGCCATATAGCCAAAGCGTTCTTTGAATTCTTTGTTGCCCATCTGCAATAGTTCTTCTAAATCTGGTTGGGCATCCAGCGGGTTTGGCTCCATTTCAGGATGGAAGTGAAAGTCTTTCCCAACGTTATAAGGGCAAACCACCTGGCAAATGTCGCATCCATAAATGATGTTGCGGATTTTTTTTCGGTACTTGAGTTCCATAACCCCTTTTGTTTGGGTTTGATAACTGAGGCAAGTTTTGGCATTCATCTGCCCATTGCCAAGAAGGGCGTCGGTCGGGCAGGCTTTAATGCATTTCACACAGTCCCCACAACCCATTTCCAGCGGGGCATCGGGTTCAAGCTCCAAATCGGTCAAAATTTCCCCAAGATAAACATAACTCCCAAATTCCGGGGTAATAAGCAAACCATTTTTCCCGATAAAGCCAAGCCCTGCCCGCTGGGCAACTGCAACGTCGATTAGTTCACCCGTGTCAACCATAGGCTTAAACTCACCAGTCGTAGTTTTTTCACGGATTTTTTCAATGAGCTGGTTCATCTTCCCGTTGAGGATGTGGTGATAGTCAATCCCCCAACTAGCCCGTGCAAAAAGGCCGCGAGGGCGTCCGTCGTTAATTTTTTTCATGTGGGTTGGATAAGCAAGAGCTACAGAAATAATTGTTTTTGGCGTTTTCATCAAAAGGGATGGGTTGAGCCGTTCGTCTAAATTCCCATGTTCAAACCCTGAAGCTTGCCCATTTGCAATCTGCTGCTCGATGCCCAAACGGAGGTGTTCAAAATCTTTGGCATCGGTAAAACCAATTTTATTGATTCCAAGCTTATGGGCTTCCGCGATAATCCATGCTTTTAAATCCATTTTCTCAAAACCCCTAACAATTAGATAATTTTTAATGGTATCCCATGCTCCTATTATAACAAAATTCCAGGCAATCCACGACTTTTCTGCCAACTTGCGTGACGAAATCAAGTAAATACGGTATAATTTTGATAAAAGAGCAAGTCCTGCATTCAATGCTTGTGATTAAAGGAGCGGATTACATTGAAAAAAATCGCCATTTTATTAGGTTTGGTTTTATTTTTAGCTGGTTGCAGCCAACCAAATAAAGAAGCCTTATTATTTGAGGAATTTATCCAACATTTTTCGGAGGGTGATTTTGATGCCATGTATGGCCTTTTGACAACAGAGGCGCAGGAACGCATTTCAAGGGATGACTTTATCCAGCGCTACACCAATATTTTTACCTATGCCCTCGGCGCCCACAACCTGGAATTTGAAAAAGGGGAACGGGAAAACGAAGGGACCATCCCGTTCACGCTTTCTATGGAAACTGTAGGGGGGACTATCTCATTTGATTACCAACTGCCTTATGTCAGCGAAGGGGAAGGGCTGAGGGTTGATTGGACGGAGGCCTTGATTTTTCCAATGATGCAGCCCGGGGATACCGTCCAAAGTGAACAAACCCTAGCCGAACGGGGGCGCATCCTCGATAGGAATGGGGTTGAATTGGCTTATAACGGTACCCTTCGCCAAATTTACCTGCTGCCTGGGACGTTTGACCATAACCGGATAGCTGAGGTAGCCGAAGCACTGGATGTGAGCGTCGAAGCAATCACCCAGGTACTTGATGGGGCAACAGGGGACTCGCCAGTTCCTTTTATCAGGCTCCGTCAGGACTCCCCCCACCTCCAAGACCTAAGGGACGGAGGATTTGTCACCGAAGTGCAGGGAAGCGATGTCCCTAGCCGCCTTTATGCAGATGATGAAGCGTTCGGCCACTTGCTGGGCTTTGTTGCTACCATAACGGAGGAACAGCTGAATGCGGCTGAACCGGGGATTTATGGTGGGGCATCTATCGTTGGGCAACGTGGGCTTGAACAAGTCCACGAAGCTACCCTTAGGGCCATTCATGGATTTAAGCTCTACATTAGCCGGGATGGAACCAACATCCAGACCCTCATTGACAGACCAGCCGCCAATGGGCAGGACCTTAGGTTGACTATTGATTCAGGGCTTCAGATAGACCTTTACCATACCATGGCCGGAGAAGAAGGAAACGCCGCCGCAGTCGCGCCAAAAACGGGGGAAATCTTGGCACTCGTGAGCTCGCCATCCTTTAACTCCAATCAGTTCATGACCTATACGACGTTGACAGACGCAGCCCTTTGGGACCTTCGCGGTGTGAACCCCAGGGACGTCGTCAGCCGTTTTTCGCAGGTTTATTCCCCAGGTTCCACGTTTAAGCTCCACACAGCCGCCAGTGGACTCGAAGCGGGGACCTTGGATCCGACCGTTCAAAGGACGATTGATGGCCCGCAATGGCAGCAGGATAATAGCTGGGGCGGCAGTTTCGTCACCCGGATTAATAACCAAACCCGTATTGGTTTGCTGGAAGCAGTGAAATATTCCGATAACATTTATTTTGCCCAAGAAGCGCTGGCGATGGGGAAAGATGCTTTTCTATCCGGCGTAGGAAGGTTCACCATCGGCACTGATTTATCCATAGGCTTTCCTTTGCAGCCAAGCCAGGTTGTAGGGACAGGGGATTTGTCGGACGACGTACTTCTGGCAGATACCGGTTTCGGTCAGGGACAAATCCTCACGACGACCGTTAATATGGCTGCGGATTATAGCATGTTATCCAACCAAGGCGTCATTATGTCACCAACTTTGATTTTAGACGGCTTCACACCTGCGCCATTAAAAACGGACGTGGTTTCGCCCCAAAACCTGGCGATTTTACAGGAAATGTTCGTGGAGGCGGTCTCGGGTGCGGGGGCAACGGGAGAACTTGCACAAATCCCAGGCGTTAGGTTGGCAGGAAAAACCGGGACCGCAGAAACGTCAGTTGAACTTGGCGGGGATGCCCCACAGCGGGGCTGGTTCGTGGCAACGGACATCGACTCCTCCAGGATTTCACTTGCCATGATGGTGGATGACAACCGGGAAGTCGAAAATGGCACCCGGGGCGTATCTGCCATGGTGGGACAGGTCATCGAACGTTATTTAGCGAGATAAGGGTACCCATAAAAGAAAGAAGTGATTGAAGATGAATGAAGCCATCACCCAGTACGGCCTTTATTTTTCGCTGGCAATCGTTACGATCCTTATTATTAAATTCCTGATCAAAACCATTTTCAAATTTGCACTGACATTGGCCCTTATGTTTGTGGTCAATCAGTGGACGCCCCTTATTATGCCCGGGATTTTGGATATCCTCCTTGTTTATGTGGATTTTGGCCCATGGGCTGATTGGATCTTTCCCGTTTTGCCTTTTGTCCTTTCTTTTGTAGTCGCAAGTCTGTTATCCACCTTGATTTGGAACGCAGCCATGGGACTGTTGAAACTTCCCAAACGAATTTTTCAAGGGATTTTTAGGTAAGGGAGGGATTCCTTGATGAGAAAAGTCGTGTGTGGACATGCCGCCCTTTATACGAATAAAAGCCCTCGGCATGCCTAGGGCTTTTATTCGTATAAAAAATATCATTGTGTCAAAAATTCCAGGTGGATATCCTTTTTAAGCACCCGTTCCAAGTGCTTTTTTTGTTTGAGAAGTTCCTCTTTTTTATGAGGGAAATCCGCTGCTAAAGTAAGTTGCAGCCACATGGTTTCAGTGCTGTTGGAAGCCATTTTGATTAGATTCACCACCGGTTTTCCTTGAAGCCCCATGGCGTCCACGAATTTAATGAGGGAACCTAGTAATTGGAGTTTTTGCTTTTCCTCCTTCGTGAACCAGCTCTCATAAGGTGCAATGTCTTTTTTAAAACGCCCCCGTGAATGGTAGGAAGCTAAAAGTGCCAGTGCAATCCGTTCTTTGTGGGTAAAGCCATTCATTGGGATGTTGGCAATAAAGTAAAAGCTATGGGAGCGGCTATCGTTGGCGCTGAACCGCCTTCCGATATTATAAAGGGTCATGCCATATTCTAAAAATTCGTAGTCGGAATGCTTTAGTTTTAAAAGGCTTGCCAGCTCAAGTGCCTTGTCATATAGAGGAGTTGGGCTGGACAGGGCTTCAATAGCAACTTTGCGGATAGTCTTGATGGTGAACACTTTTGGGTCGGCGGCCACCAATCCGTCGCGAAAACCTTTGCGGCTAAGGAAAAAAGCCTCGGAACCCAAAATCCGGCTAAGTTCCACAAAGGTTTGCAGGGCAGGGATAATCGTATCCATCCGGTCTTTGTTGATCGCATCAATGGCAGTCAAATCTTCAATACTTCCAGAAGTAAAGCGTTCTTGGAGACATTCCAAGTCTGCCAGTTTCATCTGGTAAAGATGCTCGCCTAAAAGGGGATAGCCAATCATTCCTTGATGGGCCCGCGCCAGGTTTCGGGCACTCCCGCCAATGGCATAAATGGGATAATTGTTTTCTTCTATCCATGGCAGGCTTTCCAATTGCTGCCGGATAAACCCACTGATTTGTTGGCATTCCTCCACAGTGGGAATCATGCCTTTGACAAATTGCTGCTTCAGGGAAACAGCTCCAAATGGAAAGCTGTGGTAGTGGACCATCTTACGGTCGATGACCAGGGTGACTTCTGTGCTGCCGCCCCCTAGGTCAATGGTGTAGCCATTTTGCAAGGGGCTTGAATTAAGGATAGCCTGACAGCCGAAAAAAGCTTCTTCGTACTCGGAAATAATCCGGATTTCAAGGCCTGTGACCATTTTGGCAAGCTTGATGATTTCTTTTTTGTTTTTAGCCTGCCTAACAGTGGCTGTAGCGGCACAAATCGTGTTTCTGACGTCATAGTAAGCAATCATCCTAGAAAACCCCTGTAAGGTCTCCAAGAGGTTCTCAATGCCTTCAGGGCTTATGTTGCCGTTGCTGTCAAGATGTCTGCGCAATTGGGCAAATACCTTGATGTTATCGATTTCCTTGAGGCCTTTATAAATAACAAGGCGCACCGAGTTGGAACCGATGTCGATAATGGCGGTTTTTTTCATTCTTACTCCTCGTCATCCGTAACCTGATAAGCTTGTTCATATAAAATCAACTGGCTGTTACGGAGGTTTTCTCCTGTATTTTCAACGTAATGGTACGTTCCTTCTGATGACTGTTCACGGGCTTTGACATTGTCCGATAAATAAATATCAAGGATTTCCTTAATGCGCGCTTTCAGATTTTCCTGAAGGACCGGAAATGAGATCTCTACCCGCTTTTCCATGTTGCGGGTCATCAAATCTGCCGAGGACAAAAAGGTCTTATGGGCTCCATTTTGGTGGAAATAATAAATCCTCGTATGCTCCAAGAAACGGCCGACAATACTTCTTACCGTAATATTATCACTGACTCCCTCTATTTGTGGGCGAAGGCAACAAGTCCCCCGGACGATTAATTCGATTTTGACACCGGCGATGGACGCTTCGTACATTTTTAAGATGAGGACTTTATCTGTCAGGGAATTCATCTTGGCAATGATATGCCCGTTCCCATGTTCTTTTTGAAACTGTATTTCCCGGTCGATCAAATCAATAAAATCGTTGCGGATGTCCATGGGGGCAACGGATAACTCATGATAATGGGGCTTGATGGTGTCCCCGCTCAAGAAATTAAAGAAGTTGGTCGCATCGATACCAATTTGTTCATTGGATGTCAGCAAGCTTAAGTCCGTGTAGAATTTAGCGGTCGTATCGTTGTAATTCCCTGTGCCTAAATGGACGAAACGCTGGATTTTTTGGTTTTGGCGGCGGACAACCAACGTAATCTTACTGTGGGTCTTTAAAAAATTAATCCCGTAAATGACATGGCAGCCAGCTTTTTCTAATTGTTTGGCCCACTCCACATTGTTTTCTTCATCGAAACGGGCTTTTAATTCGACCAATACCATGACTTGCTTTCCTTGTTGGGCGGCATACTTCAAAGAAGTGATGATGGGGGAATCGCTTGAAATCCGGTAAAGGGTCTGTTTGATGGCGAGGACATCAGGATTTTTTGAAGCCTCGTCAATAAAGTCCACCACGGTCTGGAAGGACTCGAACGGGTGGTGGATTAAAATATCCTGTTCCAAAAGCTTAGCAAACATATCTTCATGGGAGGATAAATCTTTTGGCGGTTGGGGGATGAGCGATTGGAAGGTCAATTCCTCGTGTTCATGGGAGATCTCCCGGTAAAAGCGGCCCAAAAACGTCAAATCAAGGGGCCCATCCACCTCAAAGACATCTTTTTCATGGATTTCCAGTTCATCCTGTAGATAAGCAAGCATTGCCCCATCAGCTGGCTTTCTCAGTTCAAGGCGGACAGCGGAGCCCCACTTCCTTTTGGTCAACTCTTTTTCAATCTCTTTTAAAAGATCCCGGGCCCCTTCTTCATCAATGGTCATATCAGCGTTTCGGGTAATCCTGAAATGCGTAATCTGCCCCACGTCATAACCGACGAAGAGCTTGCTTAAAAAGGCGCTGATAATATCTTCAAGGAGAACGTAATGGAAGCCTTCGGTGCGGATATAGCGCGGAAGGACGGAGGGAACTTGGACGATGCCGATTTTGTCTACATCCTCAGAGTGGAGGCTTACGGCAACGTTAAGGCTTTTGTTGGCCAGTATTGGAAAAGGACGATAGGCATCCACGGCAATAGGGGTCAGGACCGGAAAAACCTGCTCGTCAAAATAAGCTTCCAGCCGTTCCTTTTGGACAGCGGTCAGTTCCTTGAAGCCTAAAAAACCGATACCTTCGTTGACCAATAAAGGCTCGATCTGATTTTTTAAAATGTCATACTGGTGCCCAATCAGCGTATGGGCTTTTTTTGAAATGGCGCTCAGCTGTTTTTTAGGGGTCATCCCGGCTTTGCTTTCCGGGCGGTTGAAATTGGCCTCCACCTGGTCTTTAAGCCCCGCCACCCGTACCATAAAGAATTCATCCAGGTTAGAACTGAAAATGCTAAGGAAATGAAGCCGCTCAAGCAAGGGGTTATGCCAGTCGTTGGCCTCTTCCAAAACCCGTTCGTTAAAAGCAAGCCAGCTCAGTTCCCGGTTGTTAAAATAAAGTGGGTTGTCTAAAATCATAATTTCCTCCCGGTATTTGTTGGATCATCTCTTAATATCATAACCAAAATAAGGGATTTAAACAAGTAAAATTGCACTTTTTGGGCAAGTAAATGCTAAATTGGGGCGTGCGGGGATGTGGGCTTGCCAGTGCTCTCCCAAAGTGACATAAAATCATTTTATGAGTTTTCCCCATGTAAAATGTGGTAATTTGAAAATAAGATTGACAAATATTGATGAAAACGCTATACTATTAGTAGATAAACAATCCAAATTCAAAGGGGGCATCGCCATGAATGGAATCATTGTTACGGTCATCTTAAGTTATTTAGTCTTATCCGTCGTCATGAACCACTTCGTCCGCATCTACAAATACTTGTCCCAAAAAGGGCAATAAATCATTTCATGGGATTAAAGGGAGCTGACTGCCCCGCAGGTCCCATGAATTTTTTTGGAAGCCCCTTTTTTTTTGCCCATTTTTAAGGTATACTTGATAAAAAAAGGCGGTGGCTTGATGGTAACGGTAAAAAACCTCACGATTGGCAGCGGGATGCCGAAAATCTGCGTGCCCATTATGGGTACGACAAAAGAAAGCCTGTTGCAGGAGCTTTCCATGCTTGAAGATTACGACCTGGTTGAATGGCGGGCCGACTTTTTTGAAGGAAACCGGGTTGAAATGTCAAAAATATTAACTGACTTCTTAGGGGATGTCCCTTTGCTCTTAACATTTAGGACCGTCGCTGAAGGCGGGAATGGTTGGATTTCCTCCGATGCATTTTTGGAACTGGCCGCCCATGCATCCTATGACATATTGGATGTGGAGATGTGCTTTGGTGAAGTGAAGGCTGCCATCAGCCTGGCCCACGAGCGCCAAAAAACAGTTCTTTTATCCAATCACGATTTTGAAAAGACCCCGTCCTCCTATCTTATGAAGGGACGGATCCAAAGGATGGCAGCACTTGGGGCGGATATTTGCAAATTGGCGGTTATGCCCAAGACCCCAGAGGATGTCCTGGCACTCCTACAAGCGACTGCGGAGGCAAAAAAACTGTTGGATAAGCCATTGGTCACTATTGCTATGGGGGAACTTGGGTTTTTAACCCGGGTTGCCGGTGGGACTTTTGGCTCCGCCATGACTTTCGCCAGCGGCACAGGCCCATCCGCCCCAGGCCAAGCGTCAGTTTCTGAAATGCGGATGCTGATGAAGTATTTCGCAGGAAAAGGATAGCAGCAAGCGGAGGAATCATTTCCGCCCTAAGAGGGGCATCGAAAATTTTCAGAATTGCAAGTATCAATTCCTCAATAGGGTGGATTAAAACCAATCCTGCAACGGTTAACGCTTTCTTGTTAACCGTTGCAGTTTTTTTGTGCTTATGAGGTCATAATGTTGAAAGGTGGCGCATAAGTTTAAAAATGCCACCCTGAAGCGGGCTGGCTGATGTTTTTTTATTCCCTCCTGACAAAATTTCTGAAAAAAAGCGGCTTGGCCACGCAAAGTCCTACAAATTACCAGTATATGGTATTGTATAATGGGGATGTGGTCACGTTTAAAGGGTCATTAAATGGGGCATAGTATACACATATATAAAATAGGGGATTTTCATTGATTTTTTTATGTGCGTTTTCATGAAAATAATCATTGCGAAAAATTTCACAAATGTGTATAATAATCGTGTAAGGTGAAAGTATTCACAAAATTAAAAGCTGCCAACTTCCAATGCCGTTTCCAAAAAACGAAGGAAGTTAGCATATTTACCAAATACCAAAAAAAATTCAAAGGGGGCCATACAAATGGCAAACAAGATTACGAATGTGGAAGAGTTAATGTCAACAATGACTGAATTAAGGCAAGCACAGCGTGAGTTTGGAAAATACACCCAAGAACAAGTAGACGAATTATTTTATAAGGCCGCACGGGCCATCAACAACAAGCGTATCCCATTGGCGAAAATGGCAGTTGAAGAAACTGGCATGGGCCTAGTTGAAGATAAAGTCATCAAGAACCATTATGCATCTGAGTTCATTTATAATAAGTACCGCAATGAAAAAACAGTCGGTGTCCTGGAAACGGACGAGGCTTTCGGAATCGAAAAAGTCGCAGAGCCAATCGGTGTTATCGGGGCGGTCGTACCTACGACGAACCCAACGTCTACCGCAGCTTTCAAAGTACTGATGGCAATCAAAACCCGCAACGCCATCGTCTTGGCACCGCACCCACGGGCTAAGAAATGTACCAACTACACAGCGCAAATTATCCGCGAGGTTATCGAAGAGGCCGGCGCGCCTAAAGGATTGATTGCCTGGATTGACGAGCCAAGCCTAGAGCTTACCAACACGGTTATGCGTGAAGTTGACTTAATCTTGGCAACTGGTGGGCCTGGGATGGTTAAAGCGGCTTACTCTTCCGGGACTCCTGCAATCGGGGTTGGGGCTGGTAATACACCGGTTATCATCCACCGCACGGCAAACGTGTCCATGTCTGTCAACTCCATCCTCTTATCAAAAACCTTCGACTACGGGATGATTTGTGCCTCCGAACAGTCCATCATCGTCGACCATGAAATCTATGATGCAGTACGTTCAGAACTTTCCCAGCGTGGGGCGCTTATCCTAAATGACGAGCAAAAACAAAAAGTCCGTGAAACCATTATTATTGATGGTCATCTGAATGCTAAGATTGTTGGGCAGCCGGCTTGGAAAATCGCTGAACTTTCCGGGTTTGAAGTGCCGAAAGACACGAAAATCCTAGTAGGTGAAGTGACTGACCCATCCCTTGACGAAGCGTTCTCCCATGAGAAACTTTCTGTTGTCCTTGCGATGTTTAAATCCGAGAACCATGAGCAGGCTGTTGAAATGGCAACGACTTTGGTTGAGCACTCCGGGCTTGGGCATACATCAGTTATCTATGCAGATGAATTGACTGCCGCTGATGACATCCAAAAAATGGTTCAGGCTGTGCGCACGACCACTGTCCTTATCAACCAACCAGCGGCACAAGGCGGTATCGGGGATATCTTTAACTTCGCAGTATCACCGTCTCTGACTTTAGGTTGCGGTTCTTGGGGTAACAACTCTGTGTCCGAAAACGTGGGGCCTAAACACTTAATCAATATTAAAACGGTTGCGAAGAGGAGAGAGAATATGCTTTGGTTCAAAGTTCCTAGCAAAATTTACCACAAATTCGGAAGCCTTCCAATCGCCCTTCAAGACCTTCAAGAAGATGGCAAGAAGCGTGCCTTCATCGTAACGGATAAGCCTTTGTTTGACCTGGGTTACACCAATTACGTAACGAAAGAATTAGATAAATACGGAATCCAGTACCAAATCTTCTCGGATGTCCAACCAGACCCATTGCTATCTGATGCACAAAAAGGTGCAGATGCCATGAAATTGTTCAATCCAGATGTGATTATCGCCTTAGGTGGAGGTTCCCCGATGGATGCCGCTAAAATCATGTGGACGCTTTATGAGCACCCGGATGCAGATTTCAAAGACCTTGCCATGCGTTTCATGGATATCCGCAAGCGCGTTTACAAATACCCGCGCCTAGGTAAAAAAGCATCTTTCGTAGCCATCGCCACTTCCGCAGGTACAGGTTCAGAGGTAACGCCTTTCGCAGTTATCACTGATGATGAAACTGGTATCAAATACCCGCTTGCAGACTACGAAATTACACCGACCATGGCAATCGTTGACCCGCAACTGATGCTGACTATGCCAAAAAGCTTGACGGCAGCATCTGGTATCGACGTATTGACCCATGCCCTTGAGTCTTTAGTATCCACAGTTGCGACTGAGTACACCATGCCTCTATCATTAGAAGCGGCTAAACTGGTATTTGAATACTTGCCAGAGTCCGTTGAAGGTGGTGCCAGCGCTAAATTCGCTAAGGAAAAGATGGCGAACGCGTCTTGTATCGCAGGTATGGCTTTCGCCAACGGCTTCTTGGGAATCTGCCACTCCCTAGCCCACAAACTAGGTGCGAAATTCCACATCCCTCACGGGTTTGCCAATGCCTTATTAATGAACGAAGTGATTAAATACAATGCGACGGATGCCCCATTCAAGCAAGGGACGTTCGCCCAATACGAAACGCCACAGGCAATCGAGCGCTATGTCCGCGCAGCGGAGTATGTAGGCGTGCAAGGCAATTCCAATGAAGAAAAAATTGCAGGACTAATCAAAAAAATCGACGAACTTAAAAAAGCTTGTGGCGTACCGATGTCCATCAAGGAATACGGTGTGAGCGAGAGCGAGTTCTTGGAAGCGGTTGACCAAATGGCGGAGGATGCTTTTGACGACCAATGTACAGGGGCCAACCCACGCTACCCATTGATTGACGATTTGAAATCGGTGTACTTGAATGCGTTTTACGGGAGCGCTGATGCCCGCCCAAAGCATAACCTGCACCTGAACACAGAAATCGCAACGAACCACATCGAATCCCAGCAAAACAACGAGCACACAGGTGCATAATCTTTGAATAAAAAAACTCTCCAGTTGGGTCTCTGGAGAGTTTTTTATGCTAAGACCGATGCCATTATCTGCAATCCCATTAGCGGGTAATTTTCGTTGATGGTATACTATTCAAGGGCAAATATATGTACGAAAAAAAATGAGAAATTGACTAGAAAGCGATTCCCGAACTATAAACTTAGACATAACTTTGGAGGCAAGGCCATGGACGATTAATTAACTACCTACATCAAATAAAGGACTTCCTTCGAATTAGGAAAGTACTCCATTCATACCAGAAATTATTATGCTAGTAATGTTTGGGATGATGGCGAATGGCCAGGGTTTTGAGGACTTCGAAATGTTTGGCAATAAATATTTAAGGGTACCTCTATTAACTCGCTTTGTTCCTACGGTACTCACTCCGTGACCTTCCTCAGAACAAGAAAACCGGTAAGATCCTTGCCCGCATTTGCGAGGATTTTTTCGCCAAGCCGAGGAGGTGAAAATGCTTCTACAATGCTCACTCCGCTCCTCGGCGCAATAAAGATTCAGGGCATTGCAGTGAAGTGGAGCTTCATGGCATTTTTGCTGGCAGGGTCCCCGCCCTTCCGTAGGAAGGTATCCTCCTTTGGTGGGCTATTAGGTTGGGCGGAAAAAGACCGTAAATTCGGGTGAATTGGAGTCGTTAGATGTGCCCTTCAGTTAAATAAAATTGCAGCCCTTTCCAAATCCGCTCTTAGATTCACATAAGAAAGCCCGAGCGGTTTCCTCGGGCTTTCTTATTACACACTTCTCGGACTGGCTCATTATTCGCTAATCAAATCCCTAACAATCTTCCCGGCCATAATCAATCCCGCAGCCGACGGTACGAAGCTGACACTTCCCGGGATTTCCCGGCGGATGGTGCAGGTCCGTTGGGTGTCTTTCGGACAAATGCAGGCAACTTTGCAATCGGCAACGGTTTCGTTTTTAGGCTTGATTGGCTTTTCTTTTGAATAAACCACAGTCAGCTTTTTAACGCCCCGTTTTTTTAGTTCCCGGCGCATGGTCCTTGCCAACGGGCACATTGAGGTGCTATAAAGGTCGGCAAGTTCAAGCATTTCCGGATGGAGCTTGTTCCCGGCTCCCATGGAACTGATGATTTTAGTCCCTGATTCCTGGGCTTGCATCACCAATGCGATTTTCCCAGACATGGTATCAATAGCATCCACCACATAATCATACTGGCTAAAATTAAATTCGTGGGCATTTTCCGGCAAGTAAAAGGTTTGGTAAGTGTTTACAATGGCACGGGGATTAATTTCCAAAATCCGTTCCTTCATGACCTCCACCTTATATTTACCGACGGTTTTGCGGGTCGCAATGACCTGACGGTTCAGGTTGGTCAAACATACTTTATCGTCATCAATAATATCAAGGGTTCCCACACCGCTTCGGGCAAGGGCTTCCACCACATAGCCGCCAACGCCGCCAACGCCAAAAACTGCGACCCGGGCACCCTTTAATTTTTGTAATCCATCTCTACCTGTCAATAATTCTGTGCGTGAAAATGAATGCAGCATCTACGTCACCCTCATTTTTCTTAAATTTTTCCGTAACTTTTATTATATCGACTTTTCGGGCATTTGGCAAGTATTTGTCGACGGATTCGGATAAATGCTAACCCCTTACATTGATTGGAAGCGCCCATTATGTGTTATAATTGACGTAGTTGGAGGGGATACCATGCGGGGAATTTCAATGAAGGATAGGAAAAAGCAGCTTGACCAAAGAAAAATGGTCAGTGGGTTCATTATATTTTCGGGGCTTTTTACCTTGCTTGCGGATATTATTTTTTACCTATGGGTCAAGGCCCCCATTGCTTGGGAGGTAGCCCTGGTCGCCATCGCCCTTATCTTTTACGGGCACCGCTTACGAAAATAGGGAGTGATAAATTCGAGATTCCTGGCGAATACTACCATGGAGGAGGCGAAATCCATGGCGACCACAAAGGAATCCATCGAGCAGATGCTAAACCGAAAGAAGCAAAAGTCCCAGGTGGGGGAACGGTTGAAGCGCCCCGATAAACGTTTAGGGCGCGGCCCACAGGCCAACCGTTTCCCAAGGCGGAGCGGGCATTCCATCAACAAGGCGGATTAACGAATAAAAAGGCTGTTGCAAAAAAATCAGTATTTCTTATTACAGCGCTTGAATTTTTTCCACAGGGGCATCAAAATCCATAGAAAGAGCACGGAAATCAACTATCGTGAAAACGTTACCCATTATTTACCTTCAGGCAAAATAAGAATAATTCCCGAATTTTTGCCGCACTTAAAAAGAGCTCCTCTTAAGAAATGGATTATATTCCCTTAAATGGAGTTTAAATTCTAGACCTCTGTCAATGTATCTACTTCCAATAGGCATCTCAGCATGATATGGGACAGTGGTTTTTTGGAATTGGTGACCTCATTGTAGCGTCCGGTAAGGTTTAACGAAATTTTTCAGGCCATGTTGAGGTTTCTTTGTGAATTTCGCTCCCTCAATCGGCAGCTGTCCTCCAAATAGTGGACATCCAGAAAATAATAGGAATATAAAACACCATTGACAATTCGTCATTTTTACGATAAAATGAATTATAGTTCATATTATCATAAAAAAGAGGTGTTGAAATGTATATCAAAAGGCAAGCAGAAGCTGATTTCTTAGAGATGAGTCGATTTTTTAAAGTGGTGTTAGTTACGGGTGCTAGGCAAGTAGGTAAAACTACAATGTTGAAGCATTTAGCTGATGGTGACGATAGAACTTACGTCAGTCTAGATGATGACCTAGCAAGAACTTTAGCTAGACAAGATCCACGCTTGTTCTTTCAACAATATAAATTGCCAATCATTATTGATGAAGTTCAAAATGCCCCTGAACTTTTTCCTGAAATAAAGCGTATTGTCGATGAAAGTGATGAGTATGGTCGTATTTGGTTGACAGGTTCCCAGCATTTCAATATGATGAAAAATGTTCAAGAGTCTTTGGCAGGACGTATCGGCATTCTCAAAATGTATAGTTTTTCTAAGCAAGAAGCTGATGGTATTGAATTTTCTTCTTCCTTAGATTTTTCGTTTGAAAATTTACAAGACCGTCAAAAGGAAACCAAGCCAACGGACATCCAAGATATATTTGATTATATTTGGACAGGTGGAATGCCTCGAGCAATCGAAATGCCTGATAATATTCGCAAAACTTATTTTGATGCCTATACGAACACTTATCTTTTACGTGATGTAGTTGATTTAGGTGGTGTATCTGATGGCACTAAGTTTGTACGCTTCTTGAGGGCATGTGCTGCCTTAACGAGTGAGCAAGTCAATTATAAAACGTTAGCCGATACATCCGATATTTCATCACATACAGCTAAAAAATGGCTTTCCTTGCTAGAAGGAATGGGTATTGTTTATCTTCTTCAACCCTATGCAAATAATGAACTAAAACGCTTGGCAAAAGCACCGAAACTTTATTTCTTAGACACGGGATATTGTGCAGCACTTTCCATGTGGCCTTCTAAAGAAACTATGATGACCGGACCAGTTGGCGGGAAGTATTTTGAAAACTATGTGATTGCTGAGCTAGTTCGTGAATTGGAATATGGCGGCAATCAAGCGAACTTGACCTACTATCGTGATGCTAATGCGAAAGAGATTGATGTTTTTATTGAAAGAGGGCAAGAAATTCATCCGCTAGAAATTAAGCTTTCTGCAAGTCCTCGACGACAAGAAGTACAAAAATTTTCTATTATTGAAAAAACAAAATTCAATCAGAGTTTTGGAGGAATCATTTGTATGACGTCAGAACCTTATATGATTGATGAAAAAAATTCGATGATACCAGCAAATTTAATTTAAGCTAATATGAAGTGGAGTTCGTTTTAGCTTAAAAGATATCTTAAAGGACTGCTTAAGCGGTCTTTTTTTATGCCTTAAAAGAGAGGAGGTGGGCTACGCGGATGACTACATCATTAGGGTTAAAAGTGAAATGTCGGCAAGGCGGGTCATGAGGACGGTCTGCTAGCACATAGAGACAAAACTGGGCCTTATCGTAAACGCCTCAAAGTCAAAGATAGTCAAGCCCACTTCCCCTGACTTAAATTTTCTGGGATTCGGCTTCTACCACTCCGCAAAGGAACAGAGCTACCGCTAAAAGCCCCCCGACAAATCAGAGGGGGAATTCAAGTAAAAGCTTCACGGTTACAGCCGAAGAAATTGGGGCGTGAGCATGGAATACCGTATCCACAAAATTAATGAATACGTCAGGGGTTGGGTGAACTACTTTGCCATTGGAGATGCCAAAGGCAAGCTGAAAAGTATTTCATAACATTTAAGGTACCGTTTGAGGATGTGCATCTGGAAACAGTGTAAGAATTGCAAAACCCGAGTCAAGGCTCTGAGAAAATTGGGAATGCCCCCTCGTGAGGCTTGGAAGAATGGACATTCAAGCAAAGATTATGCCAGAATCGCCCTGTCAAGGGTGATGACTACCACGGCACGGAAATCAACTTTCAAGAAACCCCTTCCTAGAAGCAGGGATTTCCAGTAAATAACAGCCCACTTTCAACTGAAAACCTGATAAAATAGACGGATGAAAACTAAAACGAACCACCTCACCCAATATTTTATTGATGTTGAAACCACCGAAGAACATGTCGGGTATGTCATTAGCATCCCGCAAGTCCTGATGATTGTCATTATGGGCAGCATCTGCGGCCTCAAGAACATAAGCCAAATCCATCAATGGGCATCA
>WRGF01000218.1 GCA_009787345.1 Turicibacter sp.
TTATCATTTTAGCACGGGAATTTATGGTGACAGGCCTTCGGACCCTGGCTGCAGCCAAAGGTGTCATTATGGCAGCTGGCTGGACAGGCAAGCTTAAGACTGTGGTGCAATTTGCCATGATAGCCGTCTTGCTGCTAAACAACTGGCCGTTCTCATTATGGGGCATCCCAGTGGATGCGCTGCTCATTTGGCTGGCTGTATTATTGACGGTAGCATCGGGAGCCGAATATTTATTGAAAAATTTGGCGGTTTTAAAAGATTAAGGCAAAAGGGCGAATACCTATTCGCCCTTTTTTGCTTGCTATTTTATGAAAAATGGTTTATTATTGATTAATAGGCAGGAAAAACACCCTTAATTGCACATATTAAGAGGGAGACTAAAATCCCGACTAAATATAAAACCTTGAAACGGAGGCAATGCCATGAAGAAAAAAACCGAAAAATCAAACCCGGTCTCGAAAGTCGATGCTAAAGACCGGGAAAAGGCACTTGAAAATGCCCTGAAAAAAATCGAAAAAGACTTTGGCCGCGGTGCAATCATGAAATTAGGCGAAAAGTCAGATACTAAAATCGAGGTTTCCCCGTCAGGATCCCTTGCCCTCGACGCTGCCCTTGGCGTTGGCGGCTATCCACGCGGGCGTATTGTTGAAATTTACGGGCCAGAGAGTTCAGGTAAAACGACCTTTGCCCTTCATGCCATCGCAGAAGTCCAAAGGAATGGCGGGACGGCTGCATTTATTGATGCAGAGCATGCCCTTGACCCATCTTATGCAGCAAAACTTGGGGTGGATGTAGACGAGCTGCTGATTGCCCAGCCGGATAATGGGGAGCAGGCCCTTGAAATTGCCGAAGCCTTGGTCCGAAGCGGGGCCATTGAGATGGTAGTCATCGATTCCGTCGCTGCGCTAGTGCCGCGTGCGGAAATCGAAGGTGAGATGGGGGATTCCCACGTAGGGCTTCAGGCCCGTTTGATGTCCCAGGCCTTAAGAAAGCTTTCAAGCTTGATCAACAATACGAAAACCATTGCCATTTTCATCAACCAGCTGCGTGAAAAAGTCGGTGTGATGTTTGGTAACCCGGAAACGACGCCTGGTGGGCGTGCCCTTAAGTTTTATGCGACGATCCGCTTGGAAGTCCGTAAAGGGGAGCCGATCAAGCAGGGTACTGAAATGATTGGTTCTGTTGCTAAAGTCAAAATCGTTAAAAATAAAGTGGCCCCGCCATTCAAAACAGTCGAGGCTGATTTGATGTATGGCGAAGGGGTGTCCCGCCATGGTGAGGTCCTTGACCTGGCAGTTGAGTTTGAAATTGTAGAAAAAGGCGGTTCCTGGTATTCTTATAATGGGGAAAAAATGGGTCAGGGCCGTGAAAATGCAAAAATTTACTTGAAAGAAAACCCGGTGATTACCGATGAAATTGCTGAAAAAGTCAGGCAAAAACTTAATATCATCCCTGGTGAAACCGTCGTCAATGAGGAAGAAGAAGTCCCATCATTTGACGAAGATTTCAACACGGATACACTTCCACTAGATTTTTCGGAAGAAGCTTGATCGGAGTTTGGCGCTATTTGGCGCCAAACTCTTTTTTCTAGGTAAAATTTGTAAAGCTTGACATGGATGCCTTGACATGTTAGTCCAATAATATTAAAATAGGAGTAGGGTGGTATACCATAGTATACGGCTTGAAAGGTGTTAGATAGTTAACGGATAGTTTCGATATGGAGGCGGATAAGATGAATGATGGTTTAATTTACATTATCTTCTCCATTTTGCTAGTAGGGATAGGTTTTTTAGGTTATTTTATTGGACAACAAGCAAGGAAAAAAGTTTATGAAGCGGATTTAGAGAGGGCTGGCCAGTCAGCAGCCCACATTATTTCAAATGCTGAAAAACAAGCAGAGACCAAGAAAAAAGAATCGCTTTTGGAAACGAAGGAAGAGCTTCAGAAAATGAAGGTTGAAGCCGAGCGCGACGCCAAGGAAAAAAAATCGGAATTGATCCGTTTTGAGGAACGCCTTGTCCAGCGGGAAGGTACCATCGATCGCCGAGTCCTAAATCTTGAAAAGCGTGAAATCGCCATTGAGAAAAAAGACGAGGCAATTGCCAAGAAGCATGCGGATCTAAAAGTACTTGAAAGCAAAGTGGAAGAAACGCTGCAAATGCAGCAAGACAAATTAGTTGAAATCGCAGGCCTCAATCAAGATGGCGCACGGGAAATCATCTTCAAGCAAGTGGAAGAAGAAATGTCCCATGAAGTGGCTAAGTACGTCAAGGAAACTGATGAAAAAGCACGCCTAGAGGCTGACAAGAAGGCGAAGGAGTACATTATCCTGGCCTTGCAAAAATATTCTTCTGAACAAACGACAGATTACAGTGTCAGCGTCGTCAGCTTGCCAAGCGATGAAATGAAAGGGCGCATCATCGGGCGCGAAGGGCGAAACATCAGGACGATTGAATCCTTGACAGGCGTTGACCTGATCATCGACGATACACCGGAAGCTGTCGTGCTTTCCTGTTTTGACCCCATCCGCCGGGAAATTGCACGCATTACCCTTGAGACGCTGGTCCAAGATGGAAGGATCCATCCAGCCCGTATTGAGGAAATCGTGGAAAAAACCCGTCGTGAAGTTGATTTCAGGATTCGCGAATACGGTGAAAATGCCGTATTTGAACTTGGAATTGGCAAAGTCCATCCAGATCTTATGAAGATTCTTGGGCGCCTTCATTACCGGACCAGTTATGGGCAAAATGTCCTCAAGCATTCCATGGAAGTGGCATTTCTCTCAGGGATATTGGCCGCGGAACTTGGTGAAGACGTCAAGCTTGCCAAACGTGCTGGGCTCCTTCATGACATTGGAAAAGCAGTCGATCATGAAATTGAAGGCAGCCATGTGGAAATCGGTGTTGATTTGGCCAATAAGTACAGGGAACACCCGATTGTCATCGATGCTATTGCCTCACACCACGGGGATTCAGAGGCCCAAAGCCTTATTGCAGTCATCGTGGCGGCAGCTGATACTTTATCGGCGGCAAGGCCTGGGGCACGCAGCGAATCCTTAGAAAATTACGTGAAGCGCTTAGAGCAACTTGAAGGCATTGCTACCCGGTTCGAAGGCGTAGACAAGGCATTTGCCATCCAGGCAGGGCGTGAGGTCCGTGTGGCTGTTTTGCCGGATAAATTGGACGATGCCGGGGCATATCAAGTGGCGCGGGACATCCGCCAGACCATTGAAAATGAGCTTGAATACCCAGGAAACATCAAAATTACGGTTATCCGTGAAACACGGGCAATTGAAACAGCTAGATAATCATGAGGAGCGGGGACCAACCCTGTTCCTTTCTTTTAAAAATTAGGCATTTATCCCTCTTGCCAAGCATAAGATGAATATGTAACTACAATAAGAGGGGGACAATTATGGAAGTATTAAAAGTATCATCTAAATCCAATCCTAACTCGGTAGCGGGTGCTTTGGCCAATGCTTTTCGTGAACGTGGCCTAGTGGAAATCCAGGCAATCGGGGCAGGGGCACTAAATCAAGCAGTAAAAGCAATTGCGATCGCAAGAGGATACGTAGCACCGACAGGGAAAGACCTCATCTGTATCCCGGCTTTTACAGATATTTTAATTGATGGTGAAGAGCGCACGGCAATTAAGCTCATCGTTGAGTCCAGACAATAGGAATTGTATAGGGTCTGTTGCAAGGCATATCAAAACGGGATTGGCGCGAAAGCGTCAGTCCCGTTTTGATGTATTGTGAAACATCAAGGCCCGAACCCGTTATATTTAATGGTCTGAAAAGTAAAGCCTTGAAATGGATTTGCATATTAAGTATAATGGATAAAGGAACCTTTCGGTAATTGGTAAGGATTGAAGCATAAGGAGGCGTTTTTTTGAACGAACAACAAAGGGAGTTATCCAAGCAAACAGTTCCAAGGACAGGGGTCAAGAAAGATTTTTCCCGCTATTTCCAGCGCCCTAGCATAAATGATGCAAGAAAACGCGGCCGTGAAGACGTGCAGGTTCACCGGGATTTTGCCATCGGGTCGAGCATGAAAAATATCGGCCGCGGCAAAACGTACTGGATCCAAACTTATGGCTGCCAGATGAATGAACACGATTCGGAGGCTATGCAAGGGATTGCGGAAGAACTGGGCTATGCAAAGGCCGGATCTATGCAAAAGGCTGACCTGATTTTGTTAAATACATGCGCAATCCGGGAAAATGCTGAAAACAAGGTATTTGGGGAACTGGGCCGGTTGCGAAAATTAAAGCTCAATAACCCGGATATGCTCATCGGAGTCTGTGGCTGCATGTCCCAAGAAGAAAAAGTGGTGAACAGGTTGATGGAACGGTTCCAATATGTGGACCTGATTTTTGGAACCCATAACATCCACCGCTTGCCAGAATACCTTTTCAATGCCCTGATGGGTAAAGAACGGGTCGTTGAAGTATGGTCAGCTGAAGGGGATATCATCGAGAACATGCCCCGCCGCCGGGAAGGGAGCATCAAAGGATGGGTCAACATCATGTATGGCTGTGACGAGTTTTGCACCTTCTGCATTGTCCCCTATACCCGCGGGAAGGAGCGCAGCCGGATGCCAGAGGACATAATTGCTGAAATCAGGCATTTACAAGAAATCGGCTATCAGGAAGTGACCCTTTTGGGACAAAATGTCAATGCCTATGGCAAAGACTTCAAAGACCGGGACTATACTTTTGGCGATTTATTGTCCGATCTTAACAAAGAAGATATTCCCCGCATCCGGTTCACAACCTCCCATCCAAGGGACTTTGATGATAAGACCATTGCCGCCCTTTCAAAGCGTGGCAATCTCATGGAGTACATCCACCTTCCGGTTCAATCGGGAAATGATGAGGTTTTGAAGCAAATGAACCGCAAATACACCCGGCAGTCTTACCTGCAATTAGTGAAGGACATCAAAGCAGCCATTCCAGGGGTATCTTTGACTACTGATATCATCGTTGGCTTTCCAGGAGAAACGGAAGAGCAATTCCAAGACACACTGAGCCTCGTTGAAGAAGTCGGCTATGAGGGGGCATTTACCTTCATTTATTCCCCAAGGGAAGGGACTCCGGCTGCCAAGATGAAAGACGATGTAACGGAAGCGGAGAAAAAAGACCGCCTTCAGCGCTTGAATGCAGTGGTAAACAAGGGTTATAAACGTGGCAGCGAGCGTTTCTTGGGTGAAGTCGTCGAGGTGTTGGTGGAAGGCCCATCTAAAAACAATGACCAGGTGCTTGCCGGTTATACAAGGCATCAGAAATTGGTGAACTTCCCAGGCGACAGCTCTTATGCCGGAAAAATTGCCAAAGTCCGCATCACCGAGGCTAAAACCTGGCACTTGCTTGGGGAGTTGGTGGATGAACATGCTTGATACGATACAGTTGCCATCCGTCTTGGCGCTTAAAGAGCGGCTTCAGTCCGACCCGGTTTTCAGGCGCTACCGCAAAGCTGGGGAAAAAGTCCATCAAAACCAGGAACTCCTAACCTTGTATGGCCGCTATACCACCCTTCAAAAAGAAGTCGTCAATTTAAGCCATTATAAGCTTGCCGAAGCTACCCGCCAAAAGGAAGAGGAGCTTAAAGCCATAGAAGAAGCCCTTTTTGACAACCCGCTTTTCGCCGAATACATGCAGCTTCAGGTGGAACTGGAGGAGCTTTTGCAGACCATGGCTTTTTTAGTGGAATCTAAAGTGAATTCTTTTTTGGATGAATGCTGATTTTGTTTTTTACTTCTTATAAATGGGCTTGAAGGAGCACTTTCAAAGAACGCCGGAAACGGTGAAATCTTTGGGGGGTGCTTCTTTTTTTGCGTGGCGCCTCATATATTGGAATGTGGGAAAAAAGTTGCCATAACCAAACCCTTGGGCGGGATTAAGTTAATTTTTATCGAAAAATTGGCATTAAAACCAATGGTTTTTGAATATAGTTTAGTAAGGTAGCAGTGCAGGCCACAAAAAAAGCTTTGGCGCCTTAATGGGCGGCGTCCTGCGCTTTTTATCAGGGAGGTTTTAGCATGAACGATATTCGGGAAATTGTAACAAAGGCCATTATCGGCAAAGGTAAAAAGCGCTTTGCCATTACCTCACCTATCGGTGGCCTGGAACATCCAGTTGACAGCATCCTGGGCTGTTGGATCATCAACCACAAATTTGGTGCCAGGAAAGGGCACAACACTGTTGAAATCAAGGGTTCTTACGACATCAACGTTTGGTTTGCCTTTGATGACAACACAAAGACCGAGGTAGCCCGGCAGACGATCGACTATAACGAGGTCGTCAATGTCCACCGCCTCATCCGGGATTGCCTTTACGAAGGGGATGAGGTCATCGCCCGCCCCATCCAACAGCCGACCTGCATGGATGCCCGCATCGAAGGCAATGAAATTTTGGTTGAAGTGGAATTTGAAATCGTCGTTGAAGTCATCGGGGAAACGAAGATGCGTGTTGCTATCTTAGGCCCTGTTGAAAGTGATTTTGAAGACGATGATGACGATGTCTTGGCTGAGATCGACCAACAAATCAACACTAAATTCCTAAGTGAAGGCCCTTTTGGGGGATAAGCCCAACAAAGCCCGGCTGCTGCCGGGCTTTTTTTATGTGTCGTAATTGGTGGAATCTGGACTAGGTTTCGCCAAACATGTTATAATAGAGTAAATATGGGCAGGTTTTACTGCCAGACGCATAGGAGCCAAAAATGAGAGACAAAACCGTTTATACACCCATGATGCAGCAATACCTCACCATTAAAGAAAATTACATGGACGCGTTTGTCTTTTTCAGGATGGGGGATTTTTATGAGTTGTTTTTTGAAGATGCGCAGCTTGCGTCCAAAGAACTGGAGATTGCCCTTACTGGCCGTGGGGCGGGTACAGAAGAAAGGGTCCCCATGTGCGGCGTCCCCCATCACGCAGCTGAAGGCTACCTTAACCGGTTGGTTGATAAAGGCTATAAAGTAGCGGTTTGCGAACAAGTGGAAGATGTGTCCGAAGCAAAGGGGGTCGTCCGCCGTGAAGTGGTCCGGCTTTTGACGCCGGGCACCATTATGAGCCAGTCTGCCCTCAGTGAAAAAACCAATAACTTTATCGTTGCCCTTGCCAAAGGAAAAAACAACTATTCCATAGCTTATTCTGACCTGTCCACCGGTGAGAATTTTTCCATGGAAACCAGCGAGGGGGAGTTGATTGGCGAACTCATCAACCTAGAAGCCCGCGAAATCGTTATCGGACCGGAAATTGAAACTGCCAAATTGGAACATTTGAAAGCATTGGCCGGACTGACCATCAGCCATGAACCTGATTGCCGGGTAGCCCCTTTATTTGAATATCTGGCCAAGGGATTGGAGGATGCCTCTGCCTTCGGGCGGCTCACCAACTACTTGCAAAAAACCCAAAAAAACAGCCTGGAACATTTGCAGCCTGTAAAAACCACCCGAAACCAGGACTTTTTGCGCATTGATTACAATTCCCGCCGCAACCTGGAACTGACGGAGACCATCCGCTCCAAATCCCGCCAGGGTTCATTGCTTTGGCTGTTGGACAAGTCGAAAACAGCCATGGGAAGCCGCCTCTTAAAATCATGGATCGAACGGCCATCCATCCAAAAACAAGAGCTTGAAGAGCGCTATGGCGTGGTATCGGCATTTATGGCGGATTTTATGGTGAAAGAGGAGCTTAAAAGGCTGCTGGACGGGGTGTATGACCTGGAACGCCTGGTAGGGCGGGTGGCTTACGGGAATGCCAATGCACGGGATCTCTCCCAGCTTCAGGGCTCTTTGGCGAGGGTGCCGGAGTTTAAGGCCCTCATCCAAAGGCTCCCCTTGCAAGCCGCTTCCCAGCAAGCACAAAACATTAGCGACTGCAAGGAGCTTGAGTATAAACTCAGGAGCGCATTGGCCGAAAATCCCCCGGTGGGCATCAAAGAAGGGGGCATGATCAAGGTAGGGTACGATGAAAAATTGGACGAGCTCCACTACATCATCGACCATGGCAGGGAATGGCTCCTGGAACTTGAGGCAAAAGAACGTGTAAAGACTGGCATCAAGAACCTGAAAATCAAGTTTAACAAGGTTTTTGGCTATTATATTGAAATCAGCAAAGGCAATTTAAGGGCGCTCCCCGAGGACTGTGGGTATGTGAGGAAGCAGACTCTGGTCAACGCCGAACGCTTCATTACACCAGAGCTAAAAGAAAAAGAGGAGCTTATCCTTGGGGCTGAGGAGAAGTCCATCCAATTGGAATATGAACTGTTCTTGGAACTTCGTGAAGCCGTGAAAAGTGAAATCCCCGCCATCCAGCACTTGGCAAAAGTGATTGCTTTTTTTGACGTCCTGCAATCCTTTGCTACATTAAGCGAGGAAAATCGTTATAAGCGGCCGCAACTGAACGATGGGCATGTGATTGAAATTGAAAACGGGCGCCATCCTGTCGTTGAAAAAGTGCTGCAAGATACCCGTTATGTGGAAAACGATGTGGTGATGCCGGCTGATTTGGATATCCTTTTGATTACAGGCCCCAATATGTCAGGGAAGTCCACCTATATGCGCCAGTTGGCACTGACAGCGGTCATGGCCCAAATCGGTTGCTTTGTACCGGCGTCCGAGGCAACACTGCCGGTTTTTGACCAGATTTTTACCCGCATCGGGGCAGCTGACGACTTGGTTTCCGGCCATTCGACCTTCATGGTTGAAATGATGGAAACCAACCATGCGCTTCAGCACGCCACAAAAAATAGCTTGATCTTGCTTGATGAAATTGGCCGGGGGACCGCTACCTTTGATGGGATGGCCCTGGCCCAAAGCATCATTGAGCATATTCATGACCACATCGGCGCCAAAACCCTGTTTTCCACCCATTACCATGAACTGACTGATTTGGAAAAATCTTGTCCCCGCCTGCAAAACCGCCACGTGACGGCAAAGGACCATGGTGGCCAGCTGATTTTCTTGCACAAGGTGATGGAAGGGCCTTCTGATAAAAGTTACGGGATCCATGTTGCCCAAATCGCCAAGCTGCCCCAACAACTTATACAGCGGGCTAAAAACCTCCTGGCAGGTTTTGAACAAAATAAACCGGCACCAGGGCAGCAACCAGTTGAAGCTGCCCCACAGGAACCCATAAGCATGGCGGGGCAACTGTCCTTATTTGCTGAAGTGCCAGCACCTAAAACCAAAGGGAAAGCGCCGCAGCCCCAGCCGCACCCATATGACGGAATCATCGACCAGCTTAATGACCTGGATCTTTACGAAATGACGCCTTTGCAGGCGATGAACGCCATGTATGAGCTGAAAAAGCAGATCAAGAGAAAGGATGATGCCAGTTGAATAAAATCATCCGGATGAGCGACCAGCTTGCCAACATGATTGCGGCCGGGGAGGTGATCGAGCGCCCGGCATCAGTTGTCAAAGAACTGGTGGAAAACGCCATCGATGCCAATAGCACCCATGTAGAAATCCATCTTCAGGATGCTGGCCTTCGGCAAGTGAAGGTCATTGATGATGGGGATGGCATGAGTGAAACCGATGCCCTTTTGGCTTTTGAACGGCATGCCACCAGCAAAATAAAGAGCCAGTTTGATATTTTCCGCATCAAATCCCTCGGGTTTAGGGGGGAGGCGCTCCCGTCCATCGCCTCGGTTGCCGACGTGCGCCTAAAAACATCTGATGGGACGGCTGGGACACACCTCCACATTAAAGCAGGCGAGGTGCTGGCCAATGAGCCTGCAGCTTTAAGGAAAGGGACTGAGATGGAAATCAACCATCTTTTCTTTAATACGCCCGCCCGCCTTAAGCACATGAAAAGCTTAAACACCGAATTGTCCCATATTACGGATTTTATCAATAAAATTGCGCTGTCCCATCCTGAAGTGGCTTTAAAGCTTTATAACAATGGGCGGCTGATTTTCCAATCTACGGGGGCAAATGACCTGCAAAGCGTCATCTCCAGCGTCTATGGCTTTGATATTGCAAGAAAAATGATTCCCCTGGAGGAAACTGACGATGATTTCAAAGTAAGGGGCTTTATCAGCGACCCGGAAATCAACCGGGCTTCCCGAAATTACGTGACCCTGATCGTCAACGGGAGGGCCATCCGAAATTTTGGGCTGACCCGGGTTGTCATCGAGGCTTACCACACCTTTTTGCCAAAGGACCGGTTTCCCATTGTTGTTTTGGCTATTGACCTCGACCCGGTCTTGGTGGATGTCAATGTCCATCCCGCCAAGCTGGAAGTGCGTTTTAGCAAGGAAGAAGCTTTGCGCACTTTTATCTATACCCAAATCAAACAGCTGTTGAGCGGCGTGAATTACATCCCGCAACCTGAGATAAAATCCCCAATCCCAAAACCCGGACCCGTGTTTCAATCCCTTGATTTGAGCGGCGCCCCGAAATTTAGTCCAGAAGAGGTCAGGGAAACACCGCCCGAAATCCAGGGCAGTGCCTGGCATAACCCGCAGAAATTGCCTCCAAGGGACCTTCCCAGCAGCCCAGCCGTGCAGCAACCCCCTTTGGGGTATCCTACTAAAAAAATGGCAGTACCGCTGCCTGTGACCGTTCCTACCCCCGATAAAAAAGGGCTTGAGCTTTATTACATTGGCCAGCTCCATGGCACCTACTTGCTTGCGCAAAACGAGGAAGGGCTTTTTATTGTGGACCAGCACGCGGCCATGGAACGGGTGGAGTATGAGAAGAATTATGGGCTTTTGGGAAGCGCCGGCCCGGAGAGTGTGAAGCCGTTATTTCCTTTGGTGCTTAATTACCCTGCGGATGAACTGCTAAAAATGGAGCCGCTATTTGGAACGCTCTTGGGGCTGGGCTTTGAATTCGAGGCTTTTGGCCATCAGTCCCTTGTGGTGCGCACGTTGCCCGTGTGGGCCCAAAAAGACGCCAAGGACATCGTGGAAACCCTGGTCGAGCACCTGCTTCGGGAAAAGGCAGCCGACGTCGCCAAGCTTAGGGAAGCGGTTGCCATAACCATGAGCTGCAAAGGCTCCATCAAGGCCAACCAGTTCATCAATGACCATGAAATCACGGAACTTTTGCGGTCCCTTTGCCAATGCGCACAGCCATATACCTGTCCCCATGGAAGGCCGATTATCGTGAACCTCAGCAAGTATGAAATTGAAAAAATGTTTAAGCGGGTGATGTAGATGTTGGATGTCATATGTATCGTTGGCCCAACCGCCGTCGGGAAAACCCGCATGGGCGTGGAGCTGGCAAAGAAACTGGATGGCGAAGTCATCAGCGGCGATTCCATGCAGGTTTACCGGGGAATGGACATCGGGACTGCTAAGGTCAGCGCTGAAGAAAAGCAGGGCGTCAAACACCACCTCCTGGACGAAAAAGACCCCGATGAAGATTACTCCGTTGCCCAGTTCCAAAAAGCGGTGCGAGGCAAGATTGATGAAATCAAGGGCCGGGGAAAAATCCCCATCATTGTTGGGGGGACTGGGCTTTACATTAAATCCGTCCTTTATGATTACGAATTCACAGAAGGGGAGTCCCGCCCAAAATCAATGGATGAAGAGCTATATGGTCATCTTGACAACGAATCCCTCCATCAAAAACTGATGGAAGTGGACGCCGAATCTGCCCGGGAAATCCATCACAATAACCGGAAACGGGTGATCCGTGCCTTGGAAATCTTTGAGGCAACCGGAGAAAAAAAATCGGCCCTGGTGGAAAAACAGGAACACCGGCTGGTTTACAACGTGGCTATGATCGGCTTGACGGATGACAGGGTGGCGCTCTATGGGCGTATTGACCAGCGGGTCGATGCCATGATGGCAACGGGCCTATTAAGCGAGGTGCAGGCCTTAATTTCAACAGGCCTTCCTGAAAATTCCCAATCCATGCGGGCGATCGGCTATAAAGAGCTGTTTCCTTATTTTCGGAAAGAACAGGGACTTGAAGAAGCCATTAGCTTAATTAAGCGAAATTCACGCCGCTATGCTAAGCGGCAGTTTACCTGGTTCAAGAATCAGATGGATGTCACTTGGTTTGACGTCAACGTGGAAGATTTTTCTAAAACCGTTGCCAAAGTAGAAGGTTATCTCAAAGATAAACTATAGGGTACCTCTATTAACTCGCTTTGTTCCAACGGTACTCACTGCGTGACCTTCCTCAGAACAAGAAAACCGTAAGAGCCTTGCCCGCATTTGCGAGAATTTTTTCGTCCAGCCGAGGAAGTGAAAATGCTTCTACGGTGCTCACGACCTTGCGCTCCTCGGCGCAATAAAGATTAAGAGCATTGCTTCTACGGTGCTCATGACCTTGCGCTCCTCGGCGCAATAAAGATTGAGAGCATTGCTTCTACGGTGCTCATGACCTTGCGCTCCTCGGCGCAATAAAGATTAAGAGCATTGCAGTGAAGTGGAGCTTCATGACATTTTTGCTGGCAGGGTCCCCGCCCTTCCGTAAGAAGGTATCCTCCTTTGGTGGGCTAAAAGGATGGGCGGAAAAAGACCGCAAATTCGGGTGAATTGGAATTAGTAGAGGTGCCCTAAACTATAAAAAAATAGGCCCAAAAACGTTGGAAATAACGTTTTTGGGCCTATTTGTCCAATGATTATGCAATGCTTCGGTATAGGCCGATAACCTTGCCTACCACTTCCACATCGGTGGATAAAATCGGGTCCATGGCATCGTTTTCCGGCTGCAGTCGGATGTGGCCCTGTTCTTTGTAATACCTTTTCACAGTCACTTCCGAGTCTTCTTTTAGCATGGCAACGATGATTTCACCGTTTCGCGCTGTCCGGGATTCCTTGACGATGATGTGGTCCCCGTCAAGGATCCCTGCATTGATCATGGAATCGCCTTTGACATTAAGGACGAAAACATTTTCCTTGGCAGGCACCAAATGGGATGGGAGTGTAAAGAATTCGGATGGGTTTTTGATGGCTTCGATAGGTGTGCCGGCAGTGACTTTTCCTAAAAGGGGAACTTCTACCAGCCTGGCATCTTTTGTTGCAGGCATGCTTTTTGCCGAAGTGCTGCCATGGGATAAGACGACCAGCCCCCGGGTCGTGGATTTATCTTTTCGGATGAAGCCCTTTTTTTCCAACTGGTTCAGCTGGTTATGGACGGAAGCTGTTGAGGAAAGCCCGACGGCCGCCCCGATTTCACGGACACTTGGCGGATATCCCCTCATGCTGACCTGATTGCCGATAAAATCTAAAATTTCCTGCTGCCTCTTGCTGATGGGTTTTTTCATCATTTGACCTCCTGTAACTATGCGATTAGCTTTATTATAGCAGTAATTTCCCGGTTTAAACAATTGTTTTTCAAAACTTTATTCGGGAAAAGCAATCTAATGTAGGCCTGTGCAGTTATCTATATTCAATTTTTTGGTATAATAGTTGTAAGCCCCTTTAAAAAATGATTGGAGGTCACACCTATGTTGACAGAAGAAAAGTTAAAACGCCTCAATGCGCTGGCCCTTAAGAAAAAACAAGGGCAGCTGACGCCAGAGGAAACGAAGGAACAGCAGCACCTAAGGGAAGAATACCTGGCAAACTTTCGTGCCGGGATGATCGACACCATTGAAAACGTCAAGGTTATCGACCCGGAAGGAAACGACGTCACTCCGGAAAAACTGAAACGGATCCAGGCTGAAAAAAACAACCGCCCTGACATCCACTAACACTATTTTCCTTGACTTTGCCCCTGCTTTCTAGTATAAATTGTATAGTAACTATATTGTAGCAATCGTTGGAGGTAGTGTGGTATGATGCAAATTTGGCTAGCTGTTTTATTCATGGTTGTCCTGGCCCTTGCTGGTGTCGTGGGAGGCTTTTTCCTTGCGAGGAAGCAGTTTGAAAAGCAGATGCGCGAAAATCCGCCGATTAACGAGGACGTCATCCGCATAATGATGTCTCAAATGGGCCGTACGCCGTCCCAAAAGCAAGTTAACCAGGTGATGAAGCAAATCAATTCAAACATGAAATAATGCCAATAAGGGGCACTGATGCCAAGCATCAGTGCCCCTTTAGCCTAAAAACCTTAAAACCTTACTTTGTTTTCCGTTCCGCCCCACATCCGCTTGTAGTTAGGGATGTGCTTGAAGATAATCAGGAGCCCAAAGAGGGAAAGCATCACTTTTGACGTCGTGTCCAGGCTATGCCCAAAAAATCCCCAGTTGCCCCCAAACCAAGCGATGAGGATTAAGGAGAGGGCCATGAGCGAGCTGGAAAGGGAGACCAATTTCCAAATTCTCAGGCTGATGACAAATACCGACAATAAAAGCAAAATAGCAGCAGGCAGGAAATAAATGATGATGCCTCCCGCTGTAGCCACGGCTTTTCCGCCCCTAAATCCGGCAAAGAGCGGATAAATATGCCCGATTAGGGCGAAGATAGAAATAATGAGGGGATGGATGGGGCCAACAAAGCGGGAAGCCAAATAGGCTGCCAAGGTCCCTTTCCCGATGTCAAGGACCAAAACTGCCGTCCCCCCATACTTCCCCAAAACTCGGTAAGCGTTGGTACTGCCAAGGTTTCCGGAGCCAAATTGGCGGATGTCTTTCCTGAAGAAACCCTTTCCGATGATTAGGGCCGAAGGGAACGAACCGATGAGGTAAGCTAAAACGATAAGTAAGGTGCCTGTCATGAATTCCTCCAAAATTGTAGGGCCAACCATGCTAAAACGTTCAGATAAACCAGCGGAAATAGCATAAATTGCCTAATATATGCCCCAAAAACCACCATAGGGGCTTTGCCCAATTATATCATAGGAACCCTCAATATAGCGGGCGATTTGCACAAAAAATGAGAAAAAACAGTTTTTCGACAAATATTTTACTAGGATAATGCTTATATATCTTGTATAATATTGAATTTGTGATGTATGCCCGAAACTGGAAAGGAGTGTCAGCATGTCGACGCAATTGAATTATAATGAAGAATCCATCCAGGTGCTAGAAGGGTTAGAAGCGGTACGCAAGCGGCCGGGGATGTATATTGGTTCCACCGACAGCCGTGGCCTTCACCATCTGGTATACGAAATTGTAGATAATGCCATTGACGAGGTATTAGCCGGTTATGGCAATCATATAAAAGTGATCATCCATGAAAACAACGCCATTACAGTACAGGACTTTGGACGGGGCATCCCGACTGGGATGCATAAATCCGGGAAGCCGACGCCACAGGTCATTTTTACGGTCCTTCATGCCGGAGGGAAATTCGGTGCCGGGGGCTATAAGACGTCAGGGGGGCTTCATGGGGTAGGCGCATCTGTTGTGAATGCCCTATCTGAATCCCTCGAAGTCACCATCCACCGGG
This sequence comes from Turicibacter sp., assembly GCA_009787345.1. Classification (GTDB taxonomy): domain Bacteria; phylum Bacillota_I; class Bacilli_A; order MOL361; family Turicibacteraceae; genus WRGF01. The sequence goes on from WRGF01000218.1 coordinate 15,298, forward strand.
AAGGGACGATCTATCGCCAGCGTTTTGAAAAAGGCGGGGTGCCGGTTTCAGGCCTTGAGGCACTGGGCAAGACAAAGGAAACGGGGTCTACTATTACGTTCAAGCCGGACCCTGAAATGTTTTCCACGACGGTTTATTCTTTCGATATTTTAGCCGAGCGGCTACGGGAATCTGCTTTTTTGCTTCGTGGATTGAAAATTGAATTGATCGATTTACGCAATGACAAGCAGGAAACGTTTTTGTATAACGATGGCATCAAGTCATTCGTGGCGTTTTTGAATGAAGGTCGCGATACCCTTCACGACGTTGTTTATTTTGAAGGGGAATCCCAAGAAATCGAAGTCAATTTTGCCTTCCAGTACAGTGGTTCCTACACCGAAAACATCCTGTCCTTCGTCAACAATGTCCGCACGAGGGACGGGGGTACCCACGAAACAGGGGCAAAAACCGTCCTCACACGGATTTTCAACGATTTTGCCCGCCGCAATGGCTTGTTAAAGGAGCGGGACAAGAACTTAGAAGGTGCGGATATACGGGAAGGCCTTTCGGCAATCATCTCAGTACGCATCCCTGAGCACCTACTGCAATTTGAAGGGCAGACAAAATCCAAGCTTGGGACCATGGAAGCCCGTTCAGCTGTTGACAATGTCATTGCTGAAAAACTGATTTTCTTCTTCGAGGAAAACCGGGCAACTGCCACGCTGCTCATTAAAAAGGCTGTCAAAGCGGCCCAGGTCCGCGAAGCCGCCCGAAAAGCCAGGGAAGATGCGCGAAATGGCAAGACCAAGCGGAAAAAAGAAACCAACTTGTCCGGGAAACTGACCCCGGCCCAGACGAAAAACCCAGCTAAAAACGAATTGTTCTTAGTGGAAGGGGATTCTGCCGGGGGTTCGGCAAAGCTTGGGCGCAATAGGGCCTTCCAGGCGATATTGCCCCTTCGCGGTAAAGTCATCAACACGGAAAAAGCCAAAATGGAAGATATTTTCAAAAACGAAGAAATCAATACGATGATTTACACCATTGGTGCCGGTGTGGGTGCCGATTTTGAATTGTCGGATGTCAATTACCAAAAAATCATCATCATGACCGATGCCGATACCGACGGGGCCCATATCCAGGTCTTATTGCTGACTTTCTTCTTCCGCTACATGCGGGAACTTGTGGAAGCGGGCCGGGTCTATATTGCCCTTCCTCCCCTTTACAAAGTATCAAGGGGCAATGGCGCAAAGGCAGTCGTCGAATACGTCTGGACCGATGATGAGCTGGGCGGGGCCATTGCCAAAGTGGGCAAAGGCTATATGCTCCAGCGCTACAAAGGGCTTGGGGAAATGAATGCCGACCAGTTATGGGACACGACCATGAACCCGGCCACTAGAACCCTCATCCAGGTTTCAGTAGAAGATGCCGCCGATGCCGACCACCGGGTAACCACCCTAATGGGCGATAAAGTCGAGCCCCGCCGCGAATGGATCGAAAAAAACGTCGACTTCACCTTAGAAGACGATTATGAAATTGAATAGATAAAAAGGCTGACCGCACCCGTTTGCGGCGGGGCAAAAAATGTGCCTGTAGAAGCGCCGGAGCCGGGTGAATTTCCCGGAATTGGTGATTCGGAGGGCCAGTTTTTGCCCCAGAGCGGTGTGGGAAGCTAGATTGAATAGAAATGGGGTTATTAAAATGGGTAATGCAACCCAGGAACGGATTCAGGTGATGCGCCTGGAGGATATTATCGGGGAGCGTTTTGGGCGCTATTCCAAGTATATCATCCAAGACCGCGCCCTTCCAGATGTCCGGGATGGCTTAAAACCGGTTCAGCGGCGTATTTTATACACCATGTACAAAGACGGGAATACGTTTGAAAGGGCATTCCGTAAATCAGCCAAGACCGTAGGCAACGTGATTGGTACCTATCACCCCCATGGGGATTCGTCTGTTTACGACGCCATGGTCCGCATGTCCCAGGATTGGAAACTTAGGGATCCCCTCGTGCAGATGCATGGGAATAATGGTTCTGTCGATGGCGACCCGGCTGCCGCCATGCGTTATACCGAAGCGCGCCTTTCCTCCATTGCGGGGCTTTTGCTAAAGGACATCGATAAAAACCTGGTGGAATTCGTCCCCAACTACGACGACACCATGAAAGAACCGACGGTACTCCCTGCCTTTTTCCCGAATTTATTGGTCAACGGGGCGACCGGCATCTCAGCAGGTTATGCAACGGATATCCCGCCCCATAACCTGGAAGAAGTCATTGACGCCGTTATTTTTAGGATGAATAAAAAACGTTCCACCCTTGCGGACCTGCTGAAATTCATCAAAGGCCCTGATTTCCCAACAGGTGCTACCATCCAGGGAAAAGCAGAGATAGAAAAAGCTTACGCTACCGGGAAAGGGCGCATCATCGTCCGTTCCAAGACAGCGGTGGAGCAAGTGCGCGGGGGACGGGAACAAATCGTTATTACCGAACTTCCTTACGAAGTCAACAAGGCAAACCTGGTCAAAAAAATCGAAGACTTCCGGATTGACCGAAAAGTCGAGGGGATCATGGAAGTCCGGGATGAAACCGACCGCAATGGGATGCGCATTGTCATTGAGCTGAAGCGGGACGTCAAAACGGACAGCGTCCTGAATTATTTATTTAAAAACACGGACCTGCAGGTGTCTTATAACATCAACATGGTCGCCATCCATAACAAGCGCCCTGTCCTCATGGGGCTCATGGACTTGGTGGATGCCTATATCCAGCACCAAAAAGACGTGGTGACCAATCGCTCTAACTACGATTTGAAGCGGGCACGGGAGCGGCAACACATTGTGGAAGGCCTGATCAAAATGGTTTCGGTCATCGATGAAGTGGTTGCCATCATCCGCGGTTCCAAAGACAAAGCTGATGCCAAGGTCAACCTCATCAAAGCCTTTTCTTTTAGCGAAATCCAGGCGGAAGCCATCGTCATGCTGCAACTTTACCGCTTGACCAATACTGATGTCACGGCCCTGCAACGGGAAAATGAAGAACTGAATGTGACCATCGAATACTTGATGAGCATCCTTTCAAGCGAATCCAAGCTTTTAAAAGTCATCCAGCAAGAGCTTAAAGCTGTTAGGGATAAGTTTGGGACGAAGAGGAAAAGCCTGATCGAAGCGGAAATCCAGGAGATCAAAATCGATGAAACCGACATGATTGTCCGTGAAGATGTGATGGTTTCCATTACAAAAGATGGTTATGTGAAGCGGACGAGCCTGCGTTCTTATTCCATGTCCAAATCAGATGCCACTACCTTGAAGGAGGGGGATTCCCTCATTGCCAGGGTCCAGGTCGATACCATCAAGACCCTGCTGATGTTCACTAACCGGGGAAGCTTTGTTTTCTTGCCGGTGTTCAAGTTGCCAGAGTTTAAATGGAAAGACCTAGGGCAGCACTTATCCAACATCGTTACCATGGACAATGATGAAAAAATCGTGTCGGCAATGGTAGTCGAGGACTTTAAAGTAGAGGAGCATGTCTTATTGGCTACCCGTGGCGGCCTCATTAAACGGGTAAAACTTCAAGACTTCGAGGTGCTTCGCTACAACCGGGCTATGATGGCGATGAAGGTTGGCGAGGCTGATGAATTGATCAGCGCCCTGCGGATTGGCGAAAAAAATAAGGACGATGTGATCATTGCGACGAAAGAAGCCTACCTGCTTCGCTTCCCAGTGGAAGAAGTACCGGTCTCTGGGACCAAGACCATGGGGGTCAAAGCCATCAACCTTGGCATCCATGACGAGGTCATCAAAGTCCTAATGGGCTCCAACAAAGAAGAGCTGCTCCTTTTGACGAACCGCGGGAACGTGAAAAAAGTCCGTGTCCGAAGCCTGGTGGCTTCTAGCCGGGCTAAAAAGGGCGTCACTGGCATCAAATCCATCAAGTCCAATCCCCATTGCTTCAGGGACATGGTCAAAGTGGCGGATGCCCAGGAAGTTTCTGTCCAGACCCAAAATGGCATCCTAAAACTCAAGGTTGACCTAAAAACAGGGGACTTGGCCTCTATGGGGACTAATCTGGTAGAAGAATCCGATGGACCCCTGCAATTTATTGTGGAAGAAAAAGAATAGATTGAGATACCAGCCCGGAAAACTTTTCCGGGTTTTTTGTCGTAAGCCTCATATCCACCTCTTCGCCATCATAAGCTTGATTATGAAAAAATAAAATAATTCAATAGATGGTGATGTGATATGTTATGATAAAAAAGATGGAATCGCTCATATTCAAGCAATCCCTGGGTTATTGCCTCGTCCAGCTTGTGAATAACCGGACGGTGCTGATTTCCAACCGCTGTTCCATTAAGCAATTCACGGAAACGGGCTGCCATATCATCGTCCCTAATGGGAGATACGAAATTTCAGGCCAAAACCTCAGGGTAGCGGAGTATGGGGATGACTTTGTCCGGATTGAGAGCGACCTGATTAAGTGCATCGCCTACGAGAAAGGGGGAAGCCCGGATGAATAATAGATGGCTGGGTTTTTTGATCCCCAAAGTACAGGTCGTCGTCCCATCGATGGATGATGTCGCCTACCTGCATCGCCGCAAAGTTTTCATTTATGAACTGAAAAAGCACCCAGGAGGCTATCAAATCACTGTGCGAAAGGGCGTGCTGAAACACCTCGATGTCCAGTACTCCCATCCAAGGACCCGTTCCATATACCCGTCATTGGGGAAATTTGCACTTCCAGTGCTTGCTGTTTTCTTTGCGATGATGGCACTCATGCAGCGCTATACGATTGGCTACGTCATTTCGGGAAACTCCACTCCCGAGCAAAGGCTGGAAATTGAACTGATCGTCTCCCCTCATTTTTACATCCTGGGCCCCTTTGAATTTTTACTGACAGACAATGATCAGATCGAGGCAGCCATCAAGGAACATTTCGATGAATACATTTGGGTGGAAGCATCCCGTCAGGGAAACAACGTCAATATTGAAGTTTTCCACACCTCGAACAACCGCGTCCAAACAGAGCCTGGCTACAGCTTTGGCCTCCACGCCAGCCGCAGCGGGATGATTAGGAAAGTCAACGTCAAGACCGGCAGGGCATTGGTCAGCCCGGGTCAAATGGTCCGTGCAGGGGATAGGCTCATTACGAGTACCGTCCTTGACCCGACAGGAAGCAATGTCGAAATCCCGACCCATAAAACCGTGTCAGGGGAAGTCCTGGCCGAAACGTGGTATTTGGCGGAAGTGACCTTCCCGCAGCACTATGTGGAAACCATGCTGACGACCCGCATGGACACCCGGCGCGTGCTGCACCTTGGGAGCCAAAGCTGGCAATTTCCCGGCAGCGATGTCGAATATGGGGATTTCACCACCAGGGTAAGGCGCATCGATCCCTTTTTTTTCCTAGAGAATTCCCCCCTTTTCCTAGAAACCATTCACTATTACGAAAAAAGTGATATAATGAAAGTAAATGATTTGGAGGAAATCAAGCAAAATGCCGCTTCGCTGATCAAGAATCAGTTCGCGGAACAAACGGATAAGGAATTTGAATTGCTTGATTTGCAGATACTAGAACAAGGGGTACTGGAAAATCAGGTCAGCCTGCTGTTTCATGTGACCATCCTTGAAAATATCGCTTACTAGAGGAGTTGAATTATGGGAACAGATCCGATCAAAACCACAACGGTGTTCAAAACAAACGATGAGGCCATTGCGGTCGCAGGCCAGCGCGATAAACACTTGAAGATTTTTGAAGATTATTTTGGGGTGGAAATCTCCCTAAGGGGGGACCAGCTCTTCATTTATAACGGGGAAGGCAAGTCAGAGGCCATCATCCAGGTCATGGATGCTTTGGTCCAGCTGCACCGAAAAGGCCAGGCCATTACGGAGCGCGATGTCTTATATGCCATCAAGATGAACGAGGCCAATCAGCTGGGGGATTTGGAATCCCTCTTTGACCAGCGCTATAAGATCATCAAGACGCTTCAGGGGAAAACCATTTACGCGAAAACCTTCAACCAAAAAACCTATTACAGCAAAATCCAGGAAAATGACCTGGTATTTGGGATTGGGCCGGCGGGGACCGGGAAAACCTATCTGGCAGTTATTATCGGGGTTGCCATGCTCAAAAAAAACCTGGTCCGAAAAATCATCCTGACCCGCCCCGTGGTGGAAGCAGGCGAGTCGCTTGGCTTCTTGCCGGGGGATCTGAAGGAAAAGGTCGATCCGTATTTGCGCCCCCTTTATGATGCCCTTCATGACGTCTTGGGAATGGAACAGACGGAAAAGTTGATTGAAAAAGGCGTCATCGAAATTGCCCCGCTTGCCTACATGCGCGGCCGGACCTTAGAAGATGCTTACATCATCTTGGACGAGGCACAAAACACGACGAAGCAGCAGATGAAAATGTTTTTGACCCGCCTTGGGTTCAATTCCAAGATGGTCATTACCGGGGATGAAACCCAGATCGACTTGCCAAATGCCGTGCGGTCGGGGCTCAAGCATGCCCAAGAAATCCTAAAAGACGTCAAAGGCATTGAATTTGTCCGTTTCCAAACGGTGGATGTGGTCCGGCACACGCTGGTCCAAAAAATCATTGAAAGCTATGAAACTTCAGGGGAATAACGAAGTGACGGGGGACCGCTTTGCAAGTCATTGCATAGAGGTCTTTTCCCCTTTTTTAGAAAAATAGATCGACGAGGTGGGCCCATGGGAATTGAAATAGAGTTTTACAATCAGACCGGCGAAGAAACAGGCGCTTTTGAAAGCCAGGTGCAAACGGTCATCGAAGCGGCGGCCAAGCGGGAGTCCCTAGCCGGCAAGCCTATTGAAATGAGCGTCATCTTTGTGACGGACGAAGAAATCAGGCAGATCAACAGCCAATACCGGCAAAAAGATGCAGTTACCGATGTGATTACCTTCGCCATGGAAGATGAAGTGGATGGTGAAATCCAGATTAAAGGGATCCCGATGCCCCGGATGCTAGGGGATGTGTTTATCGCCTTGCCCCGGACGCGGGAGCAAGCCGCCCGTTATGGCCACTCCTTTACCCGTGAACTTAGTTTTTTGGCAGTCCATGGATTTTTGCACCTTTTAGGATATGACCATCAAAATGAAGCCGACGAGCAGGTGATGTTTGGCAAGCAGGAGGCTATTTTAAATGAGCTGGGAATCCAACGTTAAGAAAGTCAAAGAGGATCATTCGCTGAGCGCCTTGGCCCGTTCGTTTAAATATGCCTTCATTGGCATCTTGACAGCGATGCGAATAAGTCGTAATATTAAAGTCCACTACTTGATTTCTATTGTGGTCGTGCTAATGGCTATCCATTTTCGGATAACCCCCTTGGAATACGCTGTCTTGCTCCTGGTCATTACCCAGGTCATCTGCCTGGAGATGGTCAACACCGCCATCGAGCGGACCATCGACTTATTGACCGGGAAGCAGCATGTCTACGCCAAAATAGCCAAGGACGTGGCAGCAGGGGCTGTCCTGATGTCGGTAGGTGCTGCCGTTACCATCGGGACCATTATTTTTTGGCCCCATCTGGCAAATTTGTTTTACTGAAGGAGAAATTTATGAACCAAATAAAATTCAAGTCTGGGTTTATTTCCATCATCGGGCGTCCCAATGTGGGCAAATCCACATTTTTGAATAAGGTCCTGGGCAAAAAAATCGCCATTATGAGCGACAAGCCCCAAACGACCCGCAATAAAATCCAGGGCGTCGTGACGGATTCCGAGTCCCAGATCATCTTTATCGACACGCCTGGGATCCATAAGCCCAAGCACGAGCTGGGCAAATTCATGACGGACCTTGCCATTGGCACGTTGAATCAGGTGGACGCTGTCATGTTCATGGTCAACGCCACGGAAAAAATCGGGAAGGGCGACCGCTTCATCCTCGAATATTTAAAATCCGTCAAGCAGCCCGTTTATCTGATCATCAACAAAATCGACTTGATTTCCAAAGAAGAACTGATTGCGGTCATTGCATCATTTAGGGAAGAACATGAATTTACCGGGGTCATCCCCATTTCCGCTTTGACCGGGGAAAACATCGATACCCTCCTAGATGTCATGAAAGATACCTTGCCGGAAGGGCCGCAGTTTTACCCATCCGAATACGTGACGGACCATCCTGAGCGCTTTATCATCTCGGAACTGATCCGGGAAAAGGTGCTGCACCTGACCCATGAGGAAGTGCCCCACTCCGTGGCTGTCACCGTGGATAAGATCGAAAAAGCACCTGATGGGAAAAACCTCATCGACGTCATGGCTACCATTGTGGTGGAACGGTCCTCCCAAAAAGGGATCTTGATCGGCAAAGGCGGGAAAATGCTCAAAGACATCGGTTCCATGGCCCGAAGGGACATCACCAACCTGCTGGGGACGAAAATCTACCTGGAGCTTTGGGTGAAGGTCCAAAAAGACTGGCGCAATAAAAAACTTTACCTGAATGACTTCGGTTACAGCGATAAAGATTACTAGGGCTCACCGAGCCACTCGTCCTAACGATGGGAGAGGCTTACTAAAAATTTAGTTTTCAGCATGAATCGCAGATGTATAATTAAACAACTTTGGGCTATGCTAAAAACGGAGCTTGAAATTGAGTTGGAGAAGGGACTGTTTCGTATGGATAGTTTCGAATGGGAAGTTTTCAAACGGACTGGAAAAGTCGACCATTACCTCTTGTGGAAGGAAGCGGAACCGGTTGGCGCCAGTACTTATCCATCACTAAATTCAGGGCGTTTCAAAGATTGATTTTAAATGTCTATGCTCTCATCCGAACCTGCTGGCTCGGATTTTTTTTCGAAAAAAATTAAGGTGCTAAAGAAAGGGGGAGCGCAAATGGCCATGGAAGCAGAAGGGATCATCTTAAAAAGCTTCAATTACGGAGACCATCATAAAATCATCCGGGTCCTCACTGACCGCCTGGGCATGATCGGGATTTTCGTCAACAATGCCAACAAGCCCCGCAGCAAGTACGGGACCTTGGCCCAGCCCATGGTCTTGGCCTCTTTCGCTTTAAAGGAAAGCTCGGGGGAGGGCGATCTTCATTTCCTGTATGGCGGCGAGGTGGACAACTATTTCCATCGCCTGAAGCTTGATTTTGAGAACGTGGCTTATTTTTATGAGATGGCAGAAATCATCTTGCGGGGAGATTTGGAACCCGAGGCAGGTCCTTATCTGTTCAAACTGTTGAAGGGGGTGCTCCTCCTTGCGGACGATGGGGTGGATATGGAGCTTTTGTCTACGGCGTTTATGCTAAAGACCTTGCCTCTCCTTGGGATACGGCCCTCGATGGACTGCTGCTCGGGATGCGGGGGGACGGAAAATATTATGGGTGCCAGCATCTCTCAGGGGGGGATTGTTTGCTCGGGATGTTACCAACCAGGCGAGCAGTTGCTTATAAATGCCAAAGGGGTTCCCTTGTTTCGGGCCATGGAGCGGGTCAGGCTTGAAAAGCTTCGGGATGTCACCTTGGCCAGCAACCAACTGGATCCCATTCGCCAGTTTTTGGAGGGCTGGTATGAAAGTTATGGCGGCTTTTCCCTGAAATCCACAAAAATCCTCAAAGTATTGCGTTAAAGGCAAATTTTCTGCATTTTGTATATTGTAATTCGGTTCGTGTTATAATATAATTAAACAATAAAATGGAATCATTGTGCGATGATGAAGAAAAGTAGGGCAAGTGTGCTTGGTCTTAAGCGAATCCGGGATGGTGCGAGCCGGAAACCAAGCTTTGCCTGAAAGGAACTTTGGAGCATGCGTTTTGAAAGTGGCGGGATTAAGGCAAGACTTCCGCAAATAGGGTGGAACCGCGGGAAATACTCTCGTCCCTATGCATTTGGCATAGGCATGGGGGTTTTTATTTTCTAAAAAATCCAAAAGTTTCCTAAAACGGAGGAGGCTCTTGGAATTTTTTGCGGATATGCCCCTGGCCTTCGGAACTTTTTACTGAGAGGAGCAATCACATGAACAAAGCAATGATGGAAAAAATTGTTAGTATGGCAAAAGCCCAGGGGTTTGTTTACCAGGGCAGCGAGATTTACGGCGGTTTGGCCAATACGTGGGACTATGGCCCACTTGGCGTCGAGCTGAAAAACAACGTTAAGAAAATGTGGTGGAAAAAATTCATCCAGGAATCCCCTTATAACGTTGGCCTTGACAGTGCGATCCTTATGAATCCCCAGACTTGGGTTGCTTCCGGGCACGTTGGCGGTTTTTCTGACCCGCTCATGGATTGCAAAGCCTGTAAAAGCCGCCACCGCGCAGACAAATTGATCGAGGACCATAACCCGGAACTGGTCGCTGATGGCTGGACCGAAACACAGATGCAGGATTACATCCGCGAGCACGGCATCAAATGCCCGGATTGCGGCGCTACCGACTTTACGGACATCCGCCAATTCGAGCTTATGTTCAAGACCCATATGGGGGTTGTCAGCGATGCCACCTCTGCCATTTACATGCGTCCGGAAACGGCACAGGGGATTTTCGTCAACTTTGCCAACGTCCAGCGCACGAGCCGCAAGAAAGTCCCATTTGGGATTGGGCAAATCGGAAAATCCTTCCGCAATGAAATCACGCCGGGGAACTTTACGTTCCGTACCCGTGAATTTGAACAAATGGAACTGGAATTTTTCTGCAAGCCGGGTACCGATGGGGACTGGTATGCGTTTTGGAAGGATTACTGTTGGAACTGGCTGATTGGCCTTGGGGTCAATCCGGAAAACATCCGCATGCGCGAGCATTCCGCCGAGGAACTCAGCCACTACTCCAACGGGACATCGGACATTGAATATAAATTCCCATTTGGTTGGGGCGAACTATGGGGCATCGCCAACCGGACGGATTATGACCTGAAGGCCCACATGGCCCATTCAAAAGCCAACTTGGAGTACCGCGACCCGCACACCAATGAAAAATACGTGCCTTACTGCATTGAGCCATCAGTCGGTGCTGACCGGGTAACCCTTGCATTCTTGGTGGACGCTTATGAAGAAGAAGCCCTAGAAGAAGGAAAAACCCGGGAAGTCCTTCATTTCCACCCGGCACTGGCGCCTTATAAGGCCGCTGTCCTGCCCCTTGTGAAAAAGCTAAGCAACGAAGCCATGGAACTTTATGGGGAATTATCCAAGCACCTGATGGTGGATTATGACGAAGCGGGCACCATCGGGAAACGCTACATGCGCCAAGACGCCATCGGGACCCCATTCTGCATCACTTTCGATTTCGATTCCCTAGAGGACAAAAAAGTGACGGTGCGCCACCGCGACACCATGGAGCAGGAACGGGTCGCCATCGAAGAACTGCCAGGCTACTTGATTTCAAAGGTGCAGTTTTAAGGTAGGTTCCTAAAAAGCATGGGACCAGCATTTATCCGGGAGGGAGTTGAGGGAAGTGGCACAGGGAAAAATCCCCCAAGAAGTATTTGACCGGGTTTTGGGAAAGACCAGCATCGTGGATGTGGTGGGCGATTATGTCCAATTGACTAAAGCCGGCAGGAACTATAAAGGGTTGTGCCCCTTCCATGGGGAGAACACCCCGTCATTCGTCGTCTCGCCCGACAAGGGCATCTATAAATGCTTCGGCTGCGGGATGGGCGGCAATGCCATTTCGTTTGTCAGCCAACTGGAAGGCATCAGTTTTCCGCAGGCGGTTGCAAAGCTTGCCCAAAGGGCTGGAATCGAAGTTTCGGACCTACCCCAAACTGCCCTGGCGCCAGCCACGGCCGATAGCCCCCAGCAAAAACAATACGAGGCGCTGGAATTTGCCCAAGGCTTTTTTCATTACTTTTTACTCCACTCCAAGGAAGGCGCCCAGGCCCGCGGGTATTTGAAAGAACGGGGGATCAGCGACGAATCCATCGCCAAATTTGGCATTGGCCTTGCGCCCTCATTAAGGGATGGCCTGGCCCAGACCCTTGGGCAAAACGAGCTTTCATTGCCGGATGCCGTTGCCGCGGGATTGCTGGGTGAGCATAACGGGCGTTATTACGACCGCTTTAAATCCCGTATCATGTTCCCTATCAGGGACCCGAATGGCAAGGCTGTCGGGTTTTCAGGCCGGTCTTATTTACCTGATGACGACTCGATGAGCAAATACATCAATTCCCCGGAAACGGGGTTGTTTGTAAAAAACCGGTTGGTTTATAACTTTTCTGAGGCCAGGCTCCATATCCGCCGCCAAAACAGGGTGCTGCTTTTCGAAGGCTTCCTGGATGTAATCTCCGCCGTGAAAGCCGGGTTTTTGGAATCCGTGGCGACCATGGGGACTGCACTGACTGAAAACCATGCGGCGCTCCTTCGGCGGGTGACGGACCAGGTCCTCATTTGCTACGACGGCGACAAGGCAGGGAATGCAGCAACCAATAAGGCCATCTCTATTTTGAAGGCCAAGCAGTTCAATGTAAGCGTCGTGGAACTGCCGCAGGGCATGGATCCTGACGATTACATTTCAAAAAATGGCGTGGAGGCTTTTGGGCAGTTGGTTTCAGCATCGGTCCCAGCGGTGGATTATCAGTACCGCTTTGAAAAAAGGCAGTTGAACCTGGAATTCATTTCCCACCAGGAAGCCTTCAAAAAAACCATTTTCTACCTGGCAAAGATTCAGGAAACGCCAACCCTCCAGGAACTTATCCTGAAAAAACTGGCAGCCGATATCAATGTCGGGGAATCGGGTATTTTGAAAGAGTTTCAAAATGAAAACCACCAAGTGTATAAAAATCCCGGCTTTAACAACAATAAAAATGAAATGCATTCAGCGCCGAAGAAATCCCGGGGCAGCTCAAAGTATGAAAAATCCGAAAAAATGCTGATTTTTTATATGCTGAAGGAACGCGGGGTGGCCCTGAAAATTGACAAAGAACTCAATTGTGCTTTAAATGACACGGTCAGGCGAAACATCGCCATGTATATCCTGGATTATTACACGACCCAGGAGTCCATGAACCTGCAATATTTTTTAAACTGGCTGGATGAGGAAATGGTCAAGTCGCTGACGGAAATCCTTTTTGATTGCGAGTCGCTACCTGAGGCACCAGCCGAAGGCGTTATTGACGACTTGATCGCCGTTGTCAAAGAGTACGTTTATAAAATCCAGGTAGAGCAGCTGAAGCGCCAAATCGGGCAGGCTGCCACCGATCAGGAAAAATTGGAGTTATTAGGTAAAGTCAGTCAGCTGAAGCAACAGTTTGACAGTTAAAGGAGTGGTTCGATGTCAAACCCGGTAATTGACGAACAAAAGATGCTTGATATCCATAATCAGCTTATTAAGCAAGGGAAGAAACGGGGGTACCTTACCTTCGACGAAATAAATGCGGCTTTTGCCCAGATCAATTTGGATGAAGATACCATCAGCAAATTTTTTGATATGTACGATGTCGAGGGAATTGATATTGTCAAGGCGGATAAAACCATTGAGGCCGGGCAGATTGACGTAGAGGATGACGATTCCGTCCTGATGCTCCCAGGTTTTGAGGGCAAAGACGACGAGGATATCCCAGCTGACTTCAATGAAGAGGAAGAAGTGGATGACAAGTTGGATAATTTCGAGTTCAGCTCCCACTTTAAGATCAACGACCCAGTCCGCATGTACCTAAAAGAAATCGGCCGTGTTGAGCTTTTGTCCAGCGAAGAGGAAATCAACTTTGCCAAGCGCATCGAGCGGGGTGACATAATTACTGAGGTCCGGGGGTACCAGCGGAAACAAGAAGAAGTCCCGGAAGAAGTTTTTGAGCGCATCGAAATGCTGATCCACGATAAAGGGGAGTCTACCTCAGGAAATGAAATCTTAGTGGGGGTCTTGGAACTTCCTAAAGATGAGGCTGACAAATCCGTGCGCGAAGGGGAATATGCTAAAAAACGCCTCGTTGAAGCAAACTTGAGATTAGTAGTCAGCATTGCGAAGCGCCATGTGGGCCGGGGGATGCTTTTCCTTGATTTGATCCAAGAAGGGAACATGGGACTCATTAAAGCAGTTGAAAAATTCGACTACCGAAAAGGCTTCAAGTTCTCCACTTATGCGACATGGTGGATCCGCCAGGCCATTACCCGTGCCATTGCTGACCAGGCCCGTACCATTAGGATTCCGGTCCACATGGTGGAAACCATCAATAAACTGGTAAGGATCCAGCGCCAACTGGTCCAAGAACTTGGCCGTGAGCCAATCCCAGAGGAAATTTCTGAGAAAATGGGCATTTCCCCGGAAAAAGTCCGCGAGATCCTGAAAATTTCCCAGGAACCGGTTTCTTTGGAATCCCCGGTGGGTGAAGAGGATGATTCCCATTTAGGCGACTTCATCCCGGATGCAGATGCACTAAGCCCGTCAGAGTTTGCTTCCAACGAGATGCTTAAAAAAGAGCTTGACGATGTCTTGGAAACGTTGACTGACCGTGAGGAACGGGTCCTTCGCCTTCGCTTTGGGCTTGAAGATGGGCGTACCCGTACTCTTGAAGAAGTAGGCAAGGAATTTGGCGTTACCCGTGAGCGGATCCGCCAGATTGAGGCAAAAGCCCTTCGCAAGCTTCGCCACCCGTCAAGAAGCCGCCGCCTGAAAGATTTTATGGAAGAGTAGGCGGCCAAGATATGATAACTTTTGAATTATCCAGGCGTTTAAAGGCATGCCTTGAATTTTTGTCGGGACTCGATGCTATTGCGGATATTGGGACCGACCATGCCCTTTTGCCTTGTTATGGAATTTTAAACGGAAAAATTAAAAAGGCCGTCGCCGCGGACGTTGGCGCCGGCCCTTTGCAAATGGCCAAGACGACAGTTGATAAACATGGTCTTCAGGGCAAGATTGATATAAGGCTTGGTTCTGGCCTTTCTGTGCTCTCACCCGATGAAGTAGAGGGGGTTGTCATTGCAGGAATGGGCGGGAAACTGATCCGAAGCATTATCGGTGCCCATTTAGAAGTGGCAAGGAGTTGCCACCGCCTTGTCCTGCAATCCAACGTGGACGCCCCCCTGATCCGCGAAATCCTTCCGGATTGGGGGTTTTCCATTGTGGACGAAGCCTTGATTTTAGAAGATGGGAAATTTTACGAAATCATAGTGGCAGAACCTGATGCCAACGCTTTGCCTTATAGCGAAGAAGCCATTTTATTCGGTCCTGTCCTGCTGGAAAACCAAAGCGACCCGGCATTCAAAGCTTACTGGGAAGTCGCTTTAGAAAAACAGCAGTTAATACTGGACAGGTTGCCCAAGGGGCATCCGAAATTTGAAACAGTCCAAAAAAGGCATGGGCAAATTAGGGAGGTGCTGGGAAAATGCTGATTTCAGACATCATCAAACACCTAGAAACCCTGTTCCCTAAATCACTTGCTTATGACAAAGACCCGATCGGGCTTCACATCGGCAATCCCGGAGCCCCTCTCATAAAAGCCCTGGTGACCCTAGACGTAACCCTTGACGTGGTGATGGAAGCCATTGATATGGGCGCAAACCTTATTGTAGCCCATCATCCCTTTATTTACCGGCCCTTAAAATTCATCGATACCCGTACTGAGAAAGGGAGAGTCGTGGAAAAGTGCCTGCAGCATGGGATTGCCATTTACGCCATGCACACCAATTACGACATTGCAAAAAATGGGATGAACGATGTGTTGGCGAGTGGCCTCGGCCTAACCAATGCCCGCCCCTTATCCATTACAAAGGTAGAGGAGTACATCAAGCTAGCGATATTCGCCCCAGAAAGCCATGCGGAAATTGTCCGCCAAGCCATGGGAGACGCCGGCATCGGGCATCTGGGGGATTATTCCCATTGTACCTTTACCAGTGAAGGGACGGGCCGCTTTATCCCTCTTGCGGGAAGCCAGCCTTTCATCGGAACCACAGGCGGATCTGAAAGCGTGGCGGAAGTTAAAATCGAAGGGATTGCCTTAAAAAAGGACATCCATAAAATTTTATCCCAGGTATTAAAAACCCATCCTTATGAAGAACCGGCATACGATGTTTTCCCTATCGCTGCCCCAAAAGATGGGGAAGTATTTGGGCTGGGACGGGTGGGTGACATACCGGCCGCAGTTCCCATTAAAGAATACATACAATTGGCAAAAAAATCCCTTGGTATATCCTATGCCCGCTTTAGTGGCAACTTGGACCAAACGGTCACTACGGTGGCAGTTGTCGGGGGCAGCGGGTCCAGTTTTATGGCAGATGCCAAAAAAGCGGGTGCTGACCTTTACATTACTGGCGACATGGGGTTTCACGATGCCCACGACGCTCTGGAAATGGGGCTGAATGTACTTGATGTTGGGCATTACGCCGAGTCTATGATGAAGCATCATGTAGCAGGATTGCTTCAAAAAGAATTCGGCACCAAGGATGTCTTAGCTTCCCAGATAGCCACTGACCCTTTTCAGCTGGTTTAGGGGAGTTTAGGGAATTTTGAAAAAAATGATAAAAAAACTTGTCAACTTGCCTGGAAGTAGCTATAATAGTAAATATGATTACCAACATGATGACAGGGAAGTAGTAGCAGGAACCTATTGGACGGGTTAGGGAAAGATTGCCGTGACTGGAAGCAATCTGTCGGCCAATTCTGTGAATTCACCCCCGGAATGTTGGCGGCCGCAACCGTTACCTGCATCCAAGTGGCCGGTTTTTTTTATCGGCAATAAAGGTGGTACCGCGTTTAATCACGTCCTTTACAAGTTAGAGGGCGTGTTTTTTTATTACCTAAAAGGAGTGAGGAACCATGTTAGAACGTTTAAAGCAATTGGAAGTAGAAGCATTGACGGAAGTCAGCAACGTGCCAGGGCTTAAAGAACTTAATGACCTTCGCATTAAGTATTTAGGGAAAAAAGGGCCGATTCAGGAAGTCATGAAAAACATGAAGGACATGGACCCTGAGGAACGCAAATCCGTCGGGCAGATTTCCAATCAGGTGAAGGCGGTTATTTCCCAGGAAATCGAAACTAAGAAAGAGGCGCTGGAAGCAGAAGCCATCGCTTTGCAATTAGCAAATGAGACCATCGATGTGACACTTCCCGGGCGCATGCCCGCTATCGGGACCATCCATCCCCTACAAGCTATCCTTAGCGAACTTGAGGAACTATTCATTGCCATGGGCTACACCGTGGAAGAAGGCCCGGAAGTCGAGTGGGACCATTACAACTTTGAACTCTTGAACCTGCCGAAAGGGCACCCGGCACGGGATATGCAGGATTCCTTCTACATTACGGAAGAGTCCTTGCTGCGTACCCACACTTCCCCAGTCCAGGCGCGCACGCTTTTGGCAGCTAAAGGCAAAGGGCCGATTAAAATCATCTGCCCAGGGAAAGTTTACCGCCGGGATGATGACGACGCCACCCATTCCCACCAGTTTACCCAAATCGAAGGGCTTGTTATCGGTGAGGACATCACCATGGCTGACTTAAAAGGGACGCTTTTGGAACTAGTCCGCAAAATGTTTGGTGCTGACCGAGAAATCCGCCTGCGCCCGTCTTTCTTCCCATTTACGGAACCTTCCGTTGAAGTGGATGTTACTTGCTCAAAATGCAATGGCAGCGGCTGCTCAATCTGCAAAGGGACAGGCTGGATTGAAATTTTAGGTGCAGGGATGGTCCATCCGAATGTCCTTGAAATGTCCGGCTTCGATTCTAAGAAATATCAGGGATTTGCCTTTGGTATCGGCGCTGAACGCATCGCCATGCTAAAACACGGGATTGAGGATATCCGAAATTTCTATACCAATGACCTGAGGTTCATCGCTCAATTTAAATAATAGTCGCACTTTTTAATATAAGGAGGTAACCACATGCTGGTTTCAGTCAACTGGTTAAATAAATACATCGATGCCTCAGGCATCAGCCCGGAAGTCCTGGCAGATAAAATTACCCGTACAGGGATTGAAGTGGAATCAGTTGCCACATTGGCAAATGCCACGAATGTAGTGGTCGGGCATGTCCTAGAGCGCATCCAGCATCCAAATGCTGATAAACTATCGGTATGCCAAGTAGATGTTGGTGGTACTGAGGGCGTTGTCCAAATCGTCTGCGGGGCGAAAAACGTAGCGGCTGGGCAAAAGGTTATCGTCGCCAAAAACGGTGCGGTCCTTCCTGGGAATTTCAAAATCAAGAAATCAAAGCTTCGCGGGGAAGAATCCAATGGGATGATTTGCTCCCTCAAAGAACTTGGGATTGAGCAACGCCTAGTGCCAACAGCCTGTGCGGAAGGGATTTTTGTCTGCAACCCAGATGCACCTGTAGGGACAGATGCTATTGAATACCTTCAGTATAACGACACCATCATCGAACTTGGGCTTACCCCTAACCGGATGGATGCCATGTCCATGTATGGGGTGGCTTATGAAGTAGGGGCGATCTTAAAACAGGAACTTAACTTGCAAAAGCCCCAAGTAAAAGAAACGACTGAAAAGGCAGCTGATGCCATTGAAGTAGCCATTGAAACAAAAAATTCCCCGGCATTTTTGGCACGCGTCATTAAAAACGTGACCATTTCCGAAAGCCCGCAGTGGTTGCAGGCCGCCCTTATCGCTGGTGGCATCCGCCCGAAAAACAACGTGGTGGACATTACCAACTTCGTGATGCTTGAGATGGGACAGCCCCTTCATGCCTATGATTACGATACCATTGAAACGAAAAAAATCGTAGTGAAAACGGCTTTGGGCGGGGAGATGCTAAAAACCCTGGATGAGCAGGAACGTAAACTGGAAGCTGGCGACCTTTTGATTACAGACGGGGTAAAACCTATTGGCCTTGCCGGTGTCATGGGCGGCTTCGAGACTGAAGTAACGGACAAGACTACCAACATTTTATTGGAATCCGCTTTGTTTGACCGTGGGAACGTGCGCAAGGCAAGTGCCCGTCTTGGGCTTCGCTCCGAGGCATCCTCCCGTTTTGAAAAAGGGGTGGACCCAGGGCGTGTCGAGCTAGCCCTTGACCGCGCTGCTGAACTGCTTGGCGAACTTGCAGGAGGGACTGTCCTTCAGGGGATCGTCGCTGCGGGGGTCACAAAAACCCAACCGGTCGTGATTGACATTGCCTTATCAAAAATCAATGGTGTCTTAGGGACTTCCATGACAGTGGCGGATGTTTCCGACGTATGGGAACGACTGAAATTTGATTATGAAGTGTCGGGTGAAACCTTCACCGTCAAAGTGCCAAGCCGTCGGTTGGATATTGCCATCCCCGAGGACTTGATTGAGGAAGCCGGCCGTATTTATGGGTATGACAACATTCCTATGACCCTTCCCAAAACAGATACTAAAGGCGGTTACAGCCCGGTCCAAGAGATGAGGAACCAGGTACGCCAAATCCTGGTTGGACTTGGGCTGACCCAGGTCATCACTTACGCACTGACAAACAAAGCAAAAGCCCGCCAATTCTTATCGACACCAACAACGGCGAAAAATACGGTGACCCTGGCCATGCCAATGAGCGAGGAACGCTCCCAGCTCCGTCAATCCCTGATTCCCCAGTTATTAGAAACCATCAGTTACAACAATGCTCGCACGGTTGCTGATGTTGCCATCTTTGAAACCGGGAACATTTATAACGAAGCGGAAGGGCAATATTTTGAAGAAGCTAAGATTGCCGGCGCGGTTACAGGAAACTTAAGCACCAGCCGCTGGCAGGGAAAAACAGAAAAGGCAGATTTTTACACAGCGAAAGGCTATGTGGATGCCATGCTGCAAAAACTTGGCTTTACAGCAACGTACCAGGCAGTTGCAGCAGCTGATTACCCGGACTTCCATCCAGGGCGCAGTGCGGTCGTAAGCGTAGAAGGCCGTGCAATCGGCGTGGTTGGCCAAATCCATCCGGAAATCCAAAAATTGATGGATTTAAACGATACGTTCGTATTTGAAATTTCCCAGGCCGCCCTTGTTGAAATCGGAAGGTCCGGCACCAATTATCAGCCGATACCAAAGCATCCGGGGATGGGGCGTGACATTGCCTTGGTAGTCGATGCCAATGTCCAAGCCGGGGATTTGATCCAAACCATCCAACAGGCAGCTACCAGCTTGCTTAATCATGTCGAGGTATTCGATATTTATGCCGGCATTGGGGTTGAGGACGGCAAAAAATCCGTCGCCCTGTCACTGTATTATTTAAACCGCGAAAAGACGTTGACAGACGAAGAAGTGCAGCCAGTCCATCAAAAAGTACTTTCTGCACTTGAAGCGAAGCACGAAGCGGTATTAAGAGGATAAAATTCTACACCAGGGGCTGCTGCAAACCGCAATGGCCCCGGATATAAAATCAGAGGAGTGACCAACTATGACAAAACAAACCCTAAATGAACTGCGCGGCCGCGTAGATGAAATCAACTTGCAATTGCTTAGCTTATTAAATGAGCGTACTGCCATCGTCCAGGAAATGGCTGAGGAAAAAGGAAAACGCGGCATCAAGAAATATGACCCGGTCCGCGAAGCACAGATCATTGCCGAGCTCCGCAAGGTCAACCAAGGACCAATGACTGACGCAACCCTGATTCATGTTTTTAAGGAAATCTTCAAAGTGAGCGTCAAGCTTCAAGAAGAACAGGATAAAAAGAAAAAATCCCTACTGGTTTCCCGGGAAGCCAAGTCAGAGGATACCCACATCAACATTAACGGCGACGTTGTAGGAAATGGAGAGCCGACACTGATTTTTGGCCCTTGTAGCATCGAAACCGAAGAACAGGTTGAATTGGTCGCTAAAAATATCGCTGAAAAAGGATTGAAATACATCCGCGGCGGGGCATTCAAACCCCGTACCTCCCCGTATGACTTCCAGGGCCTTGGTGTCGAGGGCTTAAAAATGCTTCATGCCGCTGCATCGAAATACGGCTTGAACGTGGTCAGTGAAATCATGGACGCCAAGGACTTGGCTGAGGCACTCCCATACCTTGACGTTGTCCAAATCGGTGCCCGCAACATGCAAAACTTCACCCTATTAAAAGCAGTAGGGCAAATCGATAAGCCAGTCCTTCTAAAGCGTGGTTTAAGCGCAACGTTAGAAGAATTCGTCAATGCAGCAGAATACATCACTTCCCACGGGAACAAAAATGTCATCCTATGCGAACGTGGGATCCGTACGTTTGAAAAAGCGACCCGCAACACCCTTGATATTTCCGCAGTCCCAATCCTTAAAAAAGAAACCCACTTGCCGGTATTCGTAGACATTACCCACTCAACAGGCCGCCGCGATATTTTGCTTCCAATCGCCAAGGCATCTCTTGCAGTCGGTGCTGATGGCATCATGGCAGAGGTCCACCCGACACCGGAACTGGCATTAAGCGATGCTGCCCAACAAATGAGCATTGAAGCGTTCGATGAATTTTACGAAAAGCTTCTTTCCTAGAATAAAATAGCGGTTTGAGCCTAAAAAAGGCTCATGAAAACAAATGTAATGAAAAATTTTCATTTTCAGCTTGATTTATTTTCAAAAATCCGATACAATGTAACTAAGCAATAAAAGTGCTACCAAGGTTGAAGGCACGGCTTTTTAAGCCTTTTGGAAATAAATCAATACTGCTATTACCAAAAAAGGGAAAGAACATCAGAAAGTGAGTTGAACTAAAATGTCTAAAGTTACTATTTACGACGTAGCCCGTGTTGCCGATGTGTCGCTTGCGACCGTATCGCGTGTTTTGAACAACCCGGAAAAAGTAAAACCGAAAACAAGGGAGCGCGTCCTGGCTGCCATCAGCGAACTAGGTTACCGCCCGAATGCTATCGCAAGGGGGCTTGCCAGCCGCCGTTCTACAAATGTGGGCCTTATCGTGCCGACATGTTCGCGTGCTTCAGTTTCTGAGATGATTGACGGGGTAGCGGATATTGCTGACAAATACCGTTATTCAGTATTCTTAAACGTTACCCACAGCGAGAATGACATTGCCAGCAACATCTGGCAAAACATGATTGCCTCACAAGTTGATGGGGTCTTGATGATGGCTGACAACTTAAGCGAGGAAGAAAGCGACCGCTTGTTGAACGACAACGTGCCGACTGTCCTTTTATCCATTAAAGATACTGATGGGCGGGTACCAGCGGTATTGATCGATTATGAGCAGGCAGCTTATGAAGCGACTAAAAAGCTAATCGAAAATGGCAATAAAGATGTGGCATTCCTGACATCCAGCAGCTATTTTGAGATGAATGACATTAAGGAAAAAGGATACCGACGTGCCATTTCTGAAGCTGGGCTTGAACCACGCATCCTTGCCCTATATGGCAAATTCGAAAACTCTGCCCGTGACTTCAAGCATTTCTTTGAAACGGAAAAAGCCCCTCAGGCAGCACTTGCCGTCCGGGATTCCATTGCCGTTATGTTTATGAATGCAGCTATCGAGCATGGTATCAGCGTTCCATCAGAACTTGAAATCATCGGTTTCCAAAATACGAAGTATGCCCTAATGTCCCGCCCGCAACTAAGTACTATCAATATCCCAACTTACGATATCGGTGCTGTTGCCATGCGCCTTTTAACGAAACTTATGAAAGAAGAGGATATCGAGGATACACAAATCCATCTTCCACACTCTTTCGTATGGCGCGAGACCACAAAAAAATAATTTGCAGAAGCAGTTGCCCCGGCAACTGTTTTTTTGTGTAGAAAACATTAAAGTATATATCTTTAGATGTAAATCGAACATTTTTCAACGGAAATGAAGCGGAAATTCGCATAAAAGTATATACTTTAAGTGCTAGTTATGATATGATAACCATATCAAACAGCAATTGCAGGAGGCGTGGACAATGAAAAAACAATTTCCAGAAAATTTTTGGTGGGGTGCTGCTACCAGCGGACCTCAAAGCGAAGGGCGCTTCAATAAAAAGCATGCCAACGTATTTGACCATTGGTATGAAATCGAACCTGAGGTATTTTATAAAGGGGTAGGGCCGGACACTGCCAGCAACTTTTACAACAGCTTTAAGGAAGATATTAAGCTGATGAAGGAAATCGGGCTTAATTCCGTGCGGACGTCCATCCAGTGGTCACGGTTGATTGACGACTTGGAAGCCAATACGGTGGATGCTGACGGGCTTCGTTTTTATAATGAGGTCATCGACGAATTTATCAAGAATGGCATCCGTCCGGTCATCAACCTCCATCACTTTGACCTGCCCGTTGAACTGCTTCATAAATATGGTGGCTGGGAAAGCAAGAAAGTCGTGGAACTGTTTGTTGGCTTTTGCCAGCGTTGCTTCGAAGCCTTTGGCGACCGCATCGAGGACTGGTTCACGTTTAATGAGCCGATGGTTATTGTGGACGGCGGTTACCTGTACCAATTCCATTACCCGAAATTGGTGGATGGGAAAAAAGCGATGCAAGTGGCTTATAATGTCCAACTGGCTTCCAGCAAGGCCATTCAAAAATTCAGGGAAGTCAACACGAACCCAAAATCCCGCATCGGGATTATCCTGAACCTGACGCCGCCATACCCGGCAAGCGACCATCCCGAGGATTTATTGGCGAGCCATCATGCCAACCTCCTTTCCAACCGCCTTTTCATGGACCCCTCAACCTTAGGGGAGTACCCATCCGAATTATTCCAATTACTGGACAAAGATGGGGTATTGTTTGAGCATACAGCCGAAGAATTAAAAATCATTAAAGAAAACACCGTGGACTACCTTGGCGTCAACTTCTACCATCCACACCGGGTGCAGCGCCCGTCCTTATCATCCGACTCCCTTGCCGTGGACTGGATGCCGGGCAAATATTTCGACCACTACGAAATGCCAGGCCGCCGCATGAACGTGGACAAAGGATGGGAAATCCACCCGAAAGCCCTTTACGACATCGCCCTCAACATCCGGGACAACTACGGCAACATCGAATGGTTCGTTTCCGAAAATGGCATGGGGGTGTCCCGTGAGGAACGCTGGCTAGGAACGGACGGCATGATCCACGACGACTACCGCATCCAATTTATGCAAGAGCATTTATATTGGTTGGAACGTGGGATTGAGGAAGGCTCCAAGTGCTTCGGGTACCACTTATGGACGCCGATTGATTGCTGGAGCTGGATGAACGCTTACCGCAACCGATACGGTTTCATTTCCAATAACATCCACACCCAAGTCAAGACCATCAAGAAATCCGGGCATTACATCAAGGGAGTGGCAGCAGAAAACGCCGTGGATTTCCCGGATTTCATCATTGAAAAATTCAAGCAGGCATAAGCATGACCAAATACATGGAAATATCAACGGCGATCCGGCAAAAAATCGTTGAGGGGAAATACCCGCCTGGTGGGAAACTGCCTCAGGAAAAAGTACTGGGCGAGGCCTACGGTGCTAGCAAAATGACCATCAAAAAGGCCATCGACTTATTGGTGGCCGAAGGGCTGGTCATCAAGCGCAGCGGCAGCGGCACCTTCGTCAAATCCCTCAGCCAGCCGGAAATCCAGCGGATCCATAATCTAAGCCAGTTCAAGGGGGCGACCACACTCTATGCGGACGAGGACGTGACCAGCAAAGTGCTGTCCTTTGAAGTGATGGAATGCCCCCGGCTCATGGCGCAAAAACTCAATATCGCCCCAGGGGATAAAGTATGGAAAGTGTACCGGGTACGCTTTTTGGAGGACGTTCCCTTTGTCATGGAAAAAACCTACATGCCCGTGGAGGTCATCAAAGGGCTTCAGCTTGCCCACCTCCATGGCTCCCTTTACGGCTACATCGAGAAGGGACTTGGTCTTTCTATTGAAACTTTCCACAGGACTTTGACGGTAAGGAATGCTACCCTCCTTGAAGCGTCGGAAATGGATTTGCAGGAGCGGGCAGCTGTCGCGGTGGGGGAACAGGTGGCCTACCTAAGCAACGGGGTTGCCTTCGAGTATTCCATTTCCGTCCACAAATCCGAATTATTTTCCTTCTCCACCGTTGTCAGCAGGTAACTGCCAATCCCCCAGCCCCCAAACCCGGGGAACTGGGGGATTGACAAAATCCGATGAACTTGCTATAATGAGAAAATAATAATATAAATGCAATGAAGAAAACCCAGTAGTCATCCCGTGGGCAGTTTGAGAGATTTGGCGTTAGGTGCAAGCCAAAGCAGCGGCATGATGAATTACACTTTTGGAGCATGAACCGGTGCAAGCCGTTATCTTTTTAAGAGGCCAATTTTTGGCAAACTGGGTGGTACCGCGAGTCAATTCGTCCCTGTATTCCGTGAGGAGTATAGGGACTTTTTTTATTCTGAAATAACGGCTTCCCCTTCGTGCTTTTGGAAGGGGGAGTGGTTATATTCTTTCCCGAGGTGAACATGATGAAAAACGAATTATTGAAAGATTTACAGTGGCGAGGGCTGCTAAATGATTGCACAGACTTGGAAAACTTGGATGCGGTGCTTGAATCCGATAAGATTTCCTTATACTGCGGGGTTGACCCGACTGGTGACAGCCTTCACGTGGGGCATTTGCTTCCCCAATTGGTCCTTCGTCGTTTCCAAAATGCCGGGCATAAGCCTATAATCCTAGTAGGCGGGGCAACCGGTTCCATCGGTGACCCAAGCGGTAAAAAACAAGAACGCCAACTGCAAACGTTGGATGTGATTGCCCATAACGTGGCTTGCCTTAAAGGGCAGCTTGAGAAAATCTTCGACTTCAACGCAGAAAACGGTGCGGTCATGGTCAACAACTACGACTGGACTTCTTCTTTAAATGTCCTGGACTTCCTGCGTGACATCGGGAAAAACTTTAACGTGAACCAAATGCTTGCCAAGGACATCGTCGCTTCCCGCCTCGATACAGGGATTTCCTTCACGGAATTTTCCTACCAAATCCTTCAGGCATTGGATTTCAACCACTTATATGAAAACCTGAACTGCAAACTGCAAATCGGCGGTTCCGACCAATGGGGCAACATCGTGGCAGGACTTGAACTCATCCGTAAAAAGCAAGACGAAGGGGCAAAAGCATTCGGTCTTACGATTCCCTTAGTCACTAAAGCAGACGGTACGAAATTTGGGAAAACCGAAAGCGGTGCAGTTTGGCTGGATGCTGAAAAAACATCCCCTTATGAAATGTTCCAATTTTTCATCAACACGGCAGATACCGATGCCATTAAATTCCTGAAATACTTCACCTTCCTGTCCAAAGTGGAAATCGAAGCTATCGAAGAAGCCTTCACAGCGGCGCCTCATGAACGGGCAGCCCAAAAAGCATTGGCAAAAGAAGTGGTCACCTTCGTCCATGGTGAAGCAGCTTACGAGCAAGCCCTACGCATTTCAGAGGCCCTGTTCTCAGGAAGCATCGAAAACCTGTCCAGCGAGGAAATCGAAGTCGGTTTCAAGGATGTCCCATCAACGGAATTGACCGATGAGCTGAACTTAGTGGACGCATTGATTGCCATCAAAGCGGCATCATCTAAGCGTGAATCCCGCGAGTTCATCAGCAACAACTCCATCTCCATCAACGGTGCCAAAGTCGCCGATTTGGAGTTCTTGGTGTCAAAAACCAATGCCATCGGTGGGAAATTTACCGTGGTTAGGCGTGGGAAGAAGAAGTATTTTCTAATTAAGCACATCTAAAAAAGTGAAAACCTTGCCGATGAAGCGTTGGCAAGGTTTTTTAGTATAATGGCTCCCCATGGATGAGGATGTGGTCAATGTCCATAAAGGCATTTTCTAAAGCTTCCATGTGGTAGATTAAATAATTATCGAAGATATAGTTGCTTAATGGGGTATCGCCCCACAGCATAAGGGAATCCCATTGATCAAGGATAACATTGGCTTGGGACTGTTTAAATTCAGCATACCTTTCGAGCAAATAGGTGAAAAATATCATTTCCTTACTCAAATTTCATCCCCCCGTATATATAAAGAATTAGTATAGTCGCCGGTCCTGATTTCATTTTCCCAAATATCAAAAATGGCCAATGGGCTAAAATGCCATGCTCCAAGTTCCTCGTCAAGCAGCAAGGCGTAGGTTTCACTATGGATAAATTTACGTAAGGCTTCCTGTTCGTTTAAATCGTATCGTTCAATGACTAAAGGAATAACTTCACGATGAAAAACATCTAGCACCCATGGGCTAGTTTGCTTCATAAATTTCACATCCTTCATAAGTAAGATAAGCGAGAGCATCTTTTGTAAGGAGGTTATATTGGTCATCTAAAGTTTGGGCTTTTAATTGGCGAATGGCTTCCTCAGGACCAATCCTTCCTACAAGATATGCTCCGATAACTTCTTGTGTCGTATCATCTGCAACAGGGCCAATAACCATATCGTATTTTTCAACGCTTTTTAACGATAAATTCAAGCCAATCAGATGATGGGGAAGTTACCATCTTTGTTTATCAGGAAATCTACCGTGGTAAAGGAATGGCAAGAAAAAAGACTTCTTGACTAACGAAACAATGTTATGTTATACTGATCACACAAGTTGCATAGAATATATCATAACCAGCTCCCAAGAACCCATGGGACGCTTTACCCCATGGTTTCTTGGGAGCTTTCGCAAAAGGAGGACGCATATGAGTGACGAATTGATTTCCAAGAAGGATTTGCTCCTGGTAACGGGGATTTCCTATGGGCAGTTGTACCGTTGGAAGCGAAAGAACCTGATTCCCGAGGAGTGGTTTATTAGGAAGTCGGCCTATACGGGGCAGGAAACGTTCTTCCCGAGGGCTGAAATCCTGGAACGGGTGGCTAAAATCCAGTCCCTTAAGGACACGGTTTCGCTGGACGAATTGGCCGCCATGTTTTCGCCGGGGGCAACCCATCACACCTTTGAAAGCAGCGGGAGCGCCATTGCCAACATGATTTCCCCAACTGCCTTAAACCTTTACCTGGAGGAAACGGGATTTTCGGAAAGCACTTTCAATTTCGACCAAATGCTGGGTATTTACCTTTTGGAAACCCTGCTTAAATCCGGCGACATTGGCTTGGATGAGGGCAGGATGGTCGTGGGTTGCCTGAAAGGCATCATGGAAGGGCTGTCAGGACGCAACACCATGCTATTGATTACCCGAAAATTAGGGGTGTCCACAGTGTTATTCTTGCCCGTAACGGAGGAAGTACTGGTTGATGACGCTTCCAAAATCGTAGTGAAAATAGCATTGCCCAAAATCGCACAGGAATTAAAAGAGAAAGTCTTGTAGGAGGTCACGATATGAAAACGCAAAGCAAAGGGAATTTACGGATTGACGGGGTTGGCTCCCATGAGGGTGGCGTGTTTGACCGGATTGAATTCAATGGGGTCGGGACGCTGAAAGGCGGCGTGCAGGCGGATGAAATTTCCGTCAATGGCGTTGGGACTTTCAATGGCGATGTGGCGACCGGGCACCTTGGCGTGGATGGGATGTGTACGTTCAACAGTCAGGTGCAAGCGGATACACTGGACATTAACGGGACGGCAAAAATCAACGGCGGCCTGGGTGTTGGGACGCTGAATGTAAACGGGAACCTGAAAATCAATGGGGGGATGAAAGGGGATACAATGACCAATAATGGCCGTTTGGTAGTCACTGAGGACTGCGAGCTGGAAGCCTTCCGAAGCGACGGCTTAATCAACGTGTCGGGGAGCCTTAATGCGGAAACCGTGGAGCTGAACATCGCCCTGAAATGCCAAGTCCGTGAAATCGGCGGTTCCCAGATTACGGTGCGCCAAATCGGGACGGCCAGCTTCCTGGAATCCTTCTTCCCCACCTTTTTGCAAGCGGATACCATCGAGGGCGACATCATCCAACTGGAGGCGACTAAAGCCAAAAAGGTCAGCGGGCACGAGATCATCATCGGTGAAAACTGCGACATCGACGTGGTGGAATACACCGGCACTTATCAGCAAAGCCCATCGGCACGGGTGCGGGAAGCGAGGAATCTAGCATGAACGACCTAAAAGTGAACGGCTCGGGCAGTTACAGCGGCGGTGACTTCGGCAAGGTCATCATCAATGGCGACGCGACCATCAACGGCGACCTGTCCAGCGAAATTTTCAAGGTCCGGGGCGACAGCAAGGTGAAGGGGAATGCTTTCATCAAAAAAATGTCCGTCATGGGCGACGCAGTTTTCGCAGGGGATTTGGCAGTGGGCGAACTGTCTGTTTTGGGGGATATTGCCGTGAGCGGCAGTGCTGACCTCGGAAACTCCACCATCAAGGGCGATATAACTTTGGATAAGTATGCTAAGGCCGACGACTTGATTTTATACGGGAGCTTGAAAGCGGGCCATGCCTTTTCGGCTACAAGCATCGAAATCAAAGGGGATTTCACCGTGAAAGGG
Organism: Turicibacter sp.; assembly: GCA_009787345.1. Classification (GTDB taxonomy): domain Bacteria; phylum Bacillota_I; class Bacilli_A; order MOL361; family Turicibacteraceae; genus WRGF01. Next base: position 44,447 of record WRGF01000218.1, read on the forward strand.
GATGTGGAAACTGAGAAATTCCACTCCATCGGCAAATTCAAAATCGGCGGGCTCCTTAATGGGGAACGCATCGAAATCAACCCCCGCTTCTCTAAAAGCTACGCCAAAGAAATTGCGGGAAGCACCATCATCATCCAAAAGAAAAAAGAACTTGGCATGGTATTCCCCTTCACAAAGCGGGGCCGCGTCGTCGCCGACCTCATCGAAGGCGACCACGTCTATCTGGAGTACACCACCGCCAAAATCGTGCGGGGCAAAAAAGTAGAGATAGGACCAGGTTGTGAGATTGGGCTGGTGGAGGAAATATGATAATCGGGAAACCAGAAAAAGTCCTTAACGGAGCTTTTTCTGGTTTCCCGAATATCGTTAAAAGGACGATTGCGAATAAAATTGGAAAAAAATTCTTTAATTGGTATAAAAGTGCCCCCCCCCATAATATTACATATGCCTTGCGTGACAACCAATTCTTGCTTCGGGCTTTTGCTGTTTTTATAAGGAAAAAATCATGGAAAGTAGAGAGAGGGGATGTGAGATGGACAATCAAATGATGTTTACCAAATACGGCGAAGATAGCCACATTGAATATGAAATTTTTGTTGGTGGCGATTATATCGATGTCATTCCGAGGGGTTATACGACTAAAAACGAGTTGCAAACATACTTTGAGCAGGCGATTTCCCCGACGGAGGTGATGAATTCACTCACGGAGAAGCTCGATGCAATTGGCAGTCAGGCTGATAAGCTGGACAAAAAAGTTGCGGTGGCGTGCGGTGTTTTGGCAGGCGGTATCGATTCTTTTTTCGTCGGGGAATTTAGCTTGGGATCCGGTAAAGCCTGGTCCTATGAAAAGACCAATCGCTTTGTGCAGCGGGTGGCCAAAAAGAAGGGCTACAACGGCAGGGATTTAAATGGTGCCATTAAATTCTTGGAGGACAAATATAAAATTTCAAGTGACGGCATCTACAAGAATAGTGGGAAAAATATTTCTAATCATAGCCATCACTTGGATGACCTTGCTCATCATCCGACTTTACTGGGATTGTTGGCTAATCTAATCACCCAACTGACCGGGAAGGGCTATTTTCAGAATCGACTTGGGGAATCCGTTACGTTGCCAATTGAACATATCCATCACGGGATTAATAATTGGTTCTTTCATTTAGTCAGTGATATGGCGGGAAGCAAAAACACGTCTGGACAAGGAATGGGAATTCCAGGGCCTCTTTTGTCTTTGGCAAAAGAGTTTTCTATGCTTCCGGGAATCAATCGCACGAAATTGCCGGCTCTCATCAATGAGGCATTTGTGAAACATAAATTTGACTTAAGAAAAGAATTGGCAATCGGGTGTGAACTCGGCAAGCAAGCCATGCCGGTCATGCTGAACGAAGTATTGGTTCGGACATTTTACTTTATCCGCCGGCTCTTTGATGAGATTAAAATGAACGGTATTGAAGGTATTGTGTGGGAAAAGTGTTTGCCGTGGGGCAATCCGACCCTGTCAAGAATGCTGACCATTGCTACGGGGACCTTTACTGCCATAGACCTTGCGGATGCAGGGATTCGCGGTGCGGTGGTTTCGGGCGGACAGCCCGCCGTCTTCTTTCCGAAGTTTTTTAGCCGGGTGAATTTCATCGGCGTGGGGCGTTTTGCCCTTGCCTGTGGCGAAGAAGCGAAATGGAAACAAATCGGTGAGGCCAAATACACGGTCGCTTTGGACAGTGTTTACTTGAATCTGACCTCATCCATGGAGATGGCTTCCCAAGAAATGAAACATTACGCCCATAGGATGCTCGACATCGACTACGGCATTGAACAGACTGTCAGCCGCTTTCAGAAACAAGAACTCGCCCACCAACACATGGACGCTGCCTTACAAAACTTATATGACTCGATATAGGAGGAAACCACATGCAGTTACTATCCCAAGAAGATTTATCTTTTTATTTGGGCCAAAATTCAGAAAATCTCCAAATCATGCTTTCCCAAATGGCCTCCCTCATGACGGATTCAAACATAGCCCTGGAAACCCTCGAGCATCAAGGGTGGTGGAAACGTTTGTGCTACACCGTCTCAGGTAAAAACTCTTTGACGAAAGCGGAAATAAAAAAGAATCACGATAAACTAAACAGCCATCTTGTTTTGGTGGTGAAAGAGCTTTTCGACCGAAGCCTACTAAATGACCATCAAATCATGCATCTGGCCAGTCGAATAGAAGAATTGTACAACAAGGGGACTGTCCTAAATGAAAAAATCCTAGGTACCAAGGAAATGCTCGGACAGTTTGTTAAAAAACTAAACGACAAAATAAATCGCAATGATAATTTTCAGCTTCTCGTCGACAAAGTGGGATATGGCGGATTCAAGGACTACCCACCGCTGGTGGCAGTTTGCCTCGCCCTGTCTGAAATGGATGTCTTTTCCTTAAACGACCCTAAAAAAACGGGTAATCTTCGACTTGCTTTGGAACATGCCAAGATTTTATCCCAACAAGTATCTTTAAGCGAAGTATCCCGCAGCCTTGACGGCGTTACGGGCACGGTCGCAGCTACAGTTTATTTGGAAGTCCAAGCTAAAAAGGGATACGTGGTTGCAGAAGTGGCCAAAAAGGCAATAGAAAATTACCATTTTTTACCTACCTCTAATAGTTCTCCTAAAATCCAGTCAAAGGCCATGGATGTGGAAATTTTGCAACACGGGTTGGGATATGAGGGAAAAATACCGATGGATTTGATTTTTGATGACCTTTTGGACATGAAAATTAATGGACCAAAACCAATGAAAGAAACTGAGGTGTGGATGTTTATGTCAGATTACAAAAACCTAAAAGAACAAGCACTGGCTTCTTATAAGCAAGTGGCTAACCTGATTTATGAAGTTGAGCGATTTTCGAATCTCCAAGGAGTTAACCTACCAACGAAAACGAAGGAATTATTGGAAGGAATCAAGGAAAAAAAGAAACAGATTGAAGCAGACCAATTTGTTTTGATGGTAGCGGGCGAAGCGAAAAGTGGGAAATCGACGTTTATCAATGCCTTTTTAGGGGAAAATATCCTACCGATGGACGTAAAGCAATGCACGAGTGCCATCGTGGAAATTAAACAGGGTCCAGAGTTTTCGGTTTGGGCCACTTATGCCGACCCAAAGTCTGTGAAACAAGTTTTTAAGGGAGAAGCGGCCCGAAAATTTTTAAAAGAGAATGCCGCCATTGACGACGCCTACCGCGACATTCCGGCCCATGCGCTAAATGAGAAAGTTGTCCATCAGATGATTGAAAAGGGGCGCAGCGGAAAATCCGTAACGCTTCATGGGAAAGAACTTGAAGATATCCTGAATTCCCCGGAAATTAAAGCTGCTAACATCCATAACCTTCCACTAGCGGATTATGAGAAAAAAATTAAGGGTTTTCTCGAAGAAAAATCAAGAAAGTGGAAAGAAATCATTCAAAAGATTGAGGTCACTTACCCCTTTGCGGAAGAGTTAAAAGGCATCCACATCGTCGATAGTCCCGGTGTTTGTGCACGGGGAGGTGTTTCGGAAGTCACCGATGACTACATTAAAAAAGCGAACGCTGTTATCTTTTTAAAAACCATTGCAGGGCAAGCGTTAGAATCGACTCAATTCAATAATTTTTATGAAACGGTCAGTCGACGCTTAGAGACAAAGGCACTATTTTTGGGATTGACCCGCTGCGCAACGGTATCCGAAGGTGATTTAGAGCGTTTAAAAGAAGCAGCCAATAAAATTTTTAGTAAAATCGATAAAAACCAGCTCTTGTTTGTTGACAGTAAAATCGAACTTACCAGACAATATTTAACCAACGAGGGGACTAGGGATGACGTTATCATAGAAAAATTTAAAAAACTCAAATCAAATGACCAGCTTGAGCCGGCAGTGTTTGATATATGGGGAAAAACCAACGATAGATTGATGGGGGATGGCACTGGAGTTGCCGGCTTTTTAACCCAGCTTAGTGAAAAATCAAATTTTATAGCAGCGAAGCAATCCATTGAAAAATTTGGCCGGAAAGCGCATTACCTCCAACTGATTAGCTTTATCAAAGAATTGGGTAATCTTGTCCAAAGCGTGCAGGGGAGTTTAAAAGCAAACTTGGAATTTTTAGAGATTGAGGATTCCACGAAGCTATCGGCTAAAATCAATGTGACAAAAGGGGAGCTTGATAACCTCAACACAAAACTTGCCAAAGGGGTGAATGAGGTTGTCCGTCGCTTTAATGCTTCCGGAGGTGTTATCGATATAGAGGCGGGAAAGCTTGAAGCTGATTTTAAAGGGAAGTTGAATTCAACCCATCAGGTATCGTTGATAAAGCGCATGGTTCAAGACAAAATGGTTGAAGTCCAACAACTTCAACAGAAACTTTCCCAACAAATCCTTACGGATTTTAATAAACAACTTATTCAGCTGAGTGAAGGCAACATCCTTTCTTACGAAGCAATTCAACCCCAAATTTCAGAAGCTGAACTAGATGGCCTTTTTAATAACCTTAAAGAAAAAGCGTATGACGTGAAGCAAATTGAAGAGGGTATAACGTTTCAGAAATCCAAAACCGTATCCCATTATTCAAATGATAAGCACATCCGGCTGTATAAGGAGAGCATTTCAGAAAAATTCGATGACAAAGTCACTACTTTAAAAAAGCCTCTAAGCGACCATGTAGTAGCTCTTAGTGCCAAATTTGCAGAGGAACTGAAAGCAAATGCAGAGGTAAAGAAAAAAGAGTTGGATGACATTTTTAACAAACGTGATGAGAATGAGAAACGAAAAAATGCCTCGGATTTCATTAACCAATGGCTGAAAAAAGCGGAGAGCTACAACGTCCAAAACAAAACACTCGAGCAGGGGGTACGAGCACATGCCAGATAAGAAAACAGTGCAAAAAATTGATGGATTGGTTGCCGATTTAGAAAAGAAAATTCTTAGTAGGGGGACGGATAAGCTACCCACCCAAGGGGAACTCGTTGCCCTGGTTAAGATGATTTCAAACGAAGTCTCGTATCGCAGCAAAACAATCCTCACGGATTATTATTTTGACTGGCAAGATGAGGTTACGGCACAAAAAAAGTTTCAGTCGGCGGACATGGAGAATAAATTTTATGCGTTGGATTTACGAAATGACGTGTTCAAGAACTATACGTTTGAAAGTCCAAAGTACCCTGAAACGATGAACCAACCATCCATCGCTTTAAAAACAGTAGGCTATACAGCAGGGGCAACTTGCCTTGGCAGTGTTTTGGTAAGTGGACTTAGCTTGGCAGCCCTTGCGAATCCCATTTCGTTGATTGCCGTGGTGACGACATCCGCAGTTGCTACCCTGGCCGAATACTTTGTGTTAGCTCCCAAAAGGCAACGCCAGTCCTTTGAGGATGGCGTGAATGCCTACCTTGAGACCCTAGGTACAGGACTTAAACAATGGTTTAATAGCATCGAAGACTATTTGAACCAGCGTGTGGCCGAAATCAAGTGAGTTGTTCATCTTATCTTATCAAACTAGGATTACTGAGAAGAACCTCTCCCCCTAAATCAGCGGGAGAGGTTTTCCGATACATATGAGTAAAAAGTGGAGAGCGCGATTGAGAATGGAATTCCAGGTTGGTGGTTAGTGCTAATAATGATTATTTGGGTATGCCAATGAAACTTCAATCCCGAGAGTGAGGTCTATCTTTATACACAAAAGAACCGTTCTCTATTTTGTGAGAACGGTTCTTTTGTGTATTACACGGGGATTAGCGAAAGCTATACAAGTCATCTTCCCCCTTTCTTTTTTTTAAGGAGTAGGATGAGTCGGCTGTACGGATAGTCGCCTGCGTGCGAAACTCGGCAGACATATTTTTTTCTCGGTACAGGCTGGCATGGATATGGTAAAGATAGGAAGCAACATCTACGATTCTTTCCTCATTTTCAGAAGGGATTTGATTCTGTACGGCTTTAAGGCTACCGTCCCGTGAAGTAAAAAAAGTCAGGAGAGGCTACTTCTTCTGCTATGAGCAAAGCTAAGCGTGCAGTTTCACTCCTATAGGTATCCCCTCCTAAGAAGTAGTCCAATTTTGCTTGCAAAACGATGGTAAATTCGCCTTGGGTGATAGGAACCGGATTTTCTACTAAGAATGACATTTTGGTTCAGTTATTATTGCCTTTTCTAATCTCCCGGACTGATTCGATATGGCAATTAAATCTTTCAGAAATTTCTTCATCGGTAAAAACATCCAAAACTGCTTTTATAGAAAGGCGGACACCTTCCTCTACCCCTTCAGAAAATTTGGAGTTCAATTGGCGTTTTCCTTCATCTAACGCATCTTTACGAAGTTTGTATAATTCTTGGGTTTCTTTATCGCAACTAAGATGTCTTAACGTTTCTATCGCAGTTTTGATGGTAGGATTTCTTTTGGAGAAAGATAACTCAGGTTCATTTAAAAATTCTACCCATGCCTTTAGTCCATCACTCTCGTCTTTACTACTATCCCCTTGATATTTTTTTAGCTCAATAAAGTGGATTTCAATGGTACTTTCTTTAAGTTCCCTTTTTGAATGGGTATTAAGCAAGCGGTAGATGTTATGAAAATTTTCTTCTGTTTCGAGATAGTTAAAATCAAGAATGTTAATACAGATTGTTTTTGGTAATCTTCGATAGTCTTCCCCTTCAACAATTTCTTCCCCATACATTTTACTCCAGTGGAAAAGTGTACGTTTTGACATGTTTTTTTCATCTTTTTTCTGAATTTCTACATTAATTATTCGACCATCAGCGGTTTTAACTTTGACGTCGAGAATCGAAAATTTATCTTTTAAAAATTCTTTTTTCGTGATAGGGTTTAGAATTTCAGCTGAAATTATTTCCCCTTCGGTTTTACTTAAAACCGATTTTAGGAAATCGAGTAAGAGAACCGGATTTTCCATTAACTTTTTAAAGATGAAATCCATTTTGGGGTCTAACAGCGTGATTTGTTCAAAGCTCATTTACTTTCCACCTCCAATGTTTATTCCTTATTAAATTGTATCATAAACCATCGCTTTCCCTCAATGAATTTTCCAAAAAAGTACATATCTGCTTTTTAGCATAAAATCCCATCGCCGAAAGCGGGTTGCTTTCGGCGATGGGATTTTCCCCCTAGATTTTCTTATTATAAATCCGCAGCGTAATGGGCGCGAAAATCAAAATCATGGCGACTCCCATCCCGAGGCTTAGCCAAAAGTCAAAGCCGATGGCCCCTGTTGCGAAAATCTCCCGTAGGGCAGCGATCATGTGGGTGACGGGGTTGAACCTGGTAAATGTCTGAAGCACCTTTGGCAACGTTTCTGTGGGCACGAAGGCGTTGGACATGAAGGTCAAAATCATCATAATCATCTGGGAAAACACCTGGATGGTGGCGGCTTTGTTCACCAAAAGCCCGATGGTGGCGAAAATCCAGCTGATGGAAAAGGTGACGAAAATCATAAATAAAGTCCCTACCAAAACCGCACCAAACCCGGCTTCGGGCCGCCAACCGATGAGGTAGCCTGTCAAAATGGCAAAGGCGGCAGAAATGGCGTAGCGGGGGATGTCAGCAACCAGCGAGCCGGCAAGAGGGGCAATCCGTGCCATGGGTAGGGACTTGAACCGGTCAAAAATCCCCTTTTCCATGTCCGTGTTAATAGCGGTTCCCGTGGCGGAACTGATCCCAAGCAGCGTCTGGGCCAGGATTCCCGGGATGAGGATGGGCAAGTAAGCTTTCGTATCCCCAGCGATGGCACCCCCGAACAAGAAGGCGAATACCAGCATGAAAAAGACAGGCATAATGATCACGTCGGCAAACTGCTCTGGATTATGCTTTAATTTTAACAGGCTTCGGCGGGCAATGGTCAAAATATCAGAGATGGTTTTTTTCAGGTTGTTCATTTCGCTCACGCTCCTTCTAATTTCCAGTCACTTCAAGGAAAACTTCGTCAAGGCTCGGCTTCTTGATGGACACCTCGTCGATTTTGATTTTGGCTTCCTCAAGGCGGTTCAGCACCTGGGTCAAGAATTTCGTTTCCGTAATGGGCGCCTTTATGGTATTGTTCAAATCGTCCACTGTGGTACCCACGTTCAAAATAGCGGAGATATGGATCCTAGCATCCTCCAAAAAGCGGCGGTTCACGATTTTAATATGCAGTTCGGTATTTCCAATCAGGTTTTTCAGCTCGTCGGGGGTGCCAAGGGCGACCAGGCTGCCTCGGTCAATGACGGCAATGCGGTCGGCCAGCTGGTCAGCTTCGTCAAGGTACTGGGTGGTCAGCAAAATCGTGGAACCTGCCTCAACCAGCTTGCGGATCGTCTCCCACATCTGCCCACGGGTGCGGGGGTCAAGGCCGGTAGTCGGCTCATCGAGGAAAATAATGTCGGGGCGGGCAATCAGGCTCACCGCCAAATCCAAGCGGCGGCGCATCCCACCAGAGAAATTCTTCATTTTTTTATGGGCGGCATCGGTCAGGGAAAATTCCTCCAATAAATCCGTGGTACGGGCCTTGGCATCTTTTTTGGAAAGCCCATTCAATCGGCAAAACATCATCAGGTTCTCATGGGCGGTCAAATCCTCGTCCACACTGGCATATTGCCCGGTCAGCCCAATCAACTTCCGCACCTCATCGGCATCTTTCAATGTGTCCTGACCTAAAATCCGGATGGTCCCCGCATCCTGTTTGAGCAACGTGGCCATCATCCGCACCATCGTCGTTTTCCCAGCGCCATTCGGCCCCAAAATCCCGAACACCTCCCCTTTGTAAATGGTCAAATCCAGGTCATTGACGGCAACTTGGTTCTTGAACGTTTTCAAAAGCCCTTTCACCTCAATGGCAACCTCACGCACTTCTGTCATCACAATCACTCCTCATCTGGTGGTTCCCAACGGTGAAGCTGCCGGGAGCCATGCTAAAACCCTTCACTTGGTTGGAATGGCTTATAAGTCTATTGTACGCCCCCAATGTAAACAGAATTTAAATGGGAAACGCACCGTGCAGGTTTCATTTGCTTCATGGGATTATTATATGAGGGAAATGTAAACGGGGGTTAAATTGACAAGCAAATGACGGTGGACCTGTCATTTACTGTTAAAGGGAAAGGAATAACCGGAATGTAGATTTTCAAAATCGCCGTAAAATAACAATATAAAATATGCAATGTGACATAAGGTAAGATTTAAACAGAGGTAGCAAAAAACGACAAAATTTCCAATGAGGGGCGAGGCATCCTACATATAACGGATGTTTTCGACAATTTAACACCTGCTTCACATCAGATTTCTTTAATTCTAGGTTATAATGAAATTAGGTGAAAATGAGGCGGTAAATTTGGAAATGGTGCAATCAAGGGACGTTGCATTACAGACAGAAAAACAATTGGCAATAGATTATAATTGGGGTGAAACCACATGAGAAAATACTTATTTACCGGGCTTTTAGCGATTTTGACGGCATGCGGGACGGCGAACCCTGTTGACTTGAATCCTATCGTTTATGAGCCTGCCGTTAATGAAGAAATAGCCTTTGAACCAGAAAATGACGAAGCGGGCATCAAAGAAGATGACGTTCCAATCACCGAAGAAACCCAGCAAAAGTCCGAAAATATCCCTGAAAATTGGGAGTTGGCAGTGGTCACCCGGGTCATCGACGGCGACACCCTCGAGGTTGCCCAAGACGGCGAAACCCATCGGGTGCGGCTCATCGGCATCGACACCCCAGAACGGGGCGAGGCAGGATTTGAAGAGGCTTCGGAATTTATGCTAAACACACTGGCTTACTTTGAAAATACCGTGTGGCTGGAATCCTCCGGCGAGGACGAGGACCGATTCGGAAGGCTGCGCCGTTACGTGTGGCTAGACGGGGAAACTTCCCTGAACCAACTGATGTTGGACGAAGGACATGCTACTTTATGGGGCAGCCGCCCGGAGCCCATCGAAGAAGAATCCCTAGAAATTGAGGAAGCCCCAAAAGTCGAGGAAGGGCTTGCAGTCGGAGATGTAGGTCCCAATGGCGGGGAAATCAGAGACAGCGGGCGGGAATATTTCAGGGGCGTACCACTCATCCCGGAAGCCCCCCTGCGGTTTCAAAACTGCACAGCGGTCAGGGAATGGTACCCAACCGGGTTGCCAGCCGAACACCCGGCATTCAGGCCAGCCCATGACCGGGACAATGATGGCTGGGGGTGTGATTGATAGATTATTAAAGGTGCAACCGACGATGAGTCTGTCGGTTGCACCTTTATACTGGCCTTGCACGCAAAATACGGGCATAGCCATCCAACGCGTCCAAGAATTATTTGAGGGGTATTTGAAAGAAGAGGAATCCTACATCGCTGTGGAAACCACCTTCTTTGCGGGAGGCTTCGAAATATCCTCTCCGGTCAGTAAGTTGCGGATAATAAAAAATTAGGAGATGGTCGCACAAGGAATGGATTACTATCTCTGACTTTGGGCATACTCTGAGTGCGATTTCAGAAAAGGAGCGGTTGGAGCATGACGCAGGACAAGAGAAATTTCTCGCATTTATGATGGAACGGACTGAGGATGAACAGGCAATGGAGTGAAGGGATTTTACATGAAAACTTTGTTTTTCAGTAAGGTACGACTCTCTCACTCAAGGAGCTTCAGATCTTTAAGGATCGCCTCAGTCCTGAGGAGTAAAATTCCTTCGAGTTAATTACCTAAAATATCCACTTCCCTTAAGCGCTTTCGATTTGGCAAAATTATACGTGAACTTTT
>WRGF01000219.1 GCA_009787345.1 Turicibacter sp.
AATTAGCATTAAACCACGAAAATGTCCTAAACTTCACCACCGGCAAAAACATCGCCAAAGTGATTGTGGTGCCAGGGAAGTTGGTCAACATAGTCGTGAAATGAAGTGAGTAAGAAGCTGACTCAAAAAGCGTCCCGGGCGCTCTAGGTACCTCCTATCGTTTACACTTCATTCAGTTGTAGATCAAAAAATACGGATATTTTACTGCACGGAAGGATTTGAAGCTTCACTTTACCGAAAAAAATACGATGGTTCAAACTGCGAATTGACACTGGACGGCGAGCTAGGAGCACGGATCATTTTCATTGCCTGCGGGGAAACGTCCGAAGGCTATTCGCATTGGACACAGTGTCTTCTAGCAGACAAAACTGTTAAACAGAGATATACGGACTCTATTTCGCACATCCTGGTGGGGCAAGCCTTAAAAAAACAAACTTCAGCCTCATTTGAAAAGCTGTGGTGCATCCCCCCAGAACAAAATGCCGTTTTCGTAGTCAATATGGAATTTGATAAAATACTTGTAAAATCCGTCGAATTGGTTTAAAATTAAAAACAGCAACTATAATAATGGTAGTCGGCGAACGGGAATTTTTGAAATGAAGCGGCGTAGAGAATAGGGCCATGGCTGAAAGCCCTTGCGTGAAAATTCAAATGGACACCCGGGAGATGATGCTTTGCAAAGGGCATCCGTAGGAAGGCGTTAACTCTTCAAAGTGGCGAAAACCCGGTTTTCGCAATTAAGGTGGCACCGCGTAGCTTATTACGTCCTTAGAGTTTTTCTAAGGGCGTTTTTTATGTCCGAAGTTGGATGGACTAAAATCGAAAGGGGTATAAAATATGTTTACAAAACCAAAAGGAACTTACGACGTCTTACCGGCGGAAACTGAAAAATGGCAAAATGTTGAACGGCTGATCCGTGAGGTCTGCGCTGTGTTCAATTATAAGGAAATCCGCACGCCAATGTTTGAAAGCTCCCAGATTTACCACCGGGCAGCTGGGGAAACTTCAGATATCGTTTCCAAAGAAACTTACGATTTTACGGACCGTGGCGACCGTCCCATGACCCTTCGCCCGGAAGGGACAGCGGGTGCCGTGCGCTCATTCGTTGAAAATAAGCTGCACACATCTGGGCTTGTGCAAAAATTATTCTACATCGGCCCTATGTTTAGGTATGAGCGCCAGCAAAAAGGCCGTTACCGCCAGCACGTCCAGTTTGGGACTGAAGTATTAGGAAGCGCCGACCCGGCCATTGATGCCGAGGTCATTTCCCTAGCGGTCACCCTGTACGAATTTTTAGGCTTGAAATCCGTCAAAGTTAAATTAAATTCCTTAGGGGACCAAGAAAGCCGCCAAAATTACCGCACGGCTCTCTTAAATCATTTCCAAGGGCACGAAGGGGAATTATGTTCCGACTGCCAAAAACGATTGGCCAAGAACCCACTGCGGGTACTGGATTGTAAAGTAGATGCCGACAAAGACGTAATGAAGACAGCCCCGGCGATTATGGATTACCTGATCCCAGGGGACTTGGCTTACTTTGAATCCGTCCAAAAATACCTTCAGGCCATGGGCATCCAATACGAATACGATGCAGGGCTTGTCCGCGGCTTTGATTATTACACCCATACCATCTTTGAAATCCAAGCGGACATCCAAGGTTTCGGTTCCCAAAATACCCTTTGCGGGGGCGGGCGCTATAACAACCTGGTCAGCGAATTTGGCGGGCCAAAAACACCGGCCATCGGATTTGGGATGGGCCTTGAACGCCTTCTTTTGGCACTGGAAGCAGAGGGCATCCAACTAGCGGGGGAAGATTCCGTGGATGTGTATTTAATGCTTTTAGGCGATTCTGCTAAAACCTTTGGTTCCCGTATGCTTCTTGACCTACGGAGCCGTGGGTTGGTATGCGAAACCGATTACCTGGATAAAAACATGAAAGGCAAATTCAAGCAAGCCGAGCGCTACAATGCCAAATACCTGGTTATTCTAGGAGAAGAAGAACTGGAGCAAGGACTGGTCAACATTAAAAGCACCAAAACCGGCATCCAAGAAACCATCGCCATGAACCAAATCGTGGATTACATCATCCTAGACCAGCAACAGCAAAAAGCCAGCGGCGGCTGCGGTTGCGGCGGCCATGGGCATGACCACGGTCACGGACACGGTGGCGGTGGCTGCTGTGGGGGTGGCGGAAGCTGCGGTTGCCAAGGATAAGATGAGGGGAAGAAAAACATTCCCCCCATCTGTAAAAAAATAAATAGCTGGGGCAAGGTTGGGTGGATTTCTCCAACCCTTGCCGAAAGCGTTGCGAAAGGTATGATTGATTTTGAATAATGGACAATTGAGAATAAATCATGTAGGTGAAAGCGTACAATTAAGAGGTTGGGTAGCAAAGTCCCGTAACCTTGGCGGTTTGGTCTTTATTGACCTTCGTGACCGCTATGGCATCACCCAACTAGTCGTCAATCCGGAAACGGCAAATGAAGCGTTGATGGAAGCGGCTAACAAGGCCCGCAACGAGTTTGTCATTTCCATCACAGGGACTGTCGTTGAACGGGAAAGCAAGAACCCCAACATGCCAACAGGCGACATCGAGGTGGCAGTATCTGAGCTAGTCATCCTAAGCGAAGCGGCTATGACACCGTTGATTATTGCGGACGAAACCGATGCGTTGGAAGATACCCGCCTGAAATACCGGTACTTAGATCTTCGCCGTCCGGTGATGCAAAGAAACATCATGCTCCGCCACAAAATGGTATCGGCATTTCGCCACTTTTTGGACAATAACGAGTTTATTGACATCGAAACCCCTTACTTGACGAAGGCGACACCGGAAGGGGCACGGGATTATTTAGTGCCAAGCCGTGTCCATCCCGGCGAGTTTTATGCCCTGCCACAAAGCCCCCAGATTTTCAAGCAGCTTTTAATGGTTGCCGGCTTTGAACGGTATTACCAAGTGGCCCGCTGCTTCAGGGATGAGGACCTTCGCGCCGACCGCCAGCCGGAATTTACCCAGTTGGATGTTGAAACATCCTTTATGGGCAAGGAAGACATCATGGCCATGACGGAATCCATGCTGAAAAAAATGATGAAAGACGTCATGGGCGTGGAAATTGGTTATGACTTCCCCATCATGCCATATGAAGAAGCCATGTCCCGTTATGGCTCCGACAAGCCGGACACCCGCTTCGCCATGGAACTGATTTCCCTATGCGGGCAAGTAGCGGATTGTGGTTTCTCGGTATTTTCTGACACGGTCAAAAACGGCGGCATGGTCAAAGCCCTCAACGTCAAAGGGGCGGCCGAGAAATTTTCCCGCAAGGACATTGATAAGTTAACCGATTTCGTGAAAAAATACAAAGCGAAGGGGCTGGCTTGGGTCAAAGTGACGGTGGATGGCTGGAACGGGCCGATTGCCAAGTTCTTCTCTACGGAAGATGCTGCTAAAATCAACCTGGCCGCCACGGCGGAAGCAGGGGACCTCCTGTTATTTGTTGCCGATAAAAAAGAAATCGTTGAAAACAGCCTTGGCATGCTTCGCGGGTACTTAGGGAAACAATTGGGGCTTATTGATGAGTCCAAGTATAATTTCCTTTGGGTTGTGGACTGGCCATTATATGAATACGATGAAGAAGCAGGGCGATACTTTGCAGCCCACCATCCATTCACCATGCCGGACCCTGCCCATGTGGACACCTTCGATAGCAACCCAAAAGACGCATTGGCACAGGCTTACGACATCGTCTTAAATGGCTACGAAGTCGGTGGCGGTTCCATCCGGATTTACAACCCTGAAATCCAGTCCCGGATGTTTAAGACACTAGGATTCTCAGAAAGCGACCAACAAGAACAATTCGGGTTCCTGATTGAAGCCCTAAAATACGGGACTCCTCCCCATGGTGGGATTGCCCTTGGGGTTGACCGCCTGATTATGACCCTGATTGGGACGGACAGCATCCGCGACGTCGTGGCCTTCCCGAAAACCAACTCGGCATCATGCCTGATGACAGAAGCCCCAGGGAAACCGAGCGACGCACAGCTTGAGGAACTTCATATCTGCACCCGCTCTTAATGGAGGGAATTTTATGGATGTAAAAAAAAGACAAGACCCTTTCCTCGTGATTAGCCTTCTCTTTTTGGCGGGGACATTGGTGATTGGCTTTATGCTTTATCAAAACCTCTCCCAAGCCTTTCAAAACGAGGAAAGGCAGAGCAATCTCCACCTGGCAGAAGAAGATGAGAAGTTTCATTACATCATCCCCCAGCAGGCCACCGAATTTCAGGAGGGGATTTTCGGGCAGTTGCTGCAAGCCAAAGAAAACGGGGCTGATACCCGTGAACTTGCGGGATTAGTGGTGCAAAACTTCGTGGCGGACTTTTTCACCTGGTCCAACAAGGAGGGGCGGCACGATGTAGGCGGGCTTCAGTTCATCGCCTCCGACATCCGCCAAAATTTTAGGCAGGCGGCCATCGATGGCTTTTACCTGTATTTGAACCAGTACCTGGAAACCTTAGGCCCTGAGGGGCTTATGGAAGTAAACAGCGTTTCTATCACTAACGTCGACGTGGATTACCAATGGGCTGAAGTGGAAATGGATCCCGAGACTTTGGAGGAATTGACAACCTATCTGCCGGTTATCCGGGTCGAAGCCCAGTGGGCCTACCGTGGCGGTTTTTGGGATTTTCAGCGGGAAGCGGTGTTTTACCTGACCCACGAGGATGGCTATTTATCGATCCGCTCCATGATGGCTCCTGATGAGGAGGAAGCTTATGGCTAAAAAAATATTGGCAATTTGGATGTTCTTGCCCCTTATCCCCATCGGCCTGACCATCTATTATTTAAACCGCTACTCGGGGATTACCGGGCAACTGCGGCTGCTCCTTAGCCTCTTGCTGGGATTTTCGACCCTGTTCCTGATGTTTTTGGGATGGTGGTCTATCCGGGCAGGCAAACGTCGGCTTTCCCGAGTGCTTGGCGTACTTTCCGGTGTTTTTTTAGTCGGTTCTGCCTACTTCACCTATGTCAACATGCGGGTGTACTGGACCCTCAACCAAATGATTGTCAACCAGCAGACCCAAAACTACAGCCTGGTGGTAATGGCTGGGGAAGGGCTGCTCCAAACCGGAGATTTAAACGGGGGACGCATTGGGGTCATCCCTTTGACTGAGGAAATCAGCACTCTTGTGTACGGCTTTTTGGCAGATGCGGGGCTGCTTGGCACCCATGAAATCATCCCTTACGAGTCCCCGATTTCCATGGTACAGGATTTGTACGACGGGAAACTGGACGCTGTTATTATCGGCAGTGGTTTCCAGGCCCTCCTTGAAAGCAGGGAAGGCTTTGAAAACATCGCCAGCGACACCCTTGTCTTGGAGGACATCACCGTGACGGTGGAAGAAACGTTGGCCAGCGGCAATTCCCTGATGGGCTCGCCCTTCTCCCTGTTGCTGATAGGCAAAGATTCCTTGGACGATTTCGACGGGTTGGCGGATACCCTGATATTAACCACCATCAACCCCGAAAACCTGTCCGTCACCTTGACCACCATCCCACGGGACACCTTCGCCCATATCCCAGCCATCGGTTACAGCCGGGATAAAATCAACCATGCCAGCAATTTCGGGGTGCAGGCAGTTGTGGACGCAGTGGAAGGGCTGTTTGGCATGGATATTTCCTATCATGTCACGGTCAACTTTGCAGCCGTCGTGGAACTGGTGGATACCCTGGGCGGCATTGAAGTCGATGTCCCCATTTCGTTTACGGAGCAAAATAGCCGGCGCCAGTTCGGGAGCCACCTCATCGAAGTGGAAGCTGGCAGGCAAATTTTAAATGGTGAACAGGCATTAGCATTAGCCCGCCACCGCCACTCATTGGCCAATCAGGATTTAGGGCGGGCGGCCCACCAGCAGCTTGTCATTGAAGCCATCCTGCGCCAAGTCCTGGGCAACACCCGAAACATCAACGAATTTTTGGCACTTTTTGCGGTGCTTGGCAATAACATCGAAACGAACCTATCCGTGGGGCAGATGTCCTCGGTCATGCAGTTCCTCATGGACCGGGCAGCCGATTTCCAGTCGCCCAACCCCATGGATTACATCCACATGATGAACACGGTACTCACCGGGGTCTCGGCTCCGGGGATGACCCCGTGGTACTGGTTCCCGCTGGACGTTTTTTACCCCTATAATGGGGCCTTGGCTGATAGCTACCGCTTCATGTCCATCAATTTAGGGAACGAAGAACCCCCGCGCCTTCGCAGTTTTCATTTTAACGGGCTGGTGCCTTTGGAGCCAACCCGCTGGCTGCAAAAAAACTACGAGGAAGACCCCCGTTGGAGCGGCATTGCCGTCCCGGGGGTGCGGGAGCCGGAGTACACTGAAGATGAAGAAAATTTGTACTGGCAACCGTAAAAAAGTTCCAATCCCCCGGGGGATTGGAACTTTTTTACATATAAAAACAGGCCCGAAGGCCTGCCATCCGGTATACCGTAGGTGTTAGGATGTAAACCCGCTGTTAAGCAGGTGGGTGCCCTCTCTGGTGCATTAGGAGTCCCGAGTGGTAACCACAAGTGGCTAAAGTCGGGCATTCAACACCGCGCCAGAATACAGGCTCCCTCATCAAAAATGTTCGGATTTAAAGAACTAATCACCTTACGCATATACTAGAATAAATCTATTGTATCACACCCAAATGCAAATGACAACTTTGTTTCCGGCTTCTTGAAAATTGAAAATAAGGACAGGGATTTTCACAGCTTTTTTTAAAAGAATGCTAGGAAATTCCATTGCTGTAAAAGGTTGATGAGGAGTATCACCAGCGTTGCGGTAATGCCATAAAAGATTCTTCCCTTCCTAAAAATCCCTGCTGCGATAATGAAAATGACCGCCATTCCAGCCAAAAACCAGTTGAGCCAAACATGGATGGCCATCTCTGATGGCGCCCTGAACATGTTGATGGCAGCAATGCGGATGATGCTGGACACGTTGTTGGCGATAAGGAGCGTCCCCGTCAAAAGCAGGGCAGCATTCAGGCGGTTTACCCGCTTCTTCTTCAAAATTTTAATAAGGCCAACCATCGGGGCGATTAAAAAGAAGGGGATGGCCAGCATAAGCACCACCACGCTTGAAATCAAGGAAAAGTTACTCCTGAAAGCAGTGCGGGGCAATAAGTCCAGGCCGTTTCCGATGTGGATTTGGGTAGGAGCACCCTCATCCATGGAGAAACGGATGACGTCCCCAAACATCAAACCAAGGATAGGGTTTTCAGCCGATACCCGCTGGTACAGGTAAGGCTCGGTTTGCAGGAACGTGGCAGACCCGAAAGGGCCCATGGTCAAGGTGATGGTGTCCTCGGCAATGGCTTCCACCACCACGCTTGGGACGGAGATAAAGTCAAGAAATTCGAGGAATGTGCCCGCCATGCTCCGCCCCCGCATGAAATTGCCCTCAACCTCGGTGGCGCTTGGCAAATTCGGGGCGCTTGTTGGGGCAGGCGGTTCAGTCGTTCCCAAAAGCAGGTTTTCCAGGTCGAAACGGATGTCCATCCGCCCAGTGGTCGGGTCGGTCACCCCGCCTGTGTTGGCAACGACGGCGAACCCGAAGCGGGTTTCGGGAACGACCACCATGCTGGTTATGAAGCCAATCAAATCGCCCCCATGCCCGAATGATGGAAGTTCCCCGCCCTGTGCCATGAACCCATGGAAAGTGCCTTCTGCCAGGGTATGGCTCGGTGAAAATAAAGTGGTTAAAGTGTCCGGGTTTTCAAAGAACGGGCCGGCTTCCCCACTTGGTGGTGTCAAGGCGAGGGCGAAGTGGGCTAAATCCTCGGCGGTCCCGTTTAACTGGCCGGCGGGATACATGGGGATGTGAGCCCAGATGGTCCTTGAAAACCCATCTGTATCCGGCACATACCCGATGGCTTTATGTTGCAGGAATGGTTCGTTGCCAAACCAATCGGGGGCATTTAATGTGTTATCCATTCCCGCCGGCAACAAAATGTTTTCCCTTTCAAAAGCTGAAAATTCCTGTTCGGCAATAACCCCGACGATGTAGCCTGCCAAAGCCGTACCGAAATTGGAATAGGCACTCACCGTCCCCGGCTCAAAAATCTGTTGGGGCATTCCTTGAAGCAAGGCATCCCGAAGGGAAAGGGGGCTTTCCACTTCAGCATAGTCAAAGACAAATCCGAGCATATTTTCCCCAAACCCTGCTTGATGGTTCATCAAGTCCCGCATGGTAAACGGCTTTTCAAACTCGAATGCACCATCCAGGTAATCGTCTACAGGGCGGTCAAGGTCCAGCAAGCCCCGTTCCACCAACTGCATGGCAGCCACCCATGGAAACATTTTGCTGGTGGAACCCCATTCAAAAATGGTGGTAGCAGGGTCAACGCTCATCTGGTTTTCAATATCGGCATAGCCAAACCCTTCCGAGAAGATGATTTCCCCTTCCGAAACGATGACGATGGCCGCGCCCGGCATGGTGCTTCCCAAATGCGCTGCTACAAGGGATTTCACCGCCTCCGGCAACTGGGAAAAGGGGATGCCCGAAGGGGTGGTATTTTCAATGGTCGCCAGTACGTTTAACTGTGATGACAAGACGGAGGCCGCCAGCGCAAGGCCCGCCCCGATTTTATGTAATTTTCTCATGATGATCTCTCCCAAAAATAGATTATTTAAATAACGCCGGTATGAGCCGGTCCGCCATAAAGTCGAAGGCTTTGTAAAATTCAACGCTTTCAAGCCCCAGCCGCATCCGCCCCACCAAGGACATGAGGAGCACTTCGATAACCAAGAAAGCGTCCCCCTCAGGAACTTTCAAATGAAGCCGGTAGTTTAGCATCAACTCCTGAAAAATCACTTTGTGGTCGGTTTGGATACGTGCTAACTGCTCATCATCCAGATTGGAAACCAATGCATGAGTGTCCTCCGGGTCCAGGGTGTGAAAGAGGGGGAATCTGTCCTGTTCCCGCAAAAATTCCTTGATGACAGCTGTGAATCCCGCGATTCCTTCGATGCCTTCCCCAGCCTTGAAAGCATTGTCCCACATCCGTTCGTGAATATGGGTGTTGGTGTCCAAAAACAAATCCTCCTTCGTGGGGTAGAGGGTATAAAAAGTGCCGATGGATGTATCCGCATCCTGGCAAAGCCCCCGGATGGTCGTCTTGCGGTATCCATGGCTCGCCCACCTTTTTTCACAGGCAGCCAGGAGCCGGGCCCTAATCTGTAATTTATCCGCCTCTTTAAGCACAGGTTTTTGTGGCATGTGGTCAAACCTCCTTTAAGAACATTTATTGAATTTTGTTCTTAAAATAATAGTATCACGACATGAATCGACGGTCAATGTAGGAATTGGTTAATTTTTGTGGTAAAAGTGTGTAATCAGGGAGTGGTGAAGCCCTGGTATGGTATAATCAAGCCAGGATAAAGGAGGCGTTTTTATGAAAATGGGGGGGCTTGTGCCTTTGGCATTAGGGATTTTGGCAGGGTGTAACCAGCAAACTCCGACAACGGAAGATACCCGGCCCCCTTCTTTTATGGGGCAACACCAAGTCGCCACGCCGCCATCCTGCGGAAACGTTGAGTTTTATTCCCGCAGGGTGACGGTAGACGGGGAAGAGTTGTATTACGAATGGTGCCAGTTAAGCCAACATTCATTTAATGAGCAGTTTCATTTGTTCGAACCCGTCGAAGGCCAGCCAGGGCTATACGAATGGCGGTTAGGGAATTGGACACCGATTTTTATCAAGGAAGAAAATGGAGGCTACTTGCGGGGGGATTTCATCTACCATGCCCATTTGCAACCCGCACCGCCGCTTGTAACTAACTTAAATTCCGAAGAAGTATTTATCACTTTGGGGGAAGCTCGCTTTTCTGTCGATTCGGATAGGATTTCGTATATCATTCATAATCAGGGTAAAAACGAAGTAATGTATGGCAGGGAATATGCTATTGAATTTTTTGATGGGGGTCAATGGTTGTCCGTTCCCTTTATAGCCAGAATCGGTTTTACCCAAGAAGGATTGATTCTCGAACCGGGAAGTTTCGCAGTGCACACATTTGACTTAGCTATCAATAGGACCGAAGTATTCGACTTCCAACCCGGACGTTACCGTATCCGCAAGGTTGGACTCGACATTGTCGGGGAATTTGAACTCTATTAATAAACACAAAGAAAAGCCAGGTTGCTTCACAGCAGCCTGGCTTTTTTCGTTAAGGGGGGAATCGGCGGGAACCCCGCTGGATAGCAAGGTGGGCAACCGGTTCCGGGTTTTAGGAGTCCTTTCAGGGAAAGGCATTCAACACCGCCCGAAAACGCGGAATCCCTAATCAGAAGTGTTCGGATTTAAAATGCCGACTTCCCACTTGACGAGGCACCTATATGCAAAATTCCTTCTGAACAATGATATAGGTGGCAAACGGAACGGTCTAAGCTGGAATGCCGGATATACGGATGTCATAACAAAGTTGTGATAACTGATACCGGCAAATCGTAGATGATGCTCCGCTTGTCCCTCCTATTATGACCCGATAGTTGGCGATTATTCGGAAATATTTAATTTTGTGTGAAAAAGGCGGGAAAAATTCCCAAGATGTGTTAAAATGATAAAGGGATGCTGTGGCTCCCATCAAAAAAAATAATTTTTGCGTTTATATCGTATTTATTTAGATAAAAAAGGGGGCTTGGCAGGATGCGGCTAACAATTAGGGACAGGGACGGGCAGCTGGACCTCAGCATGGTGCTATTTATTTTGGCATCGGCAGGGATGGCTGTCAATTATATATATTTTTCTACCATCGGAAGCTGGGAAGCACCGGTCGAAAGTTTAAGGGACCTGTTGTTTTCAGGGCTGGGGTTTTTAGGCGCCATGGCAGTAGGGGGCGCCATGGACCTGGTTTTTTCAGCCATCCGAAAACACAGGAAAGCCGGTTGCAATCACACGGCTGCCGCACTTTTGCTCTTGTTGATGATGACCTCGTTTTTCGTCCCCACCGGGTTATTCCTAGGCGCCGCTGTCTTGCTGTCCCTTTTAAACCAGTTAAAGCTCCCGTTGTCATTTTCGACGGTCGCCGTTTATTTTTTATTGGTTTTTGCCAGCCATTCCCTCTCACATGAGGCACCCTTCTTGAGCGCGCCCTACCTTCAGGCGCTGGGAGGGGACTTTGCGGACTTCCGGCGGGAGTTTTACTCGGTGACGGTGGTTGCGGCCGGGATTGCCAGCGGTCCCCTTAGCTTTAACCTGCTCTTGCCCATCCTTGCCGGGGCCGTGATGCTTGCCAACCGAAAATATGGGCCTATGCTTTGGTCCCTTTTGTTTTTTTTCGTGTTCAGTGCTGCAGCCCTTGCGTTTTTCGGAACGTCCGATTGGCGGCTCCCTTTGTTTTTGCTCAATGGGAGTGTGTTCATGGTAGGGGTGTTCTTTATGCCTTGGGAACTGAAGGCCCATCTTCCTTTCGGGAGCAAATTGGCATATGCCATCCTCTTAGGGGTTGCCACCTTCTTGTTTTCCTATCACGTCCATTTCATCTGGGGGCCTTACCTTGCCTTCTTATTGGTGTGCCTCCTGATGAAGCTTGGGAACCTGGTTGACCGATTGGAGGATGGCCCATCCCCCACGTTCAAAAGAATGGATTGAGGCAGCATTTTACGCAAAAAAAAAAATCAGTTGGGCATACTATGGAAAAAAGGAGCGGACCTCATGGACAAATTGAACAAATACATTGACCACACATTGCTGAAACCGGATGCAACGAAAGCACAGATCCTGACATTATGCGCAGAAGCCAAGGCATATGATTTCGCCTCGGTCTGCGTCAACCCTTACTGGGTCGGGCTATGCGCCAAGGAACTTAAGGGAAGCGATGTCAAAACCTGCACGGTCGTTGGATTTCCCTTAGGGGCGACTATCAAAGAAGCCAAGGCCTTCGAAACGAAATGCGCGGTCGAAGCAGGGGCTACTGAAATCGACATGGTCATGAATGTCGGCGCGGCCAGGGACGGGGACTGGTTGGAGGTTTTCGACGACATCGCCGGTGTCGTTGAAGCGGCAGGCGGGGTACCTGTCAAAGTCATCATCGAAACCTGCCTGCTGACTGACGAAGAAAAAACAAAAGCCTGCGAGATGGCAGTCAAGGCAAAAGCTTCTTTTGTCAAGACTTCCACTGGCTTTTCAACTGGGGGCGCCACCATCCACGACGTGCGGCTGATGCGAAAAACAGTGGGTTCCGAAATGGGCGTCAAAGCTTCCGGCGGCGTTCGGACACGGGCTGAAATGGATGCCATGATCGAAGCCGGTGCCAACCGCATCGGGACCTCAGGGGGAGTCTCCCTCATGGACGGGAAAACCAACGAAACAGCTTACTAATCAGGATGCCAATCCCACCCGCTTGCGCAAGGCTGGAAGGTCAGTTTTTGGCCTGGAGTGGTGTGATTGGCTCGAATAAAAAGGAGAATGACACACGATGATACCAACACCACATATTGCAGCAACCAACAAAAACGAAATTGCAGAAACCGTCTTATTGCCGGGGGATCCCCTTCGTGCCAAATTTATCGCCGATAATTTCTTGGAGGATGTGGCCCAGTTCAATGGGACCCGCGGCATGCTAGGCTATACCGGCACTTATAAGGGGAAACGGATCTCGGTCATGGGTTCGGGGATGGGGATGCCATCCATCGGGATTTATTCTTACGAGCTGATCCACTTTTATGGTGTCAAGAACCTGATCCGCATCGGTTCATGCGGTTCCCTTCAAGAACATGTTAAAATCCGGGACGTGATTATTGGGATGGGGGCCTGTACCAATTCCAATTTTGCCTCCCAGTACGAGCTTCCGGGGACTTATGCCCCCATCGCATCTTGGGAACTTTTAGAAAAAGCAGTCCATGTCGCGAAAGAAAAAGGCACCGAGGTTAAAGTGGGGAACATCCTGTCGTCCGATATTTTCTATGATGCGGTTCCTGATGCCTGGAAAAAATGGGCAGCCATGGGCGTCATGGGCGTTGAAATGGAAGCGGCTGCCCTTTACATGAATGCCGCCAAAGCTGGGGTCAATGCCCTTTGCATCCTGACGGTTTCAGATTCCCTCGTTACCCACGAAGCAACCACGGCTGAAGAACGCCAAAACACATTTACTAAAATGATGGAAATTGCTTTGGAACTGGCTTAAAAGCACTAAAAATTTAGAAAATAATGCCTGGCACCTGACAGGTTTATGACGCCATGGGCGGCCTTTGACATGAAAATTCAAAGGCCGCCTCTGACAGAAATAGAGGTGATTTAATGCAAATCCGTCATTTTGATGACCTGGGGTATAAGCTGACAACGGTAAAAACTGAGAAGTTTAAAACGAACCTGCTGTCTTTTACCTTCCATTCAGATATCAATCGGGAAAATGTGACGAAGCGCTCGCTCATTCCCTATGTCCTACGTTCTTCAACAAAGAGATTCCCTACGAAAAAGAAATTCAACACGGCCCTCGAAGATTTATATGGAGCTTCGTTATCCGCAACCACTGAGAAAAAAGGCAAGGCTCATAACATAAAATTTTATCTCTCATTGGCCAACGAAGCATTCTTGCCAGGAAACGAACCCCTGATGGAAGAAGCCATCCTATTATTTAAAGAAATGCTTTTAAACCCCTTGGCAAGGGATGGGGCTTTTGACCGTACCGTGGTCGAAACTGAAAAGCGCCTCTTAGAAGAATACATTGAATCACTGTATGATGATAAAACATCCTACGCCTTGCAAAAATTAATAGAAAATATGTGCCAAGAAGAAATGTATGCCATCAATTCCTCAGGCTATATTGAGGACCTCCCGGGTGTGGATGCCCATAACCTTTACGAAGAGTACCAAAAAATGCTTGAATCAGATGCTTTGGAAATTGCTGTCGTAGGGGACATTGATGCCGACAAGGTCCATGGCCTGTTCAAAAAGCATTTAAACTTGAAAACCCCGGTCAAGTCCAAAGACACCCTGGACTTGGAAGAAAAGTCAATCGGGCAAGTGGAAATTGTCAAAGAAACCCAAGACATCGCCCAAGGGAAGCTAAACATCGGTTACCGGACCCACACCCGCATCAACGACCCGGATTACTTGCCGCTCCTTGTGTTTAATGGCATGTTTGGGGGCTATGCCCATTCCAAGCTCTTTATGAATGTCCGTGAAAAATCTTCCCTGTGCTATTACTGCGCATCAAGGCTTGATAATTTTAAAGGGCTGATGTATGTGTACTCAGGCATCGAACCTAAAAATTACGAGAAAGCCCTGGCCATCATCGAGGAACAATTAACCGACATGAAAACCGGAGCATTTACTGAAAAAGAACTGGAACTGTCGAAGAAATCATTAATCAATTCCAAGCTTGAATCCTTGGACCAGGCAGCTGGGATGCTTGCCCATGAAACACTCAATGAAATGCTGCCAATCCCTTTTACCGTCGAATCATGGATAAAAGCCATCAATTCCATTACCATAGAGCAGATTACAGCAGTAGCAAAAAAAATAGAAACGGATACCATTTATTTTTTAACGGGGAAAGAGGTGGAATAAATGCAGGAAAAAAAACATCCCAATATTAAAGAAACCATCTACTTTGAAGAACTGGATAATGGGCTTCATGTGTACTTCATCAACAAACCGGGCTTCAATAAAACCTATGCCACATTCACGACGAAGTACGGTTCCATCGACAATGAATTTTCACCCATCGGCCAAGCTGCCATGAAACATGTCCCCGATGGGATCGCCCATTTCTTAGAGCACAAAATGTTTGAAAAGAAAGACTATGACGTCTTTGAAAAATTCTCTATGCACAGCGGGTCTGCCAACGCCTTTACCTCATTTACCAGGACCTCTTATTTATTTTCATGCACCAGCGACCTGGATGAAAACCTGACAACCCTTCTGGATTACGTGCAAGACCCTTATTTCACTCCGGAAACGGTTGAAAAGGAAAAGGGGATCATCGCCCAGGAAATCCGTATGTATGATGACAATCCGGACTTTAAGGCCTACTTTGGTATCATTAACAACCTTTATGCCGAGCATCCCGTTAAAATCGACATCGCAGGGACGGTGGAGTCCATCCAAGACATTACAGCCGACCTCCTTTATGAATGCTACCATACCTTCTATCATCCCTCCAACATGATTATGTTTGTCATCGGGGAGATGGATGTTGCCCATACCCTGAATTTAATTAAGGAAAATCAGGCAGCCAAAGATTATGTCAAACAAGAGCCAATTCCAAGGTCATACCCGAAAGAAGGGGCTGCGGTTGCGGTAAAAGAACGGACAGAAGAGATGGAAATCGGGACTGCAAAGGTTTTTGTGGGGATTAAAGACCCCGTCGTCGGCCGCAGTGGCAAAGAGCTTTTACGGGCTGATATTACGGCTGAGATCATCTTCGATTTAATGTTTGGTGGTTCTTCTGACTACTACGAATCTATGCTAAATAAAGGCCTCATTAATGACAGCTTCTCTTATGAGACCACTTTCGAGCCCTCATTCGGGTTTTCCATTGTGGGGGGCGACACCAAGTATCCCGACAAGCTAGCGGCAAGCCTCGTTGAAACCCTTCAGGGAGCCGGCAGCATCGACTTCAATGAATCAGAGTTTGAACGGATCAAAAAGAAAAAAATGGGCCGTTTCCTGAGTGCCCTTAACTCGGTAGAGTTTATTGCCAACCAGTTCACCCAGTACATGTTCAATGACGTAGACCTGTTCTCCATCCTTGATGTCATCAACGAGATTACCATTGATGAACTTCAGGACATGGCCAAGTCTTACTTCATTCCTGAGCGCATGAGCACTTACAAGCTGGTCCCTAAAAAAGCCTAAAAAAAGGTACGGCCCCCAAAAGGGAGGCCGTACCTTTTTTTAGGTTGTCAGACCGCCAAAACGTCCTCGTCAGCAGGCAGGTTTACAGTCAAATCGGTGTCGGCATCTACCGTCCCGTCCGCCGGGCGGCGGGTATTTATAAACGAAACCCGGTCGCCCACCACTTCTGTTGTCCGGATGGCCTTAAAGTTGGGCACTTCATAAGTTCGGGTAATCAGTCTGCCGCGAATGCCGATGACCGAGCCCTTCCCACAGTATTCCACTACCTTGTCAGCGTTGGCGCCCCACAAGACCACATTGATAAAATCGGTTTCGAATTCGCCTGTGGCCAGATTTTTATGGGAGCGCTGTACAGCCAGGGTGACATTGGTAAAAGAGCGGTCTTCCTGAGTTTTTTGGAGCTCGGCATTTCGGGTCATACGGCCTACAATAATTGTATTTTGAAACATTTTTTCACAGTACCAGCCAGAAGCGGGCACTGCTTCACCACCTTTCAATTGGTTATTTTCGTTGCAGTGCGTGTCACACTGTTATTAATAAGCGCCATTAGTAGAAATATCCTGCAAAAAAAAATTAATTTTCTTTTTACAAATGAAAAGAAATAACGCTTTCTCGGCATTTTCTGACAAAGAACACAAAAAGAACACATCTTATCGACAAACTTTGATATAATTTTATATGTAATCAAGATTCCCCCCCGAATCTTGCATTACATTCCTTTCATTATTGTTTTTCATTTAATTTTTTTACATCCCCTCATTTAAGAGACTGCATGGATAATATTTGGCACCTTTTTTGCCAAAATCAATGCAATTATACTATTCCCCTCTCTAGGGGCCGAACTCCTCCCCCCCCCTTGTTCGGCCCCTTTTTCATGCCCAAAAATAAGGAATGGCTGATTTTGCGGACTATCTAATGACGGCTGGTTTTGAACTTTTTCTCTATTTTTGGTATAATAAAAACAGTAACAAAACGAAAGGGGATGAAAGCTTGCTGATAACGACTTCCCTGGATGAAGCCCCGCTTTTAGTGGACCAAGCCAAAAGCCTGGCAACCGCCATGAATATAGATTACACACCAAGAAACCGCAGGACGATCGGAGCCCTTCTTAAAACAGCATCCCCCCATTTATTTGTGGTAAACGCCCACCGGGGCTTAAATTATTACAATGGGGACGAACATGGGGTCTTCTTTCATCCCAACATGGCTTTTTTAAGGATTAAGCAACTTGAAAGGGGTCAAAAAGACAGTTTTGTGACGGCCTGTGGCCTTGAAGCCGGCATGCGGGTGTTTGATGCTACCATCGGCCTGGCATCGGACGCCTTAGTAGCCGCTTACGCCATTGGGCCAACAGGGCGTGTCTTTGGTGCAGAACGCAGCCGACCGGTTTATTGGCTCACCACACAAGGGCTGAAAACTTATTCCCAGTCCCATCCTGATTGGTCCGGACTGATTGGGCGCATCCAGGTTGAAAATAAAAACAACCTGGAATTATTAAAAACCTTGCCTGATAATAGCATGGATGTGGTTTATTTTGATTTCATGTTTGAAAAGAATGTATCCACTTCCCATGGCATTCAGGTCATCCATTCCATTGCCGCAAAGGACCTTATCACCCCGGAACATGTTGCACAAGCAAAAAGGGTTGCACGCATCCGGGTCGTGGCCAAATCCGGTTACAGTGGGAATTCTTTGGAGGAATTGGGATTTAGCGTACTTAAAAAGCATAAACGCCGGAACTTTTACTTTGGCATTATTGAATAAAAAGGAGAGAAACCATGAAAAAACATCAGGAGTATCAGTATTTGGATTTATTGACGCATATCTTGCAGCAGGGGACGCAAAAGACCGACCGGACAGGGACGGGGACGCTTAGCTTATTTGGTTATCAGATGCGCTTTGATTTATCGGAAGGGTTCCCCCTTTTGACGACAAAAAAGGTCCATCTCAAATCCATCATCCATGAATTGTTATGGTTCATCGCTGGGGACACGAATGTGAAATACCTTCAGGACAATGGCGTGCGGATTTGGAACGAATGGGCTGGCGAGGACGGGGAGCTTGGACCGGTTTATGGCCATCAATGGCGCAGCTGGGAAGCCAAAGACGGGCGGGTCATTGACCAGCTATCTGAGGTCATCCAGCAAATCAAGGACAACCCAGACTCCCGCCGCCTCATCGTCAACGCCTGGAACGTGGGGGATTTGGATAAGATGGCCTTGCCCCCTTGCCACATGTTCTTCCAATTTTATGTCAATGACGGGAAACTTTCCTGCCAGCTATACCAGCGTTCCGCGGATATGTTCTTAGGGGTCCCATTCAACATCGCCTCTTATGCGCTGCTTACTTTGATGGTTGCCCACGTGACGGGCCTTGAGCCTGGGGATTTTGTCCATACAATAGGGGATGCCCACATTTATAACGATCACATGGCGCAAGTCAAAGAGCAATTGTCCAGGGAGCCAAAAGGTTTTCCTAAGATGATGCTAAACCCGGAGATTACGTCCATCTTTGATTTTGCTTACGATGATTTCCAATTGGAGGGCTATGACCCGCACCCACTCATTAAAGGAAAGGTAAGTGTATAATATGATCTCACTCATCGTCGCCTTTGATAAAAACCGCCTGATTGGGGCTGGCAACCGCCTTCCTTGGCATTTTCGCGAGGACCTGAAATACTTTAAGGAAACGACCATGGGCCACGATCTGCTCATGGGGAAAAATACCTTTGAATCCATCCTGTCTTACGGCAACAAGCCCCTTCCGGGGCGCCACCACTTCGTTTTGAGCCGCTCCTTGGAATACGCCCATGAGCAAGTGGATGTCGTGGCCGATTTAGAAGGTTTCCTAAAAAATTACCCTGCTGAAAAAGAATTGTTCATTATTGGGGGAAGCAGTGTTTACACCCAGGTGCTTCCTTATGTGCAGCGCCTTTACATCACCCATGTGGAGGGGGAATATGAAGGGGACGCCTATTTTCCCGAGACCATTCCTTCCCAGTGGCAGGAAATCCGCAGCCGCCAAAGCGAGGGCTTGATGTTTGCGGTTTACGAAAGGAGCAATCCCAATGGCTAATATCTGGTTATGGGTCCTTTGGGCCTTCTTGGCATTTTTGGCAGTTATCCTCATCTTCGTATTGTGGCTCAACCTCAGGTTCATCCAACTGGACCGCAAATCCCAAGACGAGCGCAACCGGTTTATCTCGTGGGTCACTGGTTTTTTGATCCCCCTTATTTTTCGCATCCGTGTAAATGCTAAGGGACTGGAGTATTTGAATGGGGTTGAGCGGGCCGCATTATTTCCCAATCATCAAAGCCTGATGGATATTCCCGTCTTATTAAGCGGCGTCAAGCGCCCCCACGGTTATGTGGCAAAAAAAGAATTGGACCATATTTTCTTGATCAG
Organism: Turicibacter sp.; assembly: GCA_009787345.1. Classification (GTDB taxonomy): domain Bacteria; phylum Bacillota_I; class Bacilli_A; order MOL361; family Turicibacteraceae; genus WRGF01. The sequence continues at coordinate 19,250 of WRGF01000219.1, forward strand.
TCGGGGGATGAAACTGATCCGCTGCGAGTTCATGGATCGAAAAGACCCCCGTCAATCCGTGCGGACCATTTCAAATGCCACCAAGACGGTTAAAGAGGGGCATATGATGGTTATTTTCCCAGAAGGCACCCGGGTTGTAAGGGGGGAGGAGGGGCTATTTAAAGCAGGGAGCTTCAAGATCGCCCAAAAAGCTGGCGCCGATATTTTCCCGGTGACCATCTTCAATACACCTGAAGTTTCAAAGAGATGGCCACGGATGACTACTGTTGACGTCCAAATCCACCCGCCGGTAACGCCTGAGGAATATGCTGGCCTGTCCACCGCTGAAATCGCCAAAAAAGTAGAAGCCATCGTTAAAAATCCACTGAGGGGAAATTAGGGGTATAAAATCTGTCATTCCGCAAAGACTAAGTACTGAAAATCCCGAAGGGAGGATGTCAGATGCTAAAACAAGGAAATCTCGAAGCCGTGGGCCTGCAACCGGTTAAGATCGAAGAATGGCTGGTGCTTATCCTGGTGGGCTTGATTCCGGGAATCAACCTCATTGTGATGGGGATCTTGTCCTTTCGCAAAAAAAGCGATCCCAACCGCCGCAATTTCGCCAGGGCGGCCTTTGGTTTTTTGGTGGTCCTGACTGTCCTCCTTGTCCTTGGGTTATTTATGTGAATGACTGGAGGTTCCCCTAATGAAAGACACAAAAAAAAGGTACCCAGATGTCCATCTTACCCACCAAAACCCGTACTGGATGATGGGGCAGGTAGCAACCTCCCATGATTTAGGGATGGGTCAATTCGTCGGTTACCTGAATTCCGTCAAGGATTGGGAATGACAACTTGGGGTTGGTTGGAAGGATGGGAAATGCCCAATAAAAAAGGTGAAGCAACTAGGGGCTTCACCCTTTTTATTTGAAATTCACCACATTGGTTGCCGCTTGGGGGCAACAGGATAAATAAGGTTCTTGTAGCTGGAAATCCCGGATAATGGTCGATTTGTAAACGACGCGGATGTTAGTGCCATAAAAACGGATGTTGTTTTGCTCCAAGTATTGGCAAGCCTGCTGCTGCATCTTGGCTGCCGTCAGGGAGGAGAAAATAGTTTTCATCGTGTCCAAGTCGACTTCCTGTTCAGTTAAAAATAGGTAAATCACAAGCCGTTTGTTTTCACAAACTATCTGATGCTGTCGAAACATAAAGTCACCTCATTGCGTAAAGGTTCAAAGACAGAAGCCTCCAATTCATTCTCATCAATTTGGGGCGAAAATATTCATGTGAAATGGATTATTTTTTCTAGTGTTTAAGAAATGACAAATGGACGATGGGTTTAAGTGTATAATTAAGTAGGTAGATTCTCATGAAATTAGGTGATGCATGTGCGAATGGTAGATTTGATCCAAAAGAAGAAACAAAAGCAAGAACTTAGCCAAGAAGAGATTGACTGGCTCATCCGCGGGTATGCCCGGCAAGAAATCCCTGAATACCAAATGTCTGCCTTTTTAATGGCAGTCTGTTTTACGGGAATGACCGCCCAGGAGCGCCTCTTTTTGACCCAAGCCATGGTAAGAAGTGGAGAGACCATCGATTTGAGCCAAATCGAAGGAATCAAGGTGGATAAGCATTCCACGGGAGGGGTCGGGGATAAGACTTCGCTGATCCTTGGACCATTGGTGGCGGCCGCCGGGGTGCCTGTGGCTAAAATGAGCGGCAGGGGACTGGGCTTTACCGGAGGGACCCTCGATAAGCTTGAGGCCATCGATGGCATGAAAGTTGAAATCGCCATGAAGGATTTTATCCAGCAGGTCAACGACATCAAGCTTTCCATTATTGGGCAAAGCCAGGACCTGGCCCCAGCGGACAAATACCTCTATGCCCTTCGGGATGTGACGGCGACGGTGGAGTCCATCCCTCTGATTGCTTCTTCCATTATGAGCAAGAAGCTGGCAGCCGGTGCCGATGCCATCGTCTTGGATGTGAAGTTTGGCAATGGCGCATTTATGAAGACGCTTGATGATGCCAGGGAATTGGCCCGTACCATGGTGGAGATTGGCAAGGATGCCGGAAAAAAAACCGCTGCCCTTTTGACGGACATGAACCAGCCTCTTGGCTTTGCCATTGGCAATGCCCTTGAAGTCAAAGAAGCCATCGAAACCTTAAAAGGCAATGGGCCTAAAGACCTTCAGGAGCTTGTTTTAAGGCTAGGTGCCTGGATGTTGGTGCTGGCAGGAAAAAGCGAAACGCCCGAGGCTGCCTACGATACCTTAAGTGGGATACTGGATTCCGGAGCTGCCCTTTCGACCTTTAAGGAGTTTGTGAAACGGCAGGGTGGCGATGTGTCCCAGATTGACGACCCAGCCAAGCTGCCAACAGCCCGTCAGACAGTCCCTGTCATTTCAGACCAGGAAGGATTTGTGAAAAGCATTGGTGCCCAGTCCATCGGGGTTGCCGCTATGACCATTGGGGCTGGCCGGGCCACGAAAGAGGATAGCATCGATATGGCCGTTGGCATTGTGCTGCTTAAAAAGGTAGGCGACCGGATAGCCAAGGGCGATGCCCTGGCGCTGCTTCACGTCAATGGCCAGGATTGCCAAGAGGCGCTTCGCATGTCCAGGTCAGCTTATTGTATCCAAGAAGCACCTGTTTCGGCTCCTACTTTAATCTATGACATCATTTCCTGATTTAGGCTATAATTGATGTGACAAAAAACTAACGGCCCCAAGCAAAAAAGCCATTTCCCCGGAAGTGGCTTTTTTCGTCCCCATTTTATGGGATGGACTAAAAACACCCAAAATCCGAAGGGTACTGCAAATAAATGACAAAAAGCCTGGAATCTTGCTTCCGAAAAACGAAGGAGGGGTTAGCATAAAGCCGTAAAATTGTCTGGTTTCGTTATAAAGCCCCCGTCGGTTTCATATTTGTTAATAAACACGAACAAGAAACCGAGGTGTAATCAATGAAAAGTAAAAAAATAGTCGCAGGATTGCTGGTAGCGCTCATCTTGAATCCGGTGGGCTGGGTGCCGGTGCGGGCGGAAGGCCTGACCAATGATGCCAAGTCCGCCATCTTAATGGAAGTGGAAACGGGGAAAATCTTATACGAAACCAACATGAACGTCCAGCTGGAACCTGCTTCCATGACGAAAATGATGGGAATGTATTTAGTGATGGAAGCCATTGAGAACGGGGTGGTGGGGTGGCAGGATAAACTCCGTGTCAGCGAACATGCAGCCTCCCTTGGCGGATCCCAGATCTTCTTGGCGCCGGGGGAAGAGATGAGCGTCGAGGATTTATTCAAGAGTGTAGCCATCGCTTCCGCCAATGATTCCATTACTGCCTTAGGGGAACGGGTCGCCGGCTCTGAAGAACGCTTTGTTGAAATGATGAACGAGAAGGCCAAAACCCTGGGGATGATCAACACGGTCTTTAAAAACCCAACCGGCTTGCCGGCAGACGGGCATGTCACCACCGCTTATGACATGGCCATCCTTGCCAGGGCGCTCATCCAGGACTTCCCTGACATCACCCGCTTCACGTCCATGTACGAAGATTTTCTCCGCACGGACAGGGAAACGCCATCCTGGTTGGTCAACACCAATAAATTATTGAAAGCAAACCTTGGGGTCGACGGGCTGAAAACCGGTTATACACAGCGTGCAGGCTACAACCTGACAGCGACTGCCATGAGGGATGGGATGCGGGTCGTCACCGTCGTCATGGGAGCCACCAAGTCAACGGTCCGCAATGAAGAAACTTCCGTCCTCATTAGCCATGCCTTCGACAGCTACCAGTTGGTCCGGAAGGTGGATCTGGATGTGGTGGTCGAAAAAGGCTATAACATGCTTGCCAAAAACCGCCAGTTCGACGTGGTGACCATGGACTCCATCAGCGTCCTGAAAAACCGCGCCGCCGCTGAGGAAGAAACCCGCCACGAAATTGAGCTCTTCCCGGATGTGGAGCTTCCCATCGAGCCAGGGACCGAAGTCGGCCAGCTGCGCTATTTCTACAATGGCGAGGAATACCGTGTCATCGGCCTGACTGTTTCTGAAACGGTTGAAAAAAATAGTTTCCTAGGCTTGTTTGCCTATATGGTTTCCCAGCTGCTTTTTGGGCAGCAACAATAATCGGAGCAAAATCCCCGGCCAAGATGCATGGGGATTCTGCTTTTTTTTTGCCACTTTGACAAATGTCATTTTAATCTGTGGAATTGCCTGTTTGCAATCGGTTGGAGTTTCCCCCTATTATTGTCGAAGGCCTGTCAGATGGCATAAGAAAAAGGTAAAATTGAATCAAGGAACAAAGAGGCTGCCGCCAAGTCCGGTACGATTAAGCCAAAGCCTTCAGCATCAACACAAAGAAAGGGGAATTTTATGAGTATAACCGTATCGCTGCATTCAGAAAACCAGGTTTTATTCGTCAACCTCAGCGGGGAGTTGGACCACCATACGTCGGGCACCCTTCGAAACCGCTTAAATGAGGTGATGGAAAATTCAAATATCAGGCATCTTGTCTTTAACCTTAAACAGCTGGACTTTATGGACAGTTCGGGGATTGGCATTATTTTGGGCCGCTACAATCAAGTAAAAAAAGACAATGGGTCGGTAATGGTATTGGGCCTTCGCCCATTGGTAAAGAAAACATTTGAAATGTCTGGCCTTTCCCAAATCATCAAAATTGTTGATGACGAAGTGGAAGCGGCAGAAATTATAAGGGGGATTGCTTAATATGACCAACGAAATCAATTTGACCTTTCCAGCGAAAAGCATCAATGAGGGGTTTGCGCGCCTTGTCATCATGGGCTTCATTGCCCCCCTTGACCCAAGTTCCCAAGAACTGACGGAAATCAAGACCGTTGTGTCCGAAGCGGTGACCAATGCCATCATCCACGGTTATGAAAGCGATGAAAATGGCGTCATCGACCTAAAAGCCAGCCTTGAGGGGAATAAACTCCGGGTGACTGTTTCTGACCGTGGCCGCGGGATTGAAAATGTGGAAGAGGCGAAGCAGCCGCTATTTACGACAAAAGCGGATGAAGAGCGCAGCGGGCTTGGGTTTATGATTATGGAGTCATTCACCGATGCCTTCGAAGTGAGCTCATCCGTGAGCCAGGGGACCTCCATAACATTTGAGAAGGTCCTCTTATGCGACCAATCCAGCGACGAAGGAATCGCTTCTTAAAACCAGTTAAAGCGAGGGTGCCCTTATGGAAAAAAATGAGATTAGAGAACTGATCCAAAAATCCCAAAGCGGCGACGAAGAAGCCAAGTTGATCCTTGTCATGAACCACATGGACCTGGTTTGGTCCGTCGTCCACAAATTTACCCATATGGAAGTGGAAAAAGATGACCTCTTCCAAATTGGCTGCATGGGGCTCTTAAAAGCCATCAACCAGTTTGACCCGAGCTATGAGACGACGCTTTCCACCTATGCTATCCCTTTGATCATCGGAGAGATAAAAGCATTTGTCCGGGAACAAAACCCCATTAAAATCAGCCGTAGCATCAAAAGCAACCTGCACCGCATCCAAGAGGCCAGGGACCGGCTTACCAAGCGCTTTGAACGGGAACCGACTATTAAGGAGCTTTCCAGGGAAACGGAATTGACGGAAGAGCAGATTATCCTTGCGCTCAACGCGCCGATGAATGTAGCTTCCCTTGACAATTACGAGCGTGAGGACATGCCGATGATTGAGCGTATCCCTGACCATAACGAGGGCATGAAGCTGGATCAAAAAATTGTACTGAAACAATTGGTTTCCACGTTGAACCCCATCGAAAAGATGCTTATTTATTTAAGGTTTGACCTGGGGTACACCCAGTCAGAGGTGGCAAAAAGGTTGGAAATCAACCAAGTGGCGGTTTCGCGGCTTGAAAAAAAGGTGCTGAACGACTTAAAAGATAAAATGACAGTGTGAAAATCTTCGCACTGTCATTTTATTTTTTTATTTGGCTCATAAATTCCAATTAAAATCCTCATATTAGTAAAGAATATCCCCCAATGACTTTATGATATGAGGATCGTGATGGCCATGAAGACGAAACAGTACGATGATATTATCAAGGAATGCCAGGTAAAGCCCAAGTACATCCACAATATGTTGATTTCCTTTTTTTTCGGTGGGGCTATTTGCCTGGTGGGGCAGCTGCTTACCGAAATGTATGTCCATTGGTTCGGCATCGTCCGTGACACATCCACGACTTTGTCAATCGTCTCCCTGATTTTGCTAACCACCTTGTTTACAGGATTTGGCGTTTATGACCGGTTTGGGCAGATAGCCAAGGCCGGCGCTTTTGTGCCCATTACAGGCTTTGCCAATTCCCTTACGTCGGCGGCCCTCGAAAGCAAGCATGAGGGGATTATTCTAGGCATTGCCTCCAATCTGATGCGCCTTGCCGGCGCGGTCATCGTCTTTTCAATTGTATCTGCGTATGTGTTCGGCATTATCCGCTATGTGCTGTCTGAGTTTGGTTTCGTGCCGGAGCTGGAGCATATCTCATATTTGGCACAGCAGATTGAGCTTTATATTTAAGGGGAGGACCGCTACATGAAAATTGGAAAACAATCCTGGAGATTTGAAAATAAAGTCTATATCCAAGAAACTGCCACTTCCGTCGGTCCTTTGGAAGCAAAAGGACCCCTCGGCAAATTTTTTGATGTCCGCTACGATGAGCCTTATATGGGGCAAAAAACATGGGAGCAGGCAGAAATCCAGTTGATTCGAGGGACACTTCAGACGCTTTTCAATAAAAGCGGGCTCCATGAAAAAGACATCTGCCTGGCACTTTGCGGGGATTTGGTCAATCAGTTGGTTCCGTCGCATTACGCCTTCAGGGAATTCAATCTCCCGTTTTTAGGAATGTACGGCGCTTGCGCAACGGGCATCCAGTCCCTATTGCTAAGTGCTGTTTTAGTGGACAGCTTTCAGGCCAATCATGTCATCGCCGGTGCCAGCAGCCACACGATGACAGTGGAACGCCAATTCAGGAACCCTGTGGAATACGGCGGCCCAAAACCTGAAACAGCCCAAAATACCATCATGGGCGCAGGGCTTGCTTTAGTGTCAAGAAAGCCTTCTCCAGTCCGCATCGAATCGGCAACAGCTGGCATCATTGTGGACGCAGGGCAAAAAAACCCCAATGATATGGGGAGCGCCATGGCGCCGGCAGCGGCTCAGTCCCTGATGCAGCATCTGGATGATTTGGGACTTAATGAGGATTATTATGACATGATCGTAACTGGAGACCTGGCCAAATGCGGAACGCCTGTCTTTATAAATATCCTAAAGCAAAAAGGGATTGAAGTAGAGGACATCCATTCAGACTGCGGGAACCTGATTTATTCCGATAAACAAAAGGTGTTTTCAGGCGGGAGCGGCGCTGGATGCTGCCCAGTGGTTACCTTTGGGTATTTATGCGACCTATTGAAGCATCAAAAGGTGAAACGGGTCTTGGTTTTGGCAACAGGCGCCCTTTTGAATCCCCTGATTATGCAGCAAAAAGAAAGCATCCCTTGCATCGCCCATGCCGTCGCCCTTGTTTCTGAGGCGGAGTAAACCAATCTATCGGCTTTTTAAGGAGGAGAACCATGTTATTTTTAAAGGCATTTATGGTGGGTGGCTTTATCTGCGCCCTCGGCCAGTTCATGTTGGATTACTTCAAGCTGACGCCAGCCCATATCACCTGCAGTTTCGTAGCTATCGGCGCAGCGCTGGATGTGTTCGGCATTTATGATAAACTAATCAAGTTCGCCGGTGCAGGGGCACAGCTTCCCATCATGAGCTTTGGCCATTCCGTCATGCACGGGGCGATGGAAAAGTCCAAACAAATCGGCTTTATGGGACTTGGCATGGGAATGTTCAGCATGACAGCTGTGGGCATAACTTCTGCTATTGTTTTTGCTTTTTTTGCAGCGATTATTTTTAAGCCTAAAGGATAGTTGGCCCACGGTATGATAGATGATAAGAAAGGGTGTGTGGGGTTATGGATGCCAAAATGAAAATTCCCAGGGATATCGAAGTGACCCGGCAGGCGCTTTTGGATATGCTTGGGGCGGATAAGAGCTTCGATGTCGGGCACCGGGAATTTACGTTCCATGGCAGGCAAGTGATGCTTTGCTACGTTACCGGTCTCATCGACTCTGAGGTGACCATGCAAGTCATCGCCTCCATGCTTGATTGGTCGGATAGGTGGGTCATCGAAGGCAATCCCTTCGATGCACTTAAATACCACCTGGCCCATTTTCAGGTGGACTTGTCCGATGATTTGGAACAGGTCAAACTCCAGATTTTAAGCGGGCTGGTAGTTTGGCTCATGGATGGGGAGGACCGCGCCTTCATCGTTGATTTGCGGAGTTACCCGGGACGCGGACCCGCAGAGCCGGACACTGAAAAAACAGTCCGGGGTTCGAGGGACGGCTACACCGAGAACATCATTATCAACACAGCCCTTACCAGAAGGCGGATCCGCACCGGGGATTTAAAAAATGAAATTTTCAAAGTGGGGCAGGAATCCCAAACGGATGTGGCGATGATGTACATCGATGGGCTGGCCAACCCTAAAACGGTGGACCTTCTCCGGCGAAAAATCAAAGAGGTTGAGGTGGACAACCTGACCATGACCGACAAGCAGTTGGAAGAATTTTTAACGGGCCAAGTGTTCAACCCTTATCCACTGGTCCGTTACACGGAACGTCCCGATGTGGTGGCAACCCATTTATACCGTGGTATGATTGCCATTATCGTGGACACGTCACCCAGTGTCATCTTGGCTCCCGTTACGTTTTTTGACCACATCACGGGGGTTGAGGAATACCGTCAGACACCAGCTGTCGGGACTTTCCTGCGGATTATCCGATTCGGGGGGATGATTATGTCTGTTTTCATGATGCCCACCTGGCTTTTGTTTGTGCTTCACCCAGAATACTTGCCAGCTTCCCTAAGTTATATTGGCCCACAGCAAGAAGGGCATATCAATATCATCTTGCAAGTCGTTATCGGGGAACTGGGCATCGAGTTTATCCGGTTGGCTTCCATCCATACCCCTAGCGCCATTTCTTCAGCCCTGGGTATTGTTTCAGCCATCTTAATTGGGCAGGTAGCTGTTGACATTGGTCTTTTCGGGCCAGAGGTGCTCTTTTATGTGGCAATTGGGACGCTAGGGGGATTTGTCACCCCGAGTTATGAAATGGGGCTTGCCAATAAAATGTTTAAGATGTTCATCATTTTAGGTGTTGTTTTGCTGGGTCTTTGGGGGTACATTGGTGCCGTCATCATCGGCTTTGTTTTTATCGCAACGTTAAGGAGCTTCGGTCAGCCTTACCTTTATCCCCTCCTTCCTTTCAATTTAAGGGAACTTATGCAGTTCATCATCCGTGTTCCGACGCCTTATCTGTACAAATGCCGTAAAAAACGCAAACACCCATCCCATTCAAAAAACTGAGTGGTGGCCTGTCCCATAGAACAGGCTGCCACTCAGTTTTTTATACTTGGGTACCTACTACCGTATCTTGTTGCGCGCCTTGGGCGGAACGGTTTTGTTGGAGGCTAATTTGTGTAATCCTGCCTGTCGCAGTATCAACTACAATGTTTACATTCGTCGTCTGGTTGACTGGCCCAGCTAGCCCAGTTCCTCCGGTTGGCCCCGGGCTTCCAGTAGGGCCATTGGGGCCGGCTGGGCCAACATCGCCTGATGTTCCGGGATTTCCCTTAGGGCCAACCGGGCCATCCGGGCCAATGGGGCCGGGATCCCCTTTTTCACCTGCTGCACCGGGTAGCCCATCAGCACCTGCGGGTCCTTGAGGACCGGCATTGCCAAGAGGCCCTACGGCTCCTAGTGGGCCTTTAGGACCTACCGGCCCGGTAGGCCCTGGTGCACCGGCTGGTCCAACGGGGCCGCTGAATCCCGGGTAGCCCATATTTCCCTCAGGGCCAGTAGGGCCACTGTTGCCAATGGAACCCATTGGCCCGGTAGGCGAGATGCTTCCCCCACTTGGTCCGGTAGGTCCTGGAGGACCGGGCGGGCCCCCTGGGGGGGCTGGCTGGCCTGGAGGGCCTGGATCGCCAGTGGGGCCGGTAGGACCAAAATTTACGGCAATGCCGGTGGGACCGGTAGGTCCTGGAGTCCCAGGGATTCCTTTGTCCCCGCCTGGGCCTGCCATGCCATGGGGTCCAGTAGGCCCTTCGTCCCCAGTAGGTCCCGTAGGGCCTGGATTGCCTTGGCTGCCGGGCAAGCCATCAGGGCCAGTAGGTCCAGTAATCCCTGTCGGCCCTTTAAAGCGCGGGGGATCGAGGATGGGCAACTGGCTGCCGTCCGCAAAGTTGGCAACGCCAAAAACCAGGTTTCCTTGTTCGTCTGCTAAAAAATCATAATTAGTAGGAATGGGTCCAGTAGGCCCATTTGGGCCTGTGGCACCATTAGGGCCGGTGGGGCCTATGGATCCCACGCAGTGGCAGCACTTGCAGGAAGGCGATTGCCTGCAAGCACAGTTTTTATTGCATGGGCCATTGCAGCAAGTTTTCATAAGCACCCTCCTTATATTTGATTGCCATCAAGGTCAGTCACATTCCCTTGGACATGGCCACTTACGCATTGGTCGGTAGTGTTTTTTGAGTCAAAACTCGCGTCTTGCTGTGAAGCGCCTGAACTAGTAATGAAACCGGTCACCGGGTCGACGTAATATTTAAAAAGGACAGGGCGGTAAGTGGTGCCAAATGGGCCAGTGGGTCCAGTGGGTCCAGTCGGCCCTTGGGCACCTGAAGCGCCTTGCGGGCCATCGGGCCCAGTGCTCCCTTTGTCGCCAACAGGCCCAGCCTGCCCGGGGTTGCCATCAGGGCCGGTATCGCCTGTTTCACCTTTTTCCCCTGGCGGGCCAGCATTCCCCTTGTTGCCAGCCATGCCAACCGGACCGCGGCTTCCTTGTATCCCATCATCGCCAGGCGGCCCATTTTGCCCAGCTGGCCCGTGAGGGCCGATTGCCCCTGGAGCCCCGGCATCGCCCGTATCCCCAGTGGGTCCAGTCATACCTATAGGCCCAAATGCACCTTGCAGGCCCGTGGGGCCGGTAGGTCCCACCGTCGAACCTAATGGGCCAGTGGGCCCAGGCGGCCCGGTAGGGCCGCTGCCGGGCCCTTTCTCCCCAGCCGGGCCCTGAGGGCCTGTAGGCCCAGGCGGCCCATAACCGCTGCTTGACCCGGCATTTCCAGTAGGTCCAGTCGGACCGCTGCTGCCGGGCCAACCCGTAGGGCCGGTCACGCCGACCTGTCCCTGTGGGCCGAGGGGGCCAGTTGGCCCTGGGGGCCCAACCTCACCATTTGCCCCTGGAATGCCTTGGGCGCCAGGCGAGCCTGTCGGCCCTTGTGGGCCTTTTAAGACTGTAGGGTCCAAGACAGGGCTATGGCTTTCATCGGGATAGACCACGTTTGCACTTAAGATATTCCCGGACGCATCGCTGCTAAATTCCCAATAAGCTGCCCCTGGGGCCGTCGGCCCGAACGGGCCGGTAGGCCCAGAACCGGTCAGCCCGGCTGGTCCCGTAGGACCGAAGCATTTGCAGCATTTCTTGCACTGTCCACAACGGCACTGGGCGGAAAGCCCGCACCCACACTTGAATTCATTGGCCAGATTAGGGTTCATTGGTTTCTACCTCCTTACTGTATCGGCTAAGGGCGTGGGCAAGGGAGTGGGTCAACAACCGTACCAACGGGCTCATCGGTATCATAATCCAATTGTTGGACCGGTACTGTATCGACCCAGCCATTGCTATATGTAATCGTAAAAGACGTCGGGAATTTCCCATCCGGTGTCAGGCTATAAGTAAAAGAGGTAATGGCAAGGTATGGCCCTCTCGCGCCTGCGGGACCAGCGGAACCACTTGCTCCGGTTGCCCCAGCAGGTCCCTGTATCCCTGTATCCCCTTTCGGGCCATCGGTGCCTATTGGTCCCCCGGCGCCAGGATTTCCCTGAGGCCCCGGATCGCCCTTGGGTCCGGACGGACCGATATCGCCAGCATCGCCAGCAGGCCCTGCTGGACCATCGGGCCCGGCAGGACCAGGATTGCCAGGATTGCCGGTTCCGCCCATAGCACCCATGGAACCCCTATCCCCAGCAGGCCCCGTAGGCCCGGCTGGACCTTGGGGGCCTTGAAGGCCAGTTGAGCCTGTTGGGCCATTTTCACCTGCGGGGCCGGTAGGACCTGTTGGGCCAATCGTATCCGAAGGCGGACCTGTGGGTCCGGTAGGTCCCCCAGGCCCATCAAAATCCCCGGGATTTCCCGTAGGTCCCGGAAGCCCTGTGGGTCCGGTAGGGCCATTAAAGCCAGTGGGTCCGGTGGGTCCGGCAGGCCCAGGATTCCCTGCAGGCCCAGTAGGCCCTTTGGGTCCTTGGGCCCCAATAGGGCCAATGCTTATCGGGCCAGTGGGACCAGATATCCCTGGCTGCCCTTTCGGGCCATTTGGACCAGGCATCCCAGTCGCTCCCCTTGCCCCTTGAAGTGCCTGCGGGTTTTTGAGGATGCCAGTGGAACCTTGGGGCTGGTCGACCCAGCCGCCACTGACGAGGCCATTTTCATCAAAAGTAAAGCCAAATCCCAGGTCTAGCTCCCCTGGCGGCCCAGTCGGGCCTGTTGGGCCAAACCCGGCGGGACCAGTAGGACCAGCTGGGCCATAGTAGCAGCGGCAACAGCTTTTGCAACTGCCAGTCCTGCCATTGCCGCCTTTTTTGGAACAGTTGCTACAGGTCCGGGATTTATGGCAAATGGGACATTTTTGCCTAAGGTTTGTCATTTCGTCCATCTTTATCCCCGCTTTCTCCAAAATTCCCCATAGTAAATCTATGCCCGGCAGGCTTCCCTCATGACTCAAATTCCCCACAAAATGCTTTAAGGGGTATCCCCCGTGTCACTAAGTGGCTGAAAAGTAACATGCTTATCTAAAACTTTTCCTGGGGGATTCGTGCTAAAGTTGGGCTTTTTGTCATACGATGGGATAGGGGATAAATTTGTTCGATATTTTATAGGGGGGGTAAGGATGCCTCGAGCTGATAGGAAGTATTACTGCAATAAAGAACTGACATTGTCCATGATTGGCGGGAAGTGGAAGATGCTGATCCTTTGGCGGCTGAATAAAGAAGGGACCAAGCGCTTCAGTGAAATCAAGGCGTTGATGCCCGACATCACCCAGCGCGTACTCATCAACCAGCTCCGGGAAATGGAAGATGACCAGCTGATCGAGCGGACCGTTTATCCTGAGGTCCCGCCAAAAGTGGAGTACGCTGTCACCGATTGGGGAAAAAGCCTTTATCCCATCCTGCAAGTCATGTATGACTGGGGGGATGCCTACGTGACGGCATTCGGGGTCGAGTTGCTGGATAAAAGGAAAACTCAGGACCTGCAAGGGGTTAAAGGGGAAGGGATTTGAAAACCGGCGTTAAAAGCGGCCATCAAGCCGTTTTTTTGCGTTGAATCCCCTAGCTTCCTAAATTGGGTAATGAACCTTTTGCCCCTTTATGGTACAATAAGGAGCAGGCCTAATTGAAGGGGAGATGCGCAATGGAATATAAAGTCAGCATTGAGGCCTTTGAGGGCCCTTTGGATTTATTGCTTCACTTGCTTAAAGAATCGAAGGTCAATATCCATGACATCAAAATATCTGAAATCACACAGCAGTACCTGGATTACATCCACGCTATGGAAAAAATGCAGCTGGAGATAGCCTCGGAGTATCTGATCATGGCGGCTACCCTCATTGAAATAAAGAGCAAAAGCTTGCTTCCCAAGCAAATCATAGAGATTGAGGACGAGTACGAAGAGGATTCCAAGGAAGCCCTGATCCAGCGGTTGATAGAATACCAGCAATATAAAGAAGTGTCCAAGGAGCTTCGGGAACTTGAGGAGGAACGGGGGCAGTTTTACACGAAGCCGCCCATTGATTTTACCGATTACTTGGATGAGTCGGTCAAGCTTCCTGCCAATAACCAGCAAGTGAGCCAGTTGATTTTGGCTTTCGAGAAACTCCTTCGGCGCCAAAAATTGTCAAAGCCACTGCAAACAACCATCGTTTCCCAAAAAATAACGGTGGAGGAACGGATGCTTTCCTTGTCCATCCAGTTGAAATACAAGAAGCGGGTAGCGTTTAACGACTTGTTTGACACCTTTGACCGGGATTATGTGGTGACGACGTTTTTAGCCCTTTTGGAACTGGTCAAAGGCAGCACCGTCACCATCTCCCAAGACGATTACTACGAATCCATTTACATTTCAAGCAGGGAAGGTGAGCAGCATGTTTAACCAAGAGCAATTAGGGATTTTAGAAGGGCTGCTTTTTGCGGTCGGCGATGAGGGCATCAGCTTGGAACAGGTCATGTATGCGCTAGAAGTAGACGCGCCGACTGCTAAGGGCCTTTTCCTTGATTTGAACGAGCGTTACGGGTTGGCCAGCGGTGGCCTTCAGGTCATAGAAGTGGCAGGCGTCTTTAAGATGACCACCAAAAAAGACCACGCCCCTTATTTAAAACGGCTCATTCAAAACCCCAATCAAAAAGGGCTGTCCAACGCGGCACTCGAAGTTTTGGCAGTCGTCGCCTACCGTCAGCCCATCACCCGCCATGAAATCGAAAAAATCAGGGGTGCCAGCAGCGACAACGTCTTGCGTAAACTGCTGACTTTCTCTTTATTGGAAGAAGCCGGCCGCCTAGATGGCCCAGGGCGCCCCATTTTATTCAAGACCACCGATGACTTCCTGGATTACTTTGGCATTAAAACCCTAGAGGAATTGCCAGAACTTCCCGACATCGGGGAAGACTTCGACTTAGGCGGGGAGGTCAGCCTCTTTAATTTGGCAGAAGGTGAATAAGTTGCCCCAAAAATTACCATGATATAGGCAAGGTTCAAAGCCTTGCCCCAGAAGTTTTGGGAACTATATTTTGGTGGAGGTAAACTAATGGCCGGATATCCGAAAAGTAAAAAAGTCGCCATGGCAAAAGCGTCCCGCAGCAACGCCCACGCGGAAATCGCCAATGAAATTTTGGCAGGCGTCATTTTAGCCAACGAGAAGAAACGATTTAAAAAAGACAAATAACATTTTAAAACCCTAAGCCCCCAGGTCGAAAAACGACCTGGGGGCTTAGGGTTTATTTGGGGCCAAAGCCATTAACCAATTTTTCCAGCCATCAATATTTTTTTAGGGCTAAGCCCCATGACGTAAAAAGCAGGGATAATGATTCCTAAAAAGATGGCTGCCAGGGCAATGCCCCAGATGATGGCGAAGGCAGGGAGGTCCATCTGAATGTGATGCAGGCTAAGTACCTGTTCTTCAGTAACGGTATTGGCAATAATCCATAAACTGCGTGGTGGCGTAGCAACGTCAATTTCCAGGTGGGTTCGCAAAAACCAAGAATTAAGCCATGATGCCAATCCACCCCCCGTAAAAAAAGAAAGGATGGCAATAGGCGTTGCTAGCAAAAGCTTTTCAAAAAACAATTGGAGAAGGACATGCCCCTTGCTCCGGCCTAATGCTAAATAGATGCCCAACTCTTGTTTCCTATCCAAACAAAAAAGCATCCCGGTAAGGCCGATAATGATAAAGCTGGCAATGATTGTCCCATATAAAAATTGGCTGACAATCCTTTGAATGGTTTTCATGCTGCCTACTGCTTCTGCAATACCCATCAATTCAGGGGAATGGAGGCTATAGCTTTCAGGAAGCAACTCCCATGCCTTATTACTGAAAGCTTCCGCATCCCGCAAATCATGCAGTGAAATAAGTCCGGTTTGGATGGTTCCGGATTCACGGAATAAAACATGTGGGGGAATCAGCGCCAATTCTTCAGGTGTGAAATAGTGCCGGTTCAAATAAGAAGCGGTTTCGAAAATCGAAGCTGCAAAGCGGTTAGGAATGAAGAAGGTCATGTTCATTTCAGCAAGGAAGAAGGGCTCTAACTCTTGGGAAATGGATAATATCGGTTCAAATAAGCCGATAATCACCAATTCAATGGGTTCGATACGAACCAAATAATCATTTTGATCGACGGTGGTGCTTTCCCAAACCTGCGGATGATAAATCCGTGTTTCCATGGGCAAGGTATCTCCGATTGCCAATTGGTTCACATAGGCAAAATCCCTGGAGATAATAGCTGAGTTAGACCCTGTTTCGATTTCTTCATCGGTAAAAGTCCGGCCGTGAAATAAAGCAATGTTTCCTTCTTCCAATTCTAAGAATAAAGGTTCCGAGACCCCTTCAGCTAGAAAATGGCAAGTATCTGCAGGGCACCACATTGGCGAAAAATTGGATTGGGGTTCATAGGGTAAAAGCCCCGTGGAATTTTGCAGGAAAGCTGAAATACTGAAACGGGCATTGCGAACATAAGGCAAATTCTTTATTTCCTCCATTGCCTCCAAAGTGATGCCTTGTGCATCTGCTTGTACCCCAGGAGCTGGCTGAAATGCAAACTGGTTGGGACTTTGGGTAAAAAGATGCTCAATGGTGAAATGGGTAGTGCGAAGGATTAGGGTAGAGGCTAGCATGAGGTGGATAATCACAAACATCAGCCCAAACAAAACGGCGGATTTTTTCCAATTCCTATCGACACAAAGAAATGCGTATCCAATCAACCTCATGACAATCCCCTCTTTCCGTCATTCCCAATTTCCGCGTGCATCAAAAATATTGAGAAAGTCATCCGTCCAAATAGTATGAACCTCTGCCCAACCTCTATTTGTAGCAGTTGCTTGGTTAATACGTGTTTGACGTGCCGGAACCATAGTTACATCCACTAGCCATGCCCGCACCGTCACATTTAGTGAATGCCCGGTGCCTGACCCATGGACAAAGGAGCGGGAGTTTAAAACTCGGCCTACCCATCGGTTTTGCCTCTCGACGAATCCCCACGTCGAACGGGAAGTAATTTCTGCATGAACTGGCTGGGCATTGCTTTGGAGTCCAGCTAGCCCGTTTGCAGAAGCATTTAATCCTCGCATCCCGACGAAAATCACCCCACAAACTACTACATACTTCAATAAACCTTCGAAAAAACTTCTTTCAGATTTCATAAAACACCTCCAATTTTAGTTTTTCCTGGGTAATATCCATTTGTTGTTAAAAATAGAATAGCACAAGACCGAAGGAAAAGCAAGCGTTTTCTTTTTTTGTGTTTTAATGAGACTTGCAGGGAGGCGGAGAATTTTTGGGTGTCTGGTACTCCCTTCGGCAAAACCTGCTAAAACTTTTCAAATTATCGAATGGTATTTTAGCGGCTGCCCTCATAGAGTTAGGGTAGAGGTGAACGTTCATGATAAAAAAGATGATAAAGACAAGTTTAGTGGCGGGCATGCTCCTTGCGTCGGCCATTCCAGCCCAAAAGGCCCAGGCATTTGCCATCAGTTCGGAATGCGCTGTCTTGATGGAACAGATTTCAGGACGGGTGCTCCAGGAAAAGTGCCCGGATAAAAAGATGTACATTGCCAGCATCACTAAAATTTTGACGGCTTTGGTCGCTATTGAAAACGGGGATTTGGAAAGCTGGGTAGAAGTGGATTATAACGTGGTCCGCCAAGTGGGTTCTTCCTTGTATTTGGCACAAGGGGACCAGGTGAAGTTATTGGATTTGTTATATGGGCTAATGCTTCGCTCGGGCAATGATGCAGCCATGGCGATTGCTCAGGCCGTTGGCGGCGATGAAGAAGGCTTTGTTGCCATGATGAACGACCGGGCAAGGGAGATGGGGCTTGTTAATTCCAGCTTTCAAAACCCGTCAGGGCTGGATGAATCCTCCTTTAACCAATCCACTGCCAGGGACATGGCCGTCATCATGCAAACGGCCATGAACAACCCTGTTTTCCGGGAAATCGCAGGGACATCCCTGCACCGGGCGACAACCCAAAACGGACGGACCTATTCCTGGCGCAACAAGCACCGTTTGGTCACTGGGGATTATGAATTCGCCATTGCAGGAAAAACAGGGTTTACCCAACGTGCCAGGAGGACCTTGGTCACCAGCGCCCAACAAGGGGACATGGAACTAGTGGCGGTCACCCTAAAGGCGGGCGACGATTGGAACGACCACCGCAACCTGTTTGAATATGGCTTCAATCATTTTCAAATGAAGCGGGTCCTTGAAGTTGGGCTGTTAAGCCTAAGCGTTGAACAGCAGCAACGGTATGGTATCTCCGAAAGGCTATTTATCAGGAGGGACGTTTACCTGCCCCTGAATGTGGATGGCAGCGATGTGGTACAGACCAACCTTCAGTTAAATGACCGCCCTGCAGTAGACGAACAGGTGGGCAATCTTCAAGTCCTCTTGAATGGAGAAATTATAGAAACTGCCAATGTGTACCAGATGCCTCAGGCAGGGACATCCGGGGAATCTTGGTTTGGCCGCCTCTTTAGCCGAATCTTTGGAAGGGGGGATGGCCAATGATCCATAAAATCTGGATAACCCTGTTTTTGGTTGGCATTGCCTATAGCATCGTCACGGGAACCGTGATCAACGTAAACCAGGCCGTTGTTGCGGGAGCCAGGGATGCCATCAGCCTGATTATTACCCTTGCCGGGGTCCTGACCTTTTGGACCGGTGTCCTTCAAGTTGCCAATAAAGCGGGGGTCCTTAGAGGGATGGAAAAAGCATTGCGCCCCCTCATCAGGCTCATTTACCCAAAACTAGGGCCAGGCCATCCAGCCATTAAATATTTGACCACCAATATGGTCAGCAACTTGTTCGGCCTTGGGAATGTGGCAACACCGACTGGTATCAAAGCCATGAAAGAGCTTCAGGCAACCAGCCCTGACCCTTCCAAGCCGACGTTTGAAATGTACACCCTGCTGGTCATGAACACCGCCGGGTTTACGTTGATCCCAACCACCATCATCGGCATCCGGGCCGGCTATCAGGCCGCCAATCCCGCAGATGTCTTGATGCCCATCCTATTTGCCTCAGGTGCCAGTGTCATCCTCGGGCTTGCGTTCCATCAAATTTACAGCAGCTTAAAAGGGGTCACCTCCTCAGGGAAGGGGCCAAAACTTGGAAGGAGGCAGGCCATATGGCGCAAATAGGCTTGTACGCCGTCCCCGTATTTTTGCTTTCGATTTTTGTCATGGCATTCATTAAAAACACAAACGCTTTTGATGATTTTGTGGAAGGTGCCAAGGAAGGCCTCGGGACCGCTGCCTCCCTCCTTCCCAACCTAGTGGGCATGATTGTCGGGGTCAAGGTATTTTTGGCTTCCGGGATTTTGGACTCGATTTCTGCTATGCTCGATCCGCTCCTTAGCCGCATCAACCTGCATCCACAACTGCTCCCACTCATGATTTTGCGGCCCCTTTCCGGGTCGGCGACGGTGGGGTATGCCAGCGAGCTCATCAACATCCACGGGCCGGATTCCCTAGTGGGGCGGCTAGCTTCTGTCATGCAGGCTTCTTCCGATACGACCATTTACATCATCACCGTTTATTTTGCAGCGGTTGGCCTGAAGGAGATGAAGCATGCCCTGAAACTGGGGCTTATTACCGACTTATTTGCTTTTGGCCTGGCGATTGTTGCTGTTTCCCTGTTTTTTTGAAATGCGGCTTGCAAGCTCCCTTCCCATCAAGCCAAAATATAGCATAAACGCCTAAAAAATTTGTAATTCCTCCTATTTTGCTATATAATACAATGGACTGGAGTGAATGCAGATGGAAAGACTACAAAAAGTAATAGCCCATGCAGGGGTTGCATCAAGACGCAAAGCGGAACAGCTCATCTTGGATGGGAAAGTAACCGTTAATAATAAAATCGTCAAGGAACTCGGCGTCAAAGTCGGCGTCCGCGACAAAGTGGAAGTGGAAGGCATCCCGTTGCAGCAGGAGAAAAAAGTGTATTTTGCCCTCCATAAGCCAAGGGGCTTCATCAGCGCCGTCGCTGACGACAAGAACCGGAATACGGTAGCGGACTTCTTCGACCGCATTGTCCCTGAGCGGGTTTATCCCGTGGGCCGCCTGGATTATGATACGGCAGGTGTGCTGCTCATGACCAACGATGGGGAATTTGCCAATTTGATGATGCACCCCCGCGGTGAAATCGATAAAGTCTACTTGGCACGTGTGAAAGGGATTGCAAACCAAGAAAACCTCAGGCCCCTGACCAAGGGGGTTTCCATTGATGGCTATAAGACGAAGCCGGCGACGGTGGAGTTGGTGTCTGTCGATAAAAAGAACAATTCATCCCTTGTCCGGCTGACCATTCATGAAGGGCGCTACCACCAGGTCAAAAAAATGTTGGATGCCGTCAACTTGCCCGTCAAGAAGCTGCGCCGCGAACGGTTTGGCACGATTGATGTGAACGGCTTGGCACAAGGGGAATTCAGGCCGCTGACACCTCATGAGGTCAAAACCCTCATGGCAACCGCCAATGACCCCCACCACGTTGCCCAACGCCCCCAAGACCTTGGGAAAATGCGCCGTTATTGACAAATTTTCTGGAAAATCAAAAAGGAAGCCGGCCGGCTTCCTTTTTGATTTTCCGTCATTTGCAAGCAAGAAGATGACAAAAACCAACTATAAATTCCATAAAAACCCTTTTTTCTCGGAAAAAGGAAAAAACCTGTATAAAAATACAGGTTTCGTGGATAATAATTAGCGTATCCTTATGCGAAAGGTGAATCAGAAACTTTGATTGCTTCTGTCGGGCAACCTTCTGCAGCATCCATAAGATCTGCTTCCAAGCTGTCGTCGATTGCAACAGTACCTGTGTTTTCATCGCCAGCCACGATGTTTTGCGCTAATCCTTCATCATCATAATCAAAGATTTCAGGTGCTACTGCGCCACAGGCACCACATGCGATACATTCATCTTTTGCAACTTTTGCGTATTTAGCCATAATAAACGTCTCCCTTCAAGACCATTCATATTGTAATTGCGCACAACTACATCCTCTATTATAAACCTAATGCAGGAAAAAATTCAACAAAAAAACCAAATTTAAATGCCAAAATCTGATAAAAATATGATATAATGGGCTAGGCTTGTTTATCCCAGGGCGAAAATCCCTGTTTTTTCGACACCGGGTGGTCGGCAAAACAGTGATGGCTGCCGAATTTTATCACATGGAAGAAAGGGCCTGGTGACCGCATGATGTATAACCGACAGTTGGTATCTTCCCTTGGCGGGGCTTATAAACTCAATAAAAAAATCCCGCTGGGGATCAATGCGGCCTATGCCCCCTCTAATTACTTGGAGGCCTCATTGGCTTCTTCCCCGCATTCCAAGGGATTGCCCCTTTTAGGCAGCCCTCTTAAAAGCCAAAGGATCATATCAAGGCTTCAGGAATTTTATGGCGACATCCCTTATAATAAAACGGTTCAGTTGGCTAAAAAGCCAAAACCCAATAGCTTGGGGGACAACCTTCCCCAAAGCCCGCAGGCATTGGCTGCGGATGGGGCTGATGACAGTATGGGCCGGCTACAAACTATAAATTTGTCAGAGGAGCTTGGTGATACTGTGAAAGGTGTAAATGATGATTTAGACTATCTGGACGCATTGGCATCCCATGATGCGCTGCGCCTCAATAAATTTTCACCGGGCCGTGAAAGCCTCGGCGCTATTTTTTGTGAAATCGTTGAAAATGAACATCAAACAACCACGAATTTCCAAGAAGCTGTCTTTGAAAAGAATATCCAATTCATCTTTAATTCAGAGGTGGACCTGGATGAATGGAAAAACAATCCCCATGGCTTCGCGGCAGGTGCCCAGCTTCCTAAAAGTGGCACGCTTGCCGAAGAACCATTTAACCAGCCATTCCAAAAAAGGCTGAGCAGTTTCTCATTTTATGAAAAAACAGCCAAAAGGCATGCTTTCGGGCGGCTGGGAAAAACAGGGGCTTATTACGCAACCGTATGGATTTCGCTGGCAGCAATCGCCGTGACTTTTGCCTGGCTGCTAGTGGGCTGAGGGGCAAATCCCAATAATTAGGGTCCCTTGGCGTTTTCAATGGGCGGTGAAGCGTTTTCCAGTTGTTAAAGGCTAGGAAGTTTGATAAAATGAAACTTGTTGAGGTGATTGGCATGAGCTGTAAAAAAATTATAGCGATCGATGGGCCGGCAGCGGCTGGAAAAAGCACGATTGCGCAAAAGATAGCCGGATGCTTGGGTTATGTCTACATCGACACGGGTGCCATGTTTCGTGCCCTCACCCTTAAAGCGCTGAACTCAGGCCTGGCCCTCGAGGATGAAGCAGGCATAAAGCGCCTCCTCGGGGACACGCAAATCAAGCTGACGGAAGAAAAAAAAGTCTACCTTGACGGCGAAGAGGTGACGGATGCCATCCGCAGCCCGGAGGTGTCAAGGAATGTTTCTTTGGTTGCCTCTTATAAAGCAGTCAGGGATGAAATGAAAGCCAGGCAAATCCAGTATGCTTCCAATAATCCCGTGGTCATGGATGGGCGGGACATCGGCACAGCCGTCCTCCCACATGCAGATGTGAAAATATTTATGACAGCTACAGTGGACGTGCGGGCCCAAAGGCGCTATCAGGAAAACCTGAAACGAAACATCCCCAGCGACCTGGAAGTACTCAAAAAAGAAATCAAGGACCGGGACGAGCTGGATTCGACCCGGGAACATGCGCCCCTTGTAAAAGCGGCCGATGCGATCGAGATTGACACTTCCCAATTAACCATTGAGGAAGCAGTAGATAAAATATTAAAAATTGTAAAAGGTGGGGACTAACGTGGACCAGTTCAAAGCAGAAAACGAAGAAATGTCAATGAGTGATGTATTAAATTTTGAGGATTTCAACCTTCCTAGTGTTGGGGATACCATCGAAGGGGAAGTTGTGCGCGTCACGCCTTCTGAAGTAACCGTTGACATCAATGGAGCAACCGAAGGGACGATTTACCTAAGCGAATTAAGCCTTGCAAAAGTGGACAATGCCCATGAAGTCGTCAAGGTCGGGGATAAAATCCAGGCCGTCATCAAAAAAATCAATGACGAGCAAATCCTGCTTTCACCAAAAGCCCTCATGGAACGTGGACGTTTCAATGAATTAAAAGCAGCGTTTGAAAATGGGGAAGTCTTACAGGCAAAAGTTACCCGTGCCATGAAAAACGCCTTGATCGTCAATGTTGGGATGGAGGCTTTCCTTCCTGCAAGCATGATTGATGTCGAGTACGTATCTGAGCTTGACTCCTACGTGGGGCAAACGATTCCCGTGCGTATTGTGGAATTCAACAACCGCAACCGCCGCATGACCGTTTCCCGCAAAGCGGTCGTTGCAGAACAGCAAAAACTTGACCGCACCAGCCAGCTTGAAACATTGGCTATTGGTGATGTTTTTGAAGGCAAAGTCGTGCGCATCCAGCCTTATGGGGCATTCGTGCGTTTCGGTGCCCTCGAAGGGATGGTCCATATTTCCGAGATTTCCCACACTGGGGTTTCTAAAATCGAAGATGCCCTTAGCATCGGCCAGGAAGTGTCAGTCAAAGTCATCAAAGTGGACGGACTTAAAATTTCACTATCCATCAAAGCCGCGATGCCGACCCCGTTTGAAGAAGTTTCCAAGGTTCACCAAGTTGGGGATGTCGTCAGCGGAGAAGTGACCCAGTTGACGGAATATGGGGCGTTTGTCAAGCTTGCTGAAGGTGTCGAAGGCCTTGTTCACATGTCCGAATTAAGCTGGGGGCACCGCCCGAAAGTCGAGGACGTTGTTTCCCAGGGGCAGGCTGTCAACGTTAAAATCATTTCCCTAAACCCTGAAACAGGGCGCATCGGGCTTTCCATCAAGCAAATCGATGCGGATCCTTGGACCGTTTTCCCGAACCAGGTCGGTGACGTGGTCAAAGGGAAAGTAACGAATGTCACTGAATTAGGTGCATTCATCAGCGTAGCGCCATTTATCGAAGGGCTTGCGCATTTCTCTGAAGCGTCTTGGAACCCGTCTGTGCGCATGGCTGATTTAGTTTCCGTCGGTGACGAAGTAGATGTCAAGATCATTTCATTTGACAGCGAAAAGCACCGCATCGGATTATCCCTTCGCCAAGTGAAAAACAACCCATGGTCTGAAGCCGGGATCAAAGAAGGCGATGTCGTTGAGGGAACGGTTACGGGAATGAACAGCCGCGGGGCACATGTTGCCATTGCGGAAGACGTTGTTGGCTTCCTTCCAATCAACCAAATTGCTGACAAGCGCATTTCCAAGGTTGAGGATGAATTGAACCAAGGGCAAGCCATCAAAGCCAAGGTCATGAAATTTGATGCCAACCGTGCAAATCTTGAGTTATCCATCCGCCGCATTGAAGAAGATGCAGAACGCGCGGAATTCAATAAATACATCAAAGAGCAGGACTCAGTGGAAAATGAAACATTGGGCGACTTGTTCGGGGATTCATTAAAAGATTTATTATAATCTAGAAGGGGCTGTATTGACTTGAGCGGGACTCATTTTAATACAGCCTCTTACCAAGTTTTAGCCCCGATTCGGACACATGCTAAAAAGGTTCCATTGGAAGAAATTTAAAATCATAGAAATTGAGCATATTATAAGTATGAGTCAAGGAAAGTAGGTGGCAACATGGCAGTGCCTGTTGTAGCAATCGTAGGCCGGCCCAATGTCGGCAAATCAACTATATTTAACCGGGTGGTCGGTTCAAGGGTTTCCATTGTGGAAGATGAGCCAGGGATTACCCGTGACCGGATTTATTCCAGCGGGGAATGGCTGACAAGGAAATTCAATGTCATTGATACCGGCGGGATTGAAATCGGGGACGAACCATTCGTGCGCCTCATCAAAGCCCAGGCGGAAATCGCCATGGAAGAGGCAGACGTCATCGTTTTCGTCACCAATGCCCGCGATGGCGTAACCCAGTCGGACCAAGAAGTCGCCAACATGCTTTATAAAACAACCAAACCGGTTATCTTAGTGGTCAACAAAGTGGATGATATCAACTTCAAGGAACAAATCTATGAATTTTATGGATTGGGCTTAGGAGACCCTATTGCGGTCTCAGCCGTCCATGGGATTGGCTTTGGCGACATGCTTGATCAAGTCGTTGGGAATATGCCTAATAAGCCAGAGCAAGACTACGATGAAGACGTCATCAAGTTCAGTTTGATCGGGCGTCCGAACGTCGGAAAATCCTCCCTTACCAATGCCCTTTTAGGGGAAGACCGTGTCATTGTGTCAGACATCGAAGGGACGACCCGTGATGCCATCGACACGGAATTTTCCAAGGACGGCCAGCGCTATGTGGTCATCGACACGGCCGGGATGAGAAAACGCGGGAAAGTTTATGAAACCACGGAAAAATACAGTGTCCTTCGTGCGCTGGCTGCTATTGACCGAAGCGATGTCTGCCTCGTCTTGATTGATGCCGAAAAAGGCCTGATCGAACAGGATAAAAAAGTTGCCGGCTATGCCCACGAAGCAGGCCGTGCCGTCATTATTGTCGTCAACAAATGGGATGCCATTGAGAAAACGGACAAGACCATGAAGGAATGGGAAACCCTTATCCGCGAAGAACTTCAGTTTTTGGATTATGCGCCAATCGTTTTCCTTTCAGCATTGACCAAAAGACGGGTCCATACCTTATTTGATCCTATCCTTCAAGCAGCAGAAAACCATAAAAAACGGGTGGTTACCCATGTCCTTAATGATGTCATCATGGATGCGGTAGCCATGAACCCGACGCCAACCCACAAAGGCCAGCGCCTGCGGATTTATTATTCAACCCAAGTGGCTTCAGCGCCACCGACCTTTGTCATCTTTGTCAACGACACGGACCTGCTCCATTTTTCATATAAGCGCTACTTGGAAAACTCGCTGCGATTGGCTTTTGGGTTTGAAGGGACGCCCATCCACATCATCGCCAGGGTGCGGGACTAACTTATCTTAAACCGGATGGAGGAGAATTACATGAATAACTTAACGGTCATTGGGGGCGGGTCTTGGGGGACTGCCCTTGCCCAAGTGCTTTGCGACAACCAAGTCGGGGTAACGGTCTTTGACCGCAACCTTGATGTTGTAGAAGATATCAATCACAATCACCAAAATACCAAATTCTTTTCGGATGTGGCTTTGCCGGCTTCCATGAAGGCAAGCTTAAACTTAGGGGATGCCGTGAAAGATGCCCACTATATCTTGCTGGCGGTGCCAACGAAGGTCATCCGCGATGTCTTAAAAGACCTGAATAGTGTCCTTAGGCACCCTGTGACCATTATCAATGCCAGCAAAGGGATTGAACCAGGCACCCATAAGCGGGTATCTGAAATTGTGGAGGAAGAAATCAGCCCGGGGTTATTGGAAGCTTTCGTTGCCCTTTCGGGGCCCTCCCATGCCGAGGAAGTCATCTTGCGGGGGGTTACCACTGTCACCTGCGCTGCCACACATCCTGAGGTTGCCAGCGAAATCCAGGCGCTTTTCAACACCGATTATTTTCGGGTGTACCGCATCGACGACCTGCTTGGCGTCGAAGTGGGGGGCTCCATCAAAAATGTCATCGCCCTGGCAGCAGGTCTCATTGCAGGCCTTGGCTACGGGGACAATGCTAAGGCGGCACTTATCACAAGGGGCTTAGTGGAAATCCAGCGCCTGGGGACGGCCATGGGTGCCAAAGAAGAAACCTTCGTCGGGCTAAGTGGCCTAGGCGACCTCATCGTGACCTGTACGTCGGTCCATAGCCGCAACTGGCAGGCAGGGTTTAAAATCGGGTCAGGATCCAACCTGCAAGAAGCACTTGACAGCATGACCATGGTGGTGGAAGGCGTCAGGACTTGCCAGGCGACTTATGAGCTTGCCCAGGAACTGGACATCGAAATGCCCATCGTAGAAACTATCTACAAAATTATTTTCAACAAAATGGATCCCAACATGGCCATTACCAAATTGATGACACGAAAAACACGCTCCGAATTCGACCAAGTCAAATAAGGGGTTGCGAAAGCCCAAAAGCCTGCATATGATGTTAGTGTGACAGATGGCTTTTTAAGGAGGGCAACGTATGTTCAACAATCTTTTTGACAAGTTTGGGCAAAATATCAACATTAATCCCGAGGATGTAAACACCATGGCTGCGGCAGCCTCTCAAATGGACCTTGCCGATGCCGAGCAAGTCCGTCTTTTGGTCCGGGGGGTTGCCGGCATGGTCGGCAGGCCATTGGCCCCGGAAGTGGAAGAACAGCTCATTGGGCTCATTTTAAGTGGAAATGTGCCGAAGGACATGGGTGCGTTAATGAAAATGATGAAATAATGAAAAAAACAGGTGCGAAATTCCAAATTTTCGTACCTGTTTTTTTGTTCGTTGTCATAATTCTAAAATTTACATCTATACTCTAGTAAAGGGACAGTGGCTACGGAAGAAGTCGGCCGCAGGAATTTTCTCTTTTTGTCAGTCATTGCAGGGAACTTTATGACTAGGGCTCCCGCTGTAGGTATCCCCCTTCTTCGGTTAAAAAAATCTTTAATAAAAGGAATATTTAACTTGGAAGGCTACATATAATTTGAAGGAACCGCTGGTGGTCCGTAAAAACCAATGCCAAAGGAGAAGCGGTCGGCTGCTAAAACCTTAAGGCAAAAAGTTTTTACTCAAATTATCTCATAGAACCAGGGATAACTTACATACACTATTATTGGCAAAATAAAACTTAGAAATTGGGGGTTTGTAACATGGAAACAAATGAACTGATGAGAGACGTCTTTGCACGTACCAATGGGGAGTTCTACCTCGGGGTAGTCGGGGCTGTCCGAACTGGGAAATCCACCTTCATCAAAAAATTCATGGAGTCCTTGGTGATTCCAATGGTTGAAGATGAAGCCATCAAAAACCGTATGATCGACGAGCTTCCTCAAAGTGCAAACGGAAAAACCATCATGACCACAGAACCAAAATTTGTCCCTAACCAGGCGGTAAATGTAACTGTGGAAGGGGAAGTATCCGCAAGCATCCGCTTGATTGACTGTGTCGGGTATGTTATCCCCAACGCAGTAGGTTATGAAACAGAAGATGGCCCTCGCATGGTCAACACGCCTTGGTACGATGAGCCAATCCCATTCGTGGAAGCGGCAGCCATCGGAACCCAAAAAGTCATCGAAGACCACTCCACCATCGGGGTAGTGATGACAACAGATGGCTCAATCGGAAACTTCGCCCGTGAAGATTACCTAGAAGCCGAGCACCTTGTTATCGAGCAGTTGAAAGCCATCAACAAGCCATTCATCGTGGTGCTGAACTCTACGCATCCAAAAACAGAAGATGTGTTAAGGCTGCAAGAGGAGCTTCAAGCAGAGTACGAAGTACCGGTCATCCCATTAAGCGTGGACAACATGACCCGCCGTGACATCTACACAGTGCTTCGCGAGGCGCTTTATGAATTCCCGGTATCCGAGCTTAACATCAAGCTTCCTAGCTGGGTTGAGGCATTATCTGACGACAACAGCCTAAAAGCCCGCTTCTTGCAATTCATCAACCAAAGCGCCAACGAGTTCTACAAGCTTCGCGACATCAACTTCTTGGCTGAAGAGTTCAAAGAAGAGGACATCATCGAAGACTGCTTCATCAGCCAGCTGGACGCTTCAACCGGGCTTGCAGAAATCGAAATCAAGGTGCCGGATGAGCTTTACGACCAAATTTTGACAGAACTTGTTGGGCCAATCAATGATAAAGCAGACTTAATGTCCTTGCTTCAAGATTATGCCCGCATCAAAAAAGAGTACGACCCAATCGCAAGCGCCCTTCAAATGGTGAAACAAGTCGGTTATGGCATTGCCAACCCAGCCATTGAAGACATGACGTTAAGCGAGCCAAGCGTCATCAAATCCGGTGCCCGTTACGGTGTGCGCCTAAAAGCCATCGCACCATCCATCCATATGATCCGCGTCGATGTTGAATCAGTCTTCGAACCAATCATCGGTTCCGAGCAGCAATCCAAAGACCTGATCGACTTTATCCTAAAAGACGCACAGGAAGATCCACTGGCTATCTGGTCAACTGAAATCTTCGGTCGCTGCCTAAGCGATATTGTCCGCGACGGCATCTCCGCAAAACTTTACTCCATGCCAGAATCTGCACGCATGAAGCTACAAGAAACATTGATCAAAATCGTCAACCAAGGCAACGGCGGCCTAATCGCCATCATGCTCTAACATACTTTGGGATTCCCCCTTCCGCCTCGGCGGAAGGGGGAATTGCTGTACTATCCGGCATTTTTCGACATAAACCTAGTGGATTGATGGGATTGCCAGGGATGAAAGTAAGGTTTTCAGCATTTTTTGCACAAAGTTGAAAAAATATTCCCAAAAACTGTTTGAAATCTCCATTTAATGTTATAATAGACATCGTAAGTACTAAAATTTACAAATAAAGGTTTGCAACTGATGGGCGGGTATGATAAACTTTAACTTGCCACAATGCACAGGAGGTAATAATATGAACCGTACTCAATTAGTAGATAACATTGCGGAGAAATCCGAATTGTCCAAAAAGGACGCTGATAAGTTCTTGACGGCTTACACAGAAGCAATCCAAGAAGCACTTAAGCAAGACGACAAAATTACACTAGTAGGATTCGGGACATTCGAAGTCCGCGAACGCGCTGCCCGCCAGGGACGCAACCTGCACACAGGTGAAACCATCGAAATCGCAGCCAGCAAGTATCCTGCATTCAAACCAGGAAAAGCTTTAAAGGATGCCTTGAAATAATTTAAGCAAAAGCACCAGGTACCCATGTTGGGCTGCCTGGTGTTTTTTAAGGAGGGAAAATTCATGTCTATAAGGTTTATTTTGGGCCGGTCGGGGACTGGCAAGACGAAGCGCATCTTTGATGAAATCAAAGCGGCCAATGACGCCCAGCCGGCAGGTGACCCGATTTACTTCCTCATACCGGATCAGATGGCTTTTCATACCGAATACCAGCTATTGTCCCAAAGCAAGCTGCCAAGCCTTATGCGGGTACAGGCTTTAAGCTTTAATCGGCTGGCATTCCGAATCCTTCAAGAAACCGGTGGGCTCTCCCGCCATCATCTGGACGAAGTGGGGCTTTCCCTGCTGCTCCAAAAGGTCATGAACGACCAAAAAGATAACCTTCAGGTTTTTTATGGCTATAGCGGCCGCCCGGGATTCATCGAAAAGGTACAGGAGGCCCTGTCGGAATTCAAATCCTACGGCGTAAATCCCCAAAGCCTGGCGGAGGCCCTGAAGTCGCCAACCCCGGGGTTATCTATGAAATCTGCCCAAAAAATCCACGACCTGTCCGTCATTTATGAAAAATTCAATGACCTTGCACTAGGGAAGTATTTAATCAAAGAGGATTATTATGACCTGCTGGCAACGGCCATCGAAGAAAGCACCGCCATTGCGCATAGCGATTTTTACATTGACGGCTATCATATTTTCAATAGCCAGGAAGAACTGATTTTGCTGCAACTGATGAAACATGCGAAATCCGTGACGCTGGTGTTTACCCATGACCCAAATAGCGATGCCCGGGTATTTTCCCTGCCAAGGCGCACCGTCTCAAGGCTTCAGACTTTGGCTTCTGAAGCAGGGCTTTCTTACACGGTGGAAGAAGAAGGCGATGCGACTTTTAGGGGTGAAGGGGCCATCTCTCATTTGGAGAAAAATTTCCTTCAGGGGGGGGGCACCGAAAAAGCGGAGGGCATCCATTTTTTTGCTGCCGCCAATAAGCGGGTAGAAGTGGAAGAAGCCGCCCGGCGCATCCATCGCCTCGTCCATGAGGAAGGCTGCGCATATTCGGACATTGCCATCTACACGGCGGACACGGGTGATTACGATGATTTGATTACGTCACTGTTCCCGAAATATGGTATCCCTTTTTTCTTGGATGCCAAAGAGCCAATGCTGCACCACCCTCTGATGGCTTTCCTTTACCATGTCTTTGATCTCATCCTTCATGGGTGGCGCCATGAGGCGATGTTCACTTTGATTAAAACGGGGATATTTATGGATGTAAGTGGCATCAAAGGTGAAAGCGCCTATTATCCCGCATTCCAAAAATACATGGAAAAAGCAGATGTCCTGGAAAATTACTGCCTCTTTAGAAACATCCATAAGAAAAACTGGGTGGGCGGGCAACCGTGGGAAGTGTCGCGTTACCGGGGGCTTGGCAGGGATTATGTTAAGACCGACGCGGACCTTTTGCAAGAGGAGATGCTAGAAAAACTTCGCCAGCAAATTGCGGGGCCCCTTGCGGCCCTTGAGGAAGAGATGAAAAAAGCCGCCACTTTCAAGGAAAAAGCCATTTGCCTGTTTGAGCTTCTGGAAACCCTTGATGTCCCGAAGAAGCTTTCCCTGATGGAGGAAGCCGCCCAAGAAGGGCTGGACCTGCAAAGGAAAAAGCAGCATGAACAAGTTTGGAACCGGTTGCTGTCCTTGTTTGAGCAGTTGGTTGAAATTGGCGGCGATGAATTGGCCACCACGGAAGGGTTTGCTGCCATCTTTAAGGCCGGGCTTGAAAAAATGACCTTCGTCACGGTCCCCCCAAGCCTTGACCAGGTCGCCATCGGGCAGCTTCGACGGGCGCGCTATCAGCTGGTCCACGATTTAAGGTCGCCAGGGCTTTATGGGATCCGCCATGGGATGGTGCTTGGCTTTAACGAAGGGTCTATCCCCGCAACGCTTCCGGAAAGCAGCCTCATTGGGGAAGGGGAGCGGGAAGCCCTTAGCGCCATGGGCATCCAACTTGCCCCGAGCCTTGAAATGACCCAGGTGGACGATCTGTTTGTCCTTTACACGGTGCTTACTTCTCCCCGGGAAACCCTGACGTTGTCTTATGCCATCAGCGACGACAGTGGCCAGGAATATTTGCCGTCTTATTTGTTCAACCATGTGCTGGGGATGTTTTTTGATGCGCAGGTTTCAGTCATCGGACGGGAATACGACACGGATATTTACGCCCATTTGACCACGGTGGGACGCTCCGTAGCCCATTTGGTCGCTGTGCTAAAAAAATCCCCTCATTTGAAAAGTTATTATGGACCGCTCCTGGATTACTATGAAAAAGAGCATCCGCTGATTAGGCGCATGGTCGACCGGATTTTAGGTTATAGCAATGAAGCGGTCCCCCTCAGCACCGACTTGGCTAAGGGTATTTACGGTTCACAGATCAACGCCTCCGTTTCCAGAATCGAGTTGTTCAACCAGTGCCACTTTTCCCACTTCGTCCGTTATGGGCTGGGGCTTCGGGAACGGGAACTTTATAAGCTGGACCTGCCCCATATTGGGGAAATGTACCACGAGGCCTTAAAGCGCATCGCCAGCCTCATCGAAAACGAGGGGCGCACCTTCGCAGATTTGTCGGAGCAAGAATGCAAGGCCCTGTCTGAAATGGCAGCTAACGAATTAAGCGAACAACTGCTGTTTCAAATCCTAAAGCGCAACAAACGGATGCGGCTGTTGACGGCAAGGCTCACCCAGGTCCTTTACAAGACCCTCATCGGCTTAAAATATCAAGGGGGGCAAAGCGCATTCAAACCAGCCTTTTTCGAGCTGCCTTTCGGTAGTGAAAAGGATTCGGGCATCAGGCTCAAGCCTGAGCCCCTAGGCGGCGGTTTCCAGCTTTCCCTAAAAGGGATTGTGGACCGCATCGATGTGGCAAAAAAGGACGGTGAAACATTTGTCAGGGTCATCGACTACAAATCCAGCAAAAAAGAATTGCCGCTGGATGCGGTTTATTATGGCCTGAGCCTTCAGCTTTTGACTTACCTTGACGTCGTATTGAGCAATTCCCTGCAGCTATTGGATGTGCCGGCCAAGGCGGGGGGGCTTTTATACTTCCATGTCCACCGCCCATTCATCAGCGACAACACCGAGCTGTTAAGCGAGGAAAACCTAAAGGACCTCTTATCTGGGGTGCAGCTGAAAGAATATAAAATGAGCGGTTACTTGCCCCAGGACTATGAGGTTGCTGCTCTTAGCGACTTGAGGCTTGGGGCGGATAGCCCCCGTTCGGACATCGTTCCCATCACCCTGAAAAAAGATGGCAGTTTTGCGGCTACTGGCAATAAGCTGTTGCCCGAGGAAAGCCTGAAACTCTTAAGGGACTACACGAAGTCACGGATCACGTCATCCGCCGCTTCCATCACTCAAGGGAAAAATAGCATCAATCCGAGCCGTTATGGTGAGAAAATGGCCTGCGAGTATTGCCCTTACCGCGGAATTTGCCAGTTTGACCCTGATTTTTCCGGTAATGCCCCGCGGACGCTAGTGAAAATGAAACCGGAAGAAGCCCTTGGGGCGATGCAAGATTCGTTGGAAGGAGAGAGCCTATGATCCCAATAAAACCACAGGATGCCATTTGGAACGACCCCCAGTGGCAAGCCATACATGCAAAAAAAGATGAAATCCTCGTTTCTGCGGGAGCCGGCTCCGGAAAGACGGCGGTGTTGGTCGAACGGATTGTCCAAAAAATATTAGGCGAAGGCGTCCATGTGGACGAGCTTCTGGTACTGACCTTCACCAAAGCGGCGGCAGCGGAAATGAAAGAAAGGATCCGACACCGCATCGAGGGACTGCTCTTGGAACAGCCGCAAAATGGGCATCTAAGGAGCCAGCTTGCCAAACTGCCCCGTGCCCAGATTTCCACGTTCCATGCCTTTTGCGACCACTTGATCCGCCGCTATTATTATTTGCTCGACATCGACCCGGCCTATGTGATTGCCGACGACATCGATGTGGGGCTCATTGCCGATAGCGTCCTTGAATCCCTTTTTGACGATTTGAGCGAGTCAGAAGACCCCGCCTTTATCCAATTGGTGGACAGTTTTAACAGCGACAGGGACGACGAGGCATTAAAGACCATGATTTTAAAGATTTACCACTTGGCGGCTGCCAACCCGAAGATGGACCAGTGGCTATCTGGGCTTTCAGGACTTTATGAATGGGATGGGGAATCGCTGGATTCTTGGCCTTATTACAAAGAATTAGTGGCACTCACCCTCCCCATGCTTGAGGCAGCTAGTGCCGATTTGCGAAAAGCCAAATCCTTCGCCCAGCAGGCCGCATTTGGGGAAGTGCCCCATAAATACCCCACCGAGGTCCAACCGCTGGACGTTGCCTACTTAAATAGCCTTAGGGACGCGGTCGGGAGCTATGAGGTCCTTCGGGGCCACTACCATAACACGCAGTTGCCTAAGTTTCCCACCTTCAGCAAAAAAAATTACGACAAGGAGCTCCATGACCAGGCCAATGGCGCCCGCAAGGATTTCAGGGCCAAGGTCGATAAACTAAAGGGCGACTTTTTCGGGTATTCCAATCAAACCCACCAAAAGCATTTTAGCAAAAACAAAGAAATAGCCACCCATTTATCTGCCCTCGCCAAAAAATTCCACGAGCGCTTCCAGGCTGCCAAAAAAGAGCGGGGCCTGTTGGACTTTTCCGATTTGGAGTGGCATGCCCTTCAATTGCTGATGGGAGAGGGCGGGGTGCCGACGGATGTGGCCATCCAGGCCCATGGCGGCTTCAAAGAAATCATGATCGACGAGTACCAAGACACCAACTCCATGCAAGAAACCATCGTCATGGCAGTCGCTAAAGCCGCTGCGCCCCCCGTGCCCGTATTCATGGTCGGGGACGTCAAACAGTCCATCTATAAATTCCGGTTGGCGGAACCCAGGATTTTCAGGGAGAAATACGATACTTACCCTTCTGATATGGAGGCCGGGTCGCCTTATTTAAAAATCGACCTGATGGAAAACTACCGGTCCCACGCCCAGGTCATCGACGCCACCAATTACATTTTCAGCCAGGTGATGGACGTGCCTGTCGGTGAAATCCAATATGACGAAGCTGCCAAATTGAAGCTTGGGGTCAAAGAGGAAAGCCAGCCCTTTCATACGACGGAAGTCCATTTATTGGATAAAAAAGCCATCGACGAAGGGGATGCCGACGACTTAAGCGCGGTTGAACTTGAAGCGCGCCACATTGCTGCTACCATTTCCAATTGGGTGGCGGATGGCCAGGCCGTGTATGACCGAAAAGCAGGGACTGACAGGCCCCTGGCATTTCGCGACATCGTGGTCCTCATGCGTTCACTGACCCATGTCGGGGTCTATCAGGATGTTTTCCGCCAATATGGCATCCCCTTGTTTACGGAGCAGTCCACGGACCTTTTTTCGTCCATTGAAATCATCAACCTCCTGTCATGCCTCAAAACCATCGACAACCCTTATCAGGACATCCCCTTAGTGGGGCTCATGCGTTCCCCTTTGTTTTTATTTGACGAGATTGAGCTCGCCACCATTAAAAAATCGTCCACCCATGATTATTTTTACGGCCGTGTCCTTGCTTTTTCAGAAAATAATGCTGAAACTATCCTTGGTCGGAAAGTGTCGGATTTTATCTCTGCCCTTCAGGGGTGGCGCTTTGCCTCAGGGCAGGAAACCCTGTCCAGACTTATCAGCCAAATTTATGAACAGACCCTGTATTATGAGTTCGTTTTGGGTCTGCCCCATGGGACGCTTCGCAAGGCAAACCTGGACGTATTCCTGGAACGGGCGCAACAGTACGACCTAAGTACAAAAAAAGGATTATATGGGTTCATTTGCCATATTGAACGGATGCAGGAACTCGGGAAGCACTTCGGGATTGCCAAAACAGTCACCGCTACGGAGGACGTGGTCAGGATTATGTCCATACATAAGTCCAAAGGACTCGAATTTCCGGTTGTTTTTGTTTCAAGCATCCAAAAACAGTTCAATAAAAGGGATGAACTGGGGGACTCCATCCTCCATAAAAATTATGGGGTCGCCTTGAAGTACATCGACCCAGACCTAAGGCTAAAGCAAAAAACCATTGCCCAGCAGCTGGTGTCAAATGTTGTCGGCAGGGAAACGCTGGCTGAGGAAATGCGCCTCCTGTATGTCGCCATGACCCGAGCCAAATCCAAGTTGGTTTTCACCGGTGTTTTTGACGTAGAAAAAAAATTGTTGGCGATGTCCAAAGCCTCTGTGGAAGCTGAAGGGGAAACCCTTCTGCCTGCCACATACCGGATGCAGGCCAAAAGTTATGGTGATTTATTGCTGCCTGCCATCATCAGGCATCCCCAGGGACTTAAAAGCCTCCAGGATTTTGAGTTGCCGAACCCAGTCCTTTTAATGGATGGCACCTCTTGGGAAGTGCGGGTCGTCACCGAAGCACTGGAGCCTGCCCCCCTGTCGCAAGAAGCAGGGGAAAACGTTCCAGGCCCGCCGCTCATCGACTTGAGCAAAGCGTTCGATAAGCCCTATGCATTTAAAGAATTGACCGGCATCAGCGCCAAACAGTCCGTTTCACAACGAAAGCTCGAAGAAACCGTGCCAACTTTCACGGGCATCCCAAAAGCGCAGGAAACGGCGGTTTATGACCGGCCATCATTCATGCAGGCCATCAGCCAAAGCGCAGCGGAGCAGGGGACAGCTTTTCACCAGTTCATGCAGCATCTGCCTGTCCAGGCTGCTTGGGATTTACCTAGCCTGAAAGAGCAGTTGGGCCGCCTTGTGCAAAAGGAAATCCTTCAAGAAGCCCTTGCCAAACAGATTGATTTGCAAGGCATCTTTGCCTTTACCCAGTCCCCCCTTTATCATAAATTGGGACAAGCCATCGCTATAAAAAAAGAAGTCCCTTTTATGACCCTTGTAAACGTTGGGGAGTCAAAGCAGTCAACCGTCCTTTTGCAGGGGGTCATCGATTTGTTGGCGGAATTTGAAGACGAGGTCTTTATCGTGGATTACAAAACCGACTACGTCAAAGACTTTGGCAAGCAAAAAGAATCCCTCAAGAAGCGCTATGAAATCCAAATCAAATATTACCAAAAGGCTGTCCAGGAAATCTTCCCCCAAAAACGAGTCAGCAGCCATGTCTATTTCATCAAGGCCAAAGAGGCCATCATCTACCAATAAGCCGATTCCCCAAACCTAGCCCTCTAGCATATACTGTAAATATACAGGAAGGTGGAATGGGATATGGTAATCACTTTTCATCCAGAAGGCGTCTGCGCCAGTGAAATCCAAATCGAAGTGGAGGACGGCATTGTCCAAAAGGTCAAGTTTATTGGCGGTTGCCCCGGGAGTGCCCAGGGCATTGCCCAGCTGGTAGAGGGAATGGAAGTCGGCGAAGTCATCAACCGGCTTCAGGGCATTCCCTGCCGCCACCGGGAAACCTCCTGCCCAGACCAGCTGGCGAAAGCTTTGAAGCAGCAATAGGCCAAGAATACGCAAAAAAAGGGTCCTTCAGGAGAGGCCCTTTTTTGGTATATCAGGGGAAAATAGGAAATGGCCGATAGCTTATTTCTCTATAAATCCTTTCTTTGCCGTTGCCGTCTATTTCTCGTCTTTTAGGTAAGCCTTTGTCTTTAAGTATAAGATCCGCTCCCGGTAATTGGAGTCGGTATGCTTGATTTTTGCCCCTTCCACATAAGATGACAAGACCAAGCCGAGCATAATCATGGTTGCCAGCATGGAGCTCCCGCCATAGCTGACAAAAGGGAGGGTGACCCCGGAAATCGGCAATAAGCCAACATTCATGCCCATGTTCCAAAAAAGTTGGGCAATAAGGGAGGCAAAGATACCGGAGCAGACAAAGCTGTTGAAATGCCCCCGGTTTAGGACTGCTGTGTTGATGATCTCAAACATGAACAGGCCGTAAACAATGAGGATGGCCATAGCGCCCATAAAACCGAAATCAGAAGCAAGGGTGGAGAAGATGTAATCCGTATGGGCTTCTTGGACGAACCAGACCGCCGCCTGCATCCCATTGCCAAACATCCCGCCCGACCCAATAAGGACAAGCCCCCGGGCTAATTGGTTCCCGTCGCCTGAGAATGTCCCGAATGGGTCGAACCAGCCATTGAAGCGGCCGACCCGGTAAGCCTCGATTCCCACCACGTCGATCAAAAACTGGGGATAGTAGTAAGCGATGTACAAAAAAGTCCCTAAGACGAGCCCAAGCCCCAGGGCCACGGTTAGGATATAACGCCACTGGACGCCGCCAACCAGGAGCATGACCGCTGTGGTAAGCAAAATAAAGATGGCTGTCCCGGAATCGGGCTGCAGGTAAATTAGCACGGTTGGCGCAATGATGACTGCTACCGATTTTAAGATGAGCATGGCGTCGGTCTTTGAGGTGCGCCGGGCGTGGGGATGGCTGTAGTTATGCTTTTGGATGATATCCCCTACCATCATGATCAGGATGAAGCGCATGAATTCCGCGGGCTGCATGGTGAAGCCGGGGAACTGGTACCATCTGGCAGCGCCGCCGGCGGCATGGGAAAAAGGGACGATGGGAAAGCCGCGCTGATGAAAGACCAGCCCGACCAACAGCACCATCAAAATCCCGTAAAGGTACCAGTTGAGCACCCGGATGCGGTCGATCCCCACGATGAGGACCCCACCCATTGCCACTAGCCCAACAGAGAAATTCAGCAGCTGGCGAAAAACAAAGGTAGAAGCATTGGGATATTGCAAGACCGCATTGGGATAGGCGGAATGGATGCCGATGAGCCCTATGCCCACCAAAATAAATAAATAAACCAGCATCGGGTTATAAAGCAAAATCCGGTGCCGGGATAAAAAATTCTTCAATAGACCACCCCGTCCTAGCTTGGGGCCCTAAAATCCCCATTCATATAAACGAAGGGACCTAGCGCCTTTATCGCAAAAATTGTCGCATTTAACAAAACATACCTTTCTATTCTACCAAATATCCCATCCAAACATAAGTGGCTTTCCCAAATATTTTAAAAAGAATTCGACAGCGATTTAGGAATTTTTCGGCGGGGGCGTGCATAAAGTGTAGAAAATAGGAATTTACTGGGGGTATTGCAATGAGTAAGCCGAAAGCACCGATGCTGTTCATCGATTCCATCCCAAAAGGCTGCGTGGTGAAGGAACAGCAAATCGACTGGGTCCAGCACCGGCAACCAGAAGAAATCCGGGACAACAACTGCGTGAGGGTCATCGACCGCCGCACCGCCTCCGACTTGAACAAATGGCCTGAGGAAAACACATGAAACAAGAAAGCGCCGGCCAATCGGCGTTTTTATTTGCTTAAAAAGGGTATGATTTCTGCCCAATCCGGGAAAATAAGAAAAAACAGGTATAAAAGGATGTCGCGCGATGGGAAAAACCGGTATGATCACGTTTTTGGTCTCGTTTCTGATGG
Source organism: Turicibacter sp. (assembly GCA_009787345.1). Taxonomy (GTDB): domain Bacteria; phylum Bacillota_I; class Bacilli_A; order MOL361; family Turicibacteraceae; genus WRGF01. The sequence continues at coordinate 58,341 of WRGF01000219.1, forward strand.
TGATAGGGGGAGTGGGGCCGGCGTCATGGCAGGGGGCTGTGGTATTGGCTGGCGAAACCGAAGCCCCGCTTAAGGCTACCATCACACTGGGAGGCAAGGACATTACCAACGCAAATCGGGAGGAAATCAAGGCGGCGGTGACGAAAGCCTTAAAAACCCAGCGGGGGCGGTTAGTGAAAATATGCTGCGGCACACGTGTATTTGAAACGTCCCGGTATGAGTTGGGGCTTGAACTCGCAGAGGACATGGATGCCATCATAGACGGCGTGGAAATGTTTCGGGCATCTATTTTGTTATTGGAAAAAAGCACAGGGGAAGTCCCCGCCATTTACGAATGCCCACTGCCCTTGAAATACCGTGACGGCGTCGTGGACAAATGGATCCGTGAAATCAAGCAAAAGATGGATGACCCCATGGCAGAGAACAGCATCGCCCTAAAAGATGGCCAATTTGTGGAACAGCCCGGACATCCCGGCAAGGAAATCTCCAGGGAATACATCAAAAAGCAACTGAGAAAAACCATCCTCGATCATGGAACTGGCCCCATTGCCATCGAAGTCCAACAAAAAGAAGTGTTCCCGCGAAGGGACCTTGAATCCCTAAAGTCCATCAACAGCCGCATCGCCGGTTTCTCCTCGTATTACCCTCTGTACCAAGCCGGACGGACCCAAAACGTGCGGATTGCAGCCAAACGCATCGACAAGACCATCCTCATGCCCGGCGACGAATTTTCTTATGCCGAGCAGGTATCCCCTGTCAATGTGGCATCCGGTTACCAATATGCCACGATTTTTATGAATGGGCAACCGGTCTCTGGCATTGGCGGCGGAATCTGCCAGGTGTCCTCAACCATTTATAATGCCCAGCTAAAAGCGGGGATCAAGGCGACCAAGCGGATGAACCATAGCCTCATCGTGGATTATGTGCCGAGGGGGCAGGATGCCACCATGGCGGAAGGGTTCATCGACTACCGCTTCGTCAACACCTTGGATTACCCCATTTACATCCATGCCTCTACCAACGGGGGGACGCTGCTCATCGAATTTTGGTCCAACGAGGAGGCGCTTAACGGCATCACCTATTTGCCCCGCACCGTGTTTAAAGGGTTGACGGAACAAGGCTTCCGCAAATACGACACGACCCTTTACGGTTACAACAAAGACGGCGAACTGGTCTACGAAGAATTTTTGCACCGAAGCCTTTACAAACAAAAAAACTAGCCAAAAGGGAGGCCCACAGCGACGACACGCTAAAGGCCTCCCTTTCACCTGGGATAAGATTACCCTTTTTTCAAACCCATGATGAAAGTTTCATCAGGGTCGATGTAAATGGTTTTTTGGTTTTCATAAGTCACAAAGCCCAGATGGGCCGCCGGGATTTTTTTCACGTTCCTGACCCGGGTATAATCCACAGGGACCGATGAGGAGTCCCGTCCTTTGGAGAAATAAGAAGCCAGCTGGGCCGCGCTCCTGATGGTGTCCTCAGTCAAGTCGGCAGCTTCCGAACGCACCAAAACGTGGGAGCCTGGCATGTCTTTCGCATGGAACCACCATTCATTGCGCCGCCCGAATTTATGGGTCAGGTAATCATTTTGCAAATTGTTCTTGCCCAGGAAAATCTCCACCCCATCCGTGGACAGGTACTTTTCGATATTGGGCTTTTGGTTGGCCTTGCGCTTTTTGGACTGGCGGCGGCGAAGATACCCCCCAAGCTCCAGTTCTTCCTTGATTTCATAAACGTCCTTAATATTAGCGGTGCCAACCTGGGTCAGCAGCGTTTCGAAATAAGCGATTTCCTGCTCAGTAATCTCAAGCTGCTCCATAATGTGGCTCACGCTGGCCTTGGCTTTTTGGTACTTCTGAAAATATTTTTGGGCATTGTCAGAGGCACCCCACGAAGGATTGAGTTCGATTTGGATTTCTGCTAAATCTGGCTCGTAGTAGTTTTGCAAGCGGACGGCAGAGGCTCCCCTTTGGATTTGATGGAGGTTTGCCAGCAGCAGTTCCCCTTTGATTTTAAAGTCGTCGGCTTTTTCTGATTTTTCCAAATCATCATATAATTTTTGCCGTTTCTTGACGTTTTTATCGTATTCCGAGCGGATAAACCTGTCGATGTCCGCAAAGTGCTGCTTAATCCGGTCCCGCTCGTCCTTGCCAAAATAAAAGCGGTCGAACATGCCCCATAAATCAGTGGATTCCTGGCGGGCGTCTAAATGCCTGAGAGGAATCAAATAAAAGTTTTCCTTGGCGCCAATCATCACCGTCGGATTTGCCTGGTCCTTGATTTCAGATAAGACGGTTAAGAAGGAATGGTACAAATCCTCCACTTGGTCGCTAACGCTTTGGTGGATGATTTCCTTGGCGATTAGGGGGGACAGCCCATGAAAGTTGGCAACCAGCTGTTTTTGATAGTTTTCACCGAACTGGACCAATTCCATAAAGCGTTCCTGGGTGACCTCATAAGGGTTGTCCTTTTGCGGCTTCGGCGGGAGGACATACTCCGCTCCGGGCTGAAGGCTGCGGACACGGTTTAGGAGCGGGGAAATGTGTTTGATGGTTTCCAAAATCCGGTGGCTCGTGTCAGTCAAAATCAAGTTGCTGTGCTTGCCCATGATTTCCAGGTACAAAAATTTAATCATGCTGTCACCCAGTTCGTTAAGGTGGCGGATGGTAAATTTAATTATCCGGTCGTCGTTGACCTGCTCCACATTATAAATAATACCCCCTTCCAAATGCTTGCGGAGGAACATGCAAAACATAGGCGGTTCATCGGGATATTGGTAGCTAAGGTCGGTCAGCTGGATCCTGGCATAGCTTGGGTGGGTGGAAAACAGGACTTTACGATTCTTGCCCCCCGCCCGGATTGCCATCAGGATTTCATGGTTGGATAATTGATATATTTTATTGATGCGGCCCGCCGTCAGGGAAGACTTCAGTTCCTGCGCCACGGTTTGGGTCATCAAGCCGTCAAATGCCATAGGGTGTCACCTCTTTACTCAAAGTTAATAGTCCCTTCATTATACCAGTTTTCAAGGCACAAGAAAAGGTGGGTTCCCTGAATAGGGACGGGCGGCATTGCCTAAAATAGAGGTAGAATCCGTCGATTAAATTCTTCCGGTGGCCGGTGGTTGAAAAGGATAGCTGATTTTTTCATCTTATGGTTTGAATTTTTCGGTTTTTGTGCTATTATATTTAAAGAGCATAGTTAAGGAGAAGTGATGACGTGAGGTTAATAGAAAAAGGCGTGTTGATCGTTATTTCCGGCCCGAGTGGCGTAGGCAAAGGAACGGTTAGGGCCGCTATTTTTGAGCAAGAAAACCACAATCTGGAATACTCCATTTCCATGACGACCCGAAACCCCCGCCAGGGCGAAGTGGACGGCGAGGATTATTTCTTCACTTCCAAGGAAGACTTTTTAGAACGCATCGACCAAGGGCAGCTCCTTGAATGGGCTGAATTTGTCGGCAATTATTATGGGACACCGCTGGATTATGTCCAGAAAAAATTGGATGAAGGCAAGGATGTCGTCCTTGAAATCGAAGTCCAGGGTGCGTTGCAGGTTAAAAACGTGATGCCGGATGCCTGCTTTATTTTCATCGCCCCACCCAGCATGCCGGAGCTTCGCAAACGCATCCTTGGCCGCGGGACAGAGGAAATCGAAGTGGTCAACAAGCGGATGGCGAAAGCCGAAGCCGAAATCGGGCTGGCCCACGAATACAATTACATCGTCATCAACGACACGGTGGATAACGCCAAGGAACGGATTATGCACATCATTGAAGCCGAGCATTCCAGAAGCGCCCGCGTGTTAGAAAACTATAATAAAAACATTGCCGAACTTTAGGCAAACCGGAGGTCAGAGCATATGTCAATGCGCTATCCATCAATCGATAATTTATTGGAAAAAGTAGATTCAAAATATAAAATTGCTTACATTTCTGCCAAGCGTGCCCGCCAAATCGTGGACGAAGGCCAAAGCCAGCTTGACTTTGTAGATGACCTGCCAACGGCAAAAAGCGTCAAGCCAGTAGGGATTGCCTTAGAAGAAATCCTTTATGATGTGGTAGATTTCAAGTTAGACGAATTATAATACCTAAACAAGGGATGAAGCGCCTTTTGCTTCATCCCTTGTTTTACAAAGAGAGGAGGTGGCCAGATGGTAGCGGAAGTCGTCGTCGATATTAAAAGCAAAGCGGTGGACCGGATTTTTGACTATGAGGTCCCCACAGGTTTGGAGGACATCGTCCAGCCGGGGGTGCGGGTTTTGGTCCCTTTTGGCCCCCGCACCCTCATGGGCATCGTCTTAAACCTAAAAAGCAGCAGCGAACTTAAAAAACTGCGCCCCATCAAGGAACAGCTGGATGTGATGCCCATCTTGAACGAAGAACTATTGGGACTAGGGAAGGATTTGGCACTTGAAACCGGGGCCACCCTCATCAAATGTTTTGAAGCCATGATTCCCAGCGCCATCCGGGCCTCCTACCGCAAAAAAGTCCATGCCCTCACCCCAAATCCCCCGGCTTATTTTCGTGGGCAACCGGTCATCGACTTTGAACAAGTCCCGGTATCCGAACTCAAGCCACTACGCCAGGCCATTTTAACCGGACAGCTGGAAATCGTTTACGAAGTCAAGGACAAGCTGGGGAAAAAGACCACGAAATACATTGCCCTTGCAGTCCCGGACATCGACTTGGAACTGTTCAACCGGGCGAAAAAGCAGCAAGAAGTCCTGAAGTTTTTGAAAAATGCTGCTAGCCCCATCCCTAAATCGGAAATGGCAGTAGGGGCTCCCATCCTCAAACAGTTGCGGGATAAAGGCATCATCGAAGAACTCGAAGTGGAAGTGTACCGTGACCCTTATGCCGATGCAAAAATCCCTAAAAGCCAACCACTGACCTTAAATGCCCAGCAACAAGCGGCGGTTGATTCCGTTCGGGGTGCGGCTGACGGGGTTTACCTCCTGCATGGGATTACCGGCAGCGGGAAGACGGAGGTCTACCTTCAGATGATTCAGGAAGTGGTGGAAAAGGGGCGGGAGGCCATCATGCTGGTGCCGGAAATTTCCCTCACCCCGCAGATTGCCACACGCTTCAAAGCCCGTTTCGGGGAAAAAGTGGCAGTCATCCACAGTGCCCTATCGATTGGGGAACGCTATGATGAGTGGCGAAAAATCCTGAAAAAAGAAGTCCAGATTGTGGTAGGGGCAAGGTCTGCTATTTTTTCCCCCTTTCAAAACATCGGTATTATCATCATCGACGAAGAGCATGAAGCTACCTATAAACAGGATGTCATGCCCCGTTACCATGCCCTTGAAGTTGCCAAAACCCGTGGGACTTCCCATCAGGCACCCATTGTCTTGGGCAGTGCAACCCCAAGCCTTGAAAGTTTCGCCCGTGCTAAAAAAGGGGTCTATCATTATCTGCCATTATCCAAAAGAGCCGTCTCCCACGCCACGCTTCCCAAAATCCGGATGGTAGATAGCAGGGAATCCGCCGGGGTGTCAGAAGCCATGCTCATCAGCCCGCCACTGGAAGATGCCATCCGCAAGCGCTTAGAAAAAGGCGAACAAGTGGTGTTGCTCCTGAACCGCCGGGGCTATTCCAATTTCATGCAGTGCCGGGAATGCGGCGAAGTGGTCAGCTGCCCGAACTGCGATGTGTCCCTCACTTACCACAAAAGCAACAACCAGTTGAAATGTCATTATTGCGGGTTTGAGCGCCCCGTGGTGAAAAGTTGCCAAGCCTGCGATTCCCATGAAGTCCGCTTTTTCGGGACGGGAACCCAAAAAATCGAGGAATACCTGGACGGCCTGTTCCCGGAAGCGGGCATCATCCGCATGGACGTGGACACCACCACCCAAAAAGGCTCCCATCAAAAATTGATTGAAGCCTTCGAGCGCAAGGAAGCCCAGATTTTGATTGGCACCCAGATGGTGGGCAAGGGCCTTGATTTTCCCGACGTGACCTTGGTTGGGGTTTTGTCTGCGGATTTAATGCTGCATCTTCCAGACTACAAGGCCGCCGAGCGGACGTTTCAGCTATTGACCCAGGTTGCGGGAAGGGCGGGACGGCACCAACTGCCTGGTGAAGTGTTGATCCAGACGTATAGCCCCGATCATTACGTGATGGAACATGTGCTGAACGCCGATTATGAGGGCTTTTACCAACGGGAAATGCTGGCCCGCCGCCAATTCGGGTATCCCCCTTATTATTATCTGGCACAGGTGCTAATGACTGCCGAGGATTACAACCAGCTGATTATGGCCAGCGACCAGGTGAACCAATATTTAAGGAATCACCTGCGCCATAGTCTAGTCATCGGCCCCACCATGCCAACCGTCGGCCGGGTCAACAACCGCTTCCGCATGAATTTCATGATCAAGTACAAACAAGAGCCCCAGCTTCGGGAAGTGCTGGGGAAGCTATTGGAACATTTTTCAGAACAAGAAGTGAGTTTGGGGTTGGATTATTACCCGAACCAGGGGTAGAAAAAAACGGAGAAACGCTTTTCAAGCGGCTTCTCCGTTTTTTTAGGTTATCATGGTGTCATTCTGTGGGATGATGGGAACTGGGATGGGAGTTGCGAAAGTAAGTGCCAATGCGATTACCAAAGTGGTTTTAATTTTTTTCATGTTTTAAATTCTCCTTCTTGCCTGCAAATTCAGCTGCTTTTTTATGGTTATTTTTTGATTTGAAATAGTTGAACATGAAGGAATAGTTGTATTCCAAATCTCTCCAGCTGCGATTTTCTTCGAAATACTTCATCGCCATTTTCTTCATTTTTAGGAAAGCTTCCTCATCACCCTCAATAAGATGGATTTCACTTTCACAGGAAAATAAAACTGCTTTTTCGTATTCAGTCAATTCCAGTTGCCGGGCTTTGCTCAAATATTCACGGGATTTTGCTGTATCATTTAGTTTTAGAGTGATGGTAATAAAGGAAACATGTAGTCCCACCTGACGTTCGATTGTTGAATGGTAGCTCAACGCTTCCTCGTAATATGCCAAAGCTTCATCCAGTTTGTTTTTTTTTGAGTAAATATACCCCCTTTGTTGGGCCACGACGATTCGGTATTTTTCTAGGCTGGGCTCTTCAATAGCATTCTCAATCCTTTCGAGAATTTCTAAGCAACCATCGTACATTTGAAAATGTCCAAATATCGCAGAGTTGTAAATGTATGCTTGAATCAAGATAGAAGGCTTGGACTTCTCATCAATTAATTTAAATGCCTTCCTTAAAATAGCGTCGGCTTGGGTATAATTGCCTTGCTTAATAGAAGCGCCTACTTTTTTTAGTAAAATTAATGTTAAGTCAGATTTGGTTTCGGCAAGAGCTTCTAATAAATTACTGCACTCCAAACTTTTTTGAAAATGCCCATGATAAAATGCTCGTTGATATTCGAAGAAATAGAAAATACTTTGGAAATAGTCCGGCATTTCTTCCACGACTATGCTAGGTAGAAAATGAGAAAGGTAATCCCGTTCAAGCTTCTCTGCCTCATCTAAATTTCTTTGGGCATAATGTGCAGTAGCCAGCAACAACCGTGCCATTACTTCTTGCCCTAGATTATCAATGGGTGTTTCAAGTACCGTGTGTTTAAAAATATCTTCCAGCTTATCTTCTAAGAGAAGCCTAAAACAAAGTTGCAGCGTGGCATGGACTTGCCCATCTTCTTCGCCTCCCCGCAAATATTTAGCAGGCATGGACAATGCGGTTGCCAAAAATGGGAGTGAATCTTCATGAAGCATGCTTTTCCCTCGCTCCACTCCCCCATAAAATTGCCGGGACAAAAGAATTTTTGTTGCCAGCTCATCTTGGGTAAATCCCTCCAGCTTCCGTAAGTATTTGTACCGCAAACCGATAAATAAAGACAACTT
>WRGF01000220.1 GCA_009787345.1 Turicibacter sp.
AAAAGCAAAAAACATCCCAAAAAGAATGCGCTTAACCCGTTGGTAATAAGGCATTTCAGGGGTGTTTTTTCACAAAATCAGGTGCAAAACTCGGGTTTTACCACAAAAACTTATTATTTTCATCTGTTTTTAATGCTAAAAGAAGGCACCTTTAGGTGAAAATGTGTTGACAGGCCCCACACGCTGTGGTATAGTATTCGAAGGCATATAAGAAGGCAGCATTTATCGGCTTTCGGTGCCTAGATGGATCCTCACACCAGTGATGGCATACCGATAACCTTTTAGGCTGCAAAGGCGAGGGTATGGGACTTTCATCTAGCCCAAAGCATGGATAAAATCTTCTCCTTGTTTATGCAAATACAATCTAACAAACAATGGAGGTTTTAGCAATGGCACGTTACACAGGACCTAGCTGGAAAATTTCCCGTCGTTTAGGATACTCTATCCTAGAAACAGGAAAAGAATTACAAAAACGCCCTTACGCACCAGGACAACACGGACAGGCACGTAAGAAAATATCCGAGTACGGATTGCAATTACAAGAAAAACAAAAACTTCGTCATTCATTTGGTATGACTGAGCGCCAATTCCGCCGTACCTTTGACCGCGCTGCGAAATTACAAGGTAAACAAGGTGAGAACTTCATCTACTTACTTGAATCCCGCTTAGACAACCTAGTGTACCGTTTAGGTTTAGCTACGACCCGCCGCCAGGCACGTCAGTTAGTCAACCACGGACATATCTTAGTCGATGGAAACCGCGTTGATATCCCATCTTACCAAGTAAACCCAGGACAAAAAATCTCTGTCCGCGAAAAATCAACTGGCCTTGACATTATCAAAGCTGCTGTTGAAGCGACAATCCACCGTCCTGAATTCGTTTCCTTCGATGACAACACGTTAACAGGAACTTTCTTACGTTTACCAGAACGTTCTGAAGTATTCGCTGACATCCAAGAAAACCTAATCGTTGAGTTCTACTCACGTTAATTATGGAAATCCCTCCTTCGCTTTTGCGAAGGAGGGATTTTTATTTATTGCAAGCCGACTCGGCTTCTTGCAAAAGCCACACCGCGCATTGTAGTAATAACAACAATTGTCGTTCCTTCGGACCAGGTATAGTCCCGCATATTTCCAGCTTCAGAAGAGAGTGTCCGACCTAGGTCTAAAATCTAAGTAACTATTCAGCCACTAGAAAATCCCAGTGGCTGAATAGTTACAATTGTTATTAACCCAATGAATTAACTTTTTCAACTAAATTTCGGAATAATGTATAATTTTTAAAATCCCTTTCATCAATGGAGCTTTCTACCATTAATTCATATAAATTAAGAATCCAGTCAAAATCTTCAAGCGTTAACGCCACTTCAAAACATGTTTCCAATTTTTCCATATATATATTTGGGTGCGAGTTAATCAAAAAATTATAAGCCATTTGACTTCCAGGCCAATTCTTATCCTGCAAAAGGAGTAAGAATTGCTGAATCGCATAACCAATTAGTTCTTCATCTAGCTGAGTAAGGTAAGTAACATAGGTCTCTAAATTTGCTTTATCCAGTCCTTCTTCATGAAAAAGAAGAAAGTTTTCTATTACAAAGGGATTACGCGTAACATACGTGCCAGGAGGCATTAACAACTTTGAACGTTCTTTCTTTATCAATTCAAGATGTTGGCTTTCCATTATCTTACCCGAACTGAAAGACTTCTTAAGATTCTTGTGAACTCGTGAGGATTGGTTTCTGCTGTACCTCTGCTATCAATCCATCCCTGTGTTCTAAGATTCTGACCATTTCATTATCTTCAAGGATAACGACAGGTAATTCGGTACCATTCAATACAATATGATTAGGGCTTGCAGAAACAACTTGAAGGTTGGCAAACATCATTGCCAATCTTAAGAGTACACTTAAGATCTTTTTCATTCAATATCCTCCGATAAATTAATATTGATTAAAGGGTACCTCCCTTAACTCGCTTTATTCCTACGGTACTCACTGCGTGACCTTCCTCAGAACAAGAAAACCGTAAGAGCCTTGCCCGCATTTACGAGGATTTTTTCGTCCAGCCGAGGAAGTGAAAATGCTTCTACGGTGCTCACTCTGTTGCGCTCCTCGGCGCAATAAAGATTAAGAGCATTGTGGTGAAGTGGAGCTTCATGGCATTTTTGCTGGCAGGGTCCCCGCCCTTCCGCAGGAAGGTATTCTCCTTTGGTGGGCTACAAGGGTGCCCGGAAAAAGACCGCAAATCCAGGTGGATTGGAGTTATTAGAAGTACCCTAAAGTCTTATCTCCGTAGTGACTCCTGACTTTCACTGACGATGATTAAATCTATCATAACCTAAATAAGATAAAAAAAATGTCAATTTTAAACGACAAACTAAAATAAAGTTCATTTTCGGACATTATCCAGACAAGGTTAATTTTTTTGAAACCGAGTCTCCCAAAAGCAGTCCCATTGTTGAATTTGTGCTAAATCTCCACATCTTCGCTTATAATAATATCAGCCGGTTTTTGGGCTGATATTATTTTACTTCGGGAGGTGGCTTATGAACCATGTTTTAGTGATTGACGACGACCAAAACATCCGAAAATTGGTGGTGACGGTATTGGAAAACGCCGGTTTTCGGGTGCTGGAGGCGGATAATGGGGAGGCCGCTTTGGATATTTTGTATGACCAGGTGGTCGATTTGTGCGTGGTGGATATTATGATGCCCGTCATGGATGGGCTGGCTTTTTGCAGGCAGGCGAGGCTTCAAAACGAGGATTTGCCCCTCTTGATGCTCACTGCCAAAAACGAGATGGGTGCCAAAATCGACAGCTACAACACGGGGGCGGACGATTATTTGGTGAAACCATTTGAGCCGGAGGAATTGGTGCTAAGAGCCCGGGCGCTTTTGAAACGGTATAAGAAAATCTGTGAACGGACGCTGAAGGTGGGCAACCTGACCATTGATGAAACCAGCAGCAGCGTCCTCATTGAAGGAAAACGCCAAGACATCCCCTTAAAAGAATTTGAACTGTTATTCAGGCTAGCTGGACAGGCAGGGAAAACCGTTTCCCGCAATGCCATCATCGAGGAAGTCTGGGGCTGGGACTTTGAAGGAAATGAACGGACCATTGATGTCCACATTGGAAGGCTTCGCACCCGCTTCCCAGCCGATACGTCAGGCATAAAAATCACCACAATCCGGGGCCTCGGATACCGTTTGGAGGAAAGTCATGGAGGATAAGCATAAATTCCTAGTCCGCTTTATCTGTTGGGGCATTTTGCTGTCGGGCATTTCCCTGGTTATCGGGTATTTTATCCTGGACTTGCTTTTTTCCATTTGGGGAGAGCCGTCCCGTTTTAGCACTTTCGCTATTTTTTCAGGGATTTTCCTCCTTACTTTGCTTTGCCTGCTCAATGGGGGGATTGCCATCGCCAAGAAGTTTTTCAATTTCAGCGAGCACGAGCTGTGGCATCTCAATGTCATCAGTACCCTTAAAGCGATTTCCCAGGGGAATTTCAATGTGACCCTTGAGGATGAAACTGGACGCTTGAAGGAACTGACCGATACCATCAACCATCTGGCGCGGGAACTTGGCAACCGGGAAGCCATCCAACAGGAGTTTATCTCCAACGTTTCCCACGAGTTCCAGTCCCCCCTCACCTCCATCCGGGGTTATGCCAAGCTCCTTCGGGACGGGGCTGCCACCACCCAACAACAAGAATATGCCGATATTTTGCTGGATGAAGGGCAACGGCTGTCCCGCTTATCGGAAAACTTATTGCGCCTTTCTGCCCTGGAAGCGTTGGAAGAGGTGCAAAAAAAGGAATTTCGCCTGGACCGGCAACTGGAGGACACCCTCTTGCTTTTGGAGCCCCAATGGTCTGAAAAAAGCATCAATTTGGATGTGGAATTACCGAAAACATCCCTTGTGGGCGATGCGGAGCTGCTCAAGCAAGTGTGGATCAACTTGCTGACCAATGCTATTAAATTCACCGGGATTGGTGGGAATGTTTCCGTAAAATTAGCCCATGGATGCGGGGAAATCACCTGCGAAATCACCGACGACGGCATAGGAATCAGCCCTGACGACCAGCTCCGGATATTCGAGCGTTTCTACAAAGCGGACAAATCCCGGGAGCGCGCCCGTGGCGGGAATGGGCTAGGCCTTTCCATCGTCAAGAAAATCCTGAACATCCACGGGGCAACCATCCATCTGGAAAGCGCACTCGGGAAAGGAACCCAGCTTAAGATTATATTCAAATCGTCTTTCAAGTTTTAGTAACACGTTTCCCAATTGACGTAAACATCCCTATACAGTGCTCTAAAAAACCCGTTGGACAGCAACGGGCTTTTAGGTAAGAGTTTCTTTTATTAAACAAATGAAGGAGGATGAGCGGGCTTTTGCGCCCGTTTTGGATTAGAAGGCTAGCTTCTAACCTAAGACGGGCGTACAAGGGATATTTCCTTGCACTCCCACTCTGTCTTGCAATAAACTCATTATAACACAGTTTTTACCAAATGAAAAGGCTTTTTGGTAACGTTTTTAATTTATTTTTGCCTAATCAAAAAAACAAAGAATAAACAGCTCAATATGAGCGCCCCGCCGATGGAGGCCATGCCATAGAAGATGCCGGCCCTTTCCGCGATGAAGCCGATGATGGCGGGCATGATGATAGCCCCTAGTGCTGCGCCCGTAAGGATGAAGCTCCACGACAGGGGGTTCTCCTTGATGAGGGCACCGGCATAAGACACCACCGTAGGGTAAACGCCCGCCATGCTTAGGCCGAAACCGCTAATGCCGATGACGATGAACGACGTTTGGGTAGCATTAATTAGAATAAGAAAAAAAATCAGCAAGCCTGCTCCCATGGCCAAAAGGAGCTTGTCCCTCGACACTTTGGTAGCGAGTAATGCCGTGAGGAGCCTGCCGATCAGGATCATCACCCATAGCGCGCTGGCCATGATTTGCGAGAGTTCCGGGCTCAGGGCACCCATGCCGCGAAAATAGGTGACGAGCCAACCGATGACTCCCTGTTCGGCGCCGAGGTAGAAAAAGAGGGTCAGTGTGACCAGCCAGAACGTAGGATTTTTAAGGAAGCTGCGGCTGAATGCTATTTTATTTCGGTTGATTGGAGCGACTTCCAAGGGGATAAATAAGTAGAGGAGCCAGCTTAAAAGCCCCGCTGCCATTAGGAAATAAAGGGCGTGTCGCCAATCCCGCCCGGCAAAGCCCATGACGATGAGGGGCATGGCAAAGGCGCCGATGGCGAACATGGAGTGAAGGCCGCTCAACAGCCATGCCTTGCCAGGTGCCAGTGCGTTGATGACCAGGTTGCAAAAGTTGCTGGTGGCCCCCCTGGCGATGCCGGTTAAAAGAAAGGAAAAAAGCAGCAGCCCTTCCCCCCGGGTCGTTAAAATCAAGAAAAATGCCAGGGCGTAACAGCTGTTGAACAACAGGATACTCTTTTTTCGGCCGATGTACTTGGGGAGGATTCCCGCCGTGAAGGAGGAAAACAGGTTCCCGACGGAGTGGAGGCTGACGAGAAGGCCCATGATGGGATAACTCAGTCCCCGGCTTTCCCGAAGGTATGGGAGGAGCGCCCCGATGGACAGGGCCAGGATGCCATTTAGGGTGAAAATCAAGTAGCTAAAAATGAATTGCCTGCGTTTTTGTGGGGTATTAAGGATTTCAGCCATGAATATCCCCCGTTAGTATGAGGCATTCTTTCCCCCTGAAGGCAATCCCGAATCGGCGGATGTTTTTGTAGCCGTCGGCTTCCAGTTCCTTGGCATACCCTTTTTCTTCAATGATTTTCTCAAAATTCTCTACCCCAATCGGCAATGGTTTTTTCATGATGCCCCTCCTCTGTGATTTTCTTACCTCTATTTTACCACAATTTAGTGACAAATACTAAAAAAGGCCAGGTGCTTCTCCATAACAACAAAAGGGCATTCATCTACCCACATGAAAGGGACAGAAAAAGTGGGTTGCTTTTTCTGTCCCTTTCTATGAACACCTAGAGATGTTTTTGCAAGGTTTTACGCACTGCACCCGGACCTGCCAGTTGCTCCACGAAGATTTCCTCAACCGTTTCCCCAATCCCGGCATCATATAAGTCGATGCCGAAAATGGCTTTATTGGAAAGGAGCGGCTTTAACTGCCCCTTGTAGGATTTCGGATTGCCCACTTCAATAGTGATGACTTTTTCTTTCAGTTCATCAAGCATCGGGTCAGGTGAGATTTCGAAAGCCTGCCCTTCGTCGTCAACCCCTAGAAGGTAACGGCACCAGCCGGCAATGGCCAGCGGGACGGCTTTGAGTTTTTTGGCATCGCCGTATTTTTCCACGTAGGACTTTATGGTTTCCCCGAATCGGATGCCCACTTTTTGGGATGTGTCGGTGGCAATCCGTTGTGGCGCATCTGGCATGAATGGGTTGGGCAGTCGGACGTTGATGACCTCCTCCACAAATTCCTGTGGCGATAAAATGCCTGGGTCGGTCACGACTTTCATCCCCTCGACCGGCCCGATTTGCCAAACTAGTTTTTTAAGTTCCTCGTCCTTCATTTCCTGGGAAATAAGGTCATAGCCCAACACGCAGCCATAAACCGCCAACGCTGTATGGAGCGGGTTCAGGCAAGTGGTCACTTTCATCCGTTCCACATTGTTGACCGTTTCCCGGTCCGTCAAGTAAACGCCGGCTTTTTCAAGTGGCGGCCGCCCGTTGGGGAACTTGTCCTCGATGACCAGGTACTGTGGCTCCTCCGCATTGACGAACGGTGCGATGTATGTGCCTGATGAGGTCACGATGGGAGCCATGTTGACCAGCCCTGCCTCTTCAAGTTCTTTTGCGACGGACTCTGCCGGACGCGGTGTGATTTTATCAATCATCGACCATGGGAAAGAGACTTTTTCACTTAATAGGTAGTCCACGAAGCCTGCTTCCACAAAGCCACGGGCCTGCCACTCTTTAGCGAAGCCGACCACCGCATCCCGCAACCGGTCCCCATTATGGGAGCAGTTGTCCATGGAAACTATAGCGATTGGATGGGCGCCTGCCAAGTATCGTTCAAATAACCCAGCGCAAACAGCACCCATCGTCGAAGTCGCCTTTGCCGGCCCTGCCTCCATTTCGGAAGCGATCCACGGGAAGTAATCCCCATTTGAATTTGTAAGGGCATACCCTTTTTCCGTAATCGTGAACGATGCTATCTGCAATTCTTTGTTCGTAAAAATGGCATTCAGGCGGTCCGTCCCCGTCGTGAGGCCTTCGGCAAGGGAGGCGATGACGCGTTTTTCAGTCCCGCCGTCGGCTTTTAGGGTAACCCCCAAAACCAGATTGTCATAAGGGGTAAAAATCTGGTCCAACAGGTCGGTGCCGAAGCGCCCCACACAGGAAATCCCCGTGTCCATGTCGCCGGATGCCAATAAATCGTCGGCAACGGAACCGATGAAAATCCTAAAAATGTTCCCGGCACCAAAATGGGCCCATTTCGGGTTTTGCTTGGTGTTTTCAACCATTTTTTCTATGTCATAAGCCGGCAAAGCGATGCCAGCGTCCGCAAATGCTTGTTTATCTTTAATTCCCAATAATGTCAGTTCCATACAATATAACCCCGCGTTCATTGAAAGGGCGAAGAAAACCACTTCGCCCTTTCATGTATTTTAAAATTCAATTTTTGCCAAAGTTGCAGATTTACTTCTTGTGCAAAACCTAATTGGAACTTGTGAAAGAAAAAAACGATGGCTTCTTTCCCTTTTCTCCTGCGATGCGCAAGCGAGCCCTCTGACGGGCAACATCAAAATCAGCGATTTATGCGCTGGTTTTGATGTTGCCTAGTCGTTGCTGTGCCTGTTCCAGCGCATCCCAAACGCCCCACATGTACATAATCCCTAAAGCACGGTCATACAATCCGTACCCAGGGCGGCAATGGGCTTCTTCACCCCAAATGTGGCGGCCGTGGTCTGGGCGGCAATAGCCTTTAAAACCTACTTCATGGTAAGCCTTCACCACATCGGCAATGTCAACATCCCCGTCGCAGCTGCGGTGGGAGCATTCGATGAAGTCCCCATTGTCAAAATGCTTCACGTTGCGGATATGGGCAAAGTGGATGCGGTCGTGGAACTTGCGAATGATAGCCGCCACATCGTTCTCCGTCCCGCTTCCCAGCGAGCCGGAGCATAAAGTCAAACCGTTGTACGGGCTTGGGTTCAGGTCGAGAAATTTTTGGATGTTTTTCTCGGATTTAATCAAACGTGGAAGCCCAAAAATGTCCCAAGGTGGGTCATCCGGGTGGATGGCCATTTTTATGTCGCATTCCTCACAGGTCGGGATAATCGCATCCAGGAAGAATTTCAGGTTTTCAAACATTTTTTCTTCGGTCATGCCTTTGTATTGCTCGAACAAGTTTAGGATCAGCGGGCGTTTTTCCGGCTCAAAACCAGGCATGGTGAACCCTTTGGAACCTTGCGTAATGCGGTCGAACACTTCGGTAACATCCACATCCACTGTCTTGGCCTTCTCGAAGAAAAGGGCGTTGGAACCATCAGGAAGTTCCTTGAATAAATCCGTCCGCGTCCAGTCAAACACAGGCATGAAGTTGTAGCAAATTACTTTAACACCTACCTGAGCCAAGTTTCGGATGGTCTGCTTGTAATTTTCGATTAATTGGATGCGGCTTGGAAGGCCCAGTTTAATGTCCTCGTGGACATTGACGCTCTCCACTACATCGATGTTAAAGCCGGCTTTTTCAGCCTGCCCTTTCACTTCCAAAATCCGGTCCATTGGCCAAACTTCCCCTACTGGGACGTCATGAAGGGCCCAAACCAAACCGGTTACCCCTGGGATTTGCTTAATATGGGACAAAGGAATCGGGTCGTTGCCTTCGCCATACCATCTGAATGTCATTTGCATGGTACTCTCTCCTATTAGATGAATAGCCTGCCCCTAAGCGGGCCATGCCATCCTCTTTGTTTTTTAGATAAACTAAGTATACCATACCGCTTAAAAAATGTATAGATGTTTCTGATAACGGTTTCGTTTTTTTGCTGATTCTTCATGTGTTTATCAATATTTTTAAAAATAGTGGCAGGGTTATTGTGCAAACTCACATAAATATGCTACAATATGCATATAATCAAAAAAGGACCGCTACTGGTAATAGCGACCCTTTCCTGGCAGATCCGTTTCAAAGACGGTAGCAAGCCCGGTTTATTACAGGAGTAACTGTCCGAAACTGGCTAAAGTTTCATAAAGCGGACGGTTACTTTTTTGTATCATTGACATATTTAAGCAGGATAAGCACTAATGTCGCGAATGCGATCATTAGGTTCAATGCTTCTGCAACTGTCATGATGTTACCCCTTTCCAGACGCAACACCCACAAAAAAGTATAGCATAGGCATCACCTCCCAAGATAGTTGACCAATGTCTCCTTTCCTAGGATATGAGCCTGCTGCCGTCCATAAAACTTTCTACCATGCCATTGTACCACAATTTCCGCCAAACTGGAATTATTTTGAAAAAGAACTTTCACCTCTAAGCGAGGGAGAAAGTTCTTTTTTATTATCAGTCATTCCCTTTAAGGGCACCCAACATGTCTACCTTTTTCAACTTGGCGTGGACCATGAAACTTAGCAGCAATGTGGTCACTAAGGTGATGAGCGCCGACAGGAGATAATTCGTCCAAAGGATGGCAGGATCGAACATAACCTGGTCCGGAGGCAAGGTTAAAATAATGAAACGGTGCAGCATTTGTCCCAAAAAAATCCCCACGGCAATACCGATAATGGACAAAAAAATCGTTTCGCGGTAGATGTAGAGGGTGACTTCCGAGTGGTAAAAGCCCAGCACTTTGATGGTGGACAGCTCCCTTATCCGCTCGGACACGTTGATGTTGGTCAGGTTGTAGATGACCACCACCGCCAAAAGTACGGCGCACCCGATGAGCACCACCATCACGGAGTCCATCCCGGCCAAGAACGAATTGATGTTTTCGATGACGAAGCGGTTTTGGCTGAGGGCAATGACGGACGCGGTATCCATGAAACGGACTAGGATTTCATCACCCACAGGCCCATTGAACCGCACCAAATTCCCATTTTCTTTGAAAGGAATGCTAAAAACCTCTTCGTACGTTTGACGTGACATGAATAGAAAGTGCCCTGTATACATCTCGGCAATCCCCCCCAAAACGAAGGTGATTTCTTCATTATCGGCAGTTTGCAGCGTGAAGCTATCCCCCACGTTAAGGCCCATCATATCAGCTAGCTTTTCCGTTAACAGAACTTCACCAGAGTCAAGGGTCAGTGGATTTTTGGAAACCCGTTCACGAAGGTCAACAAATTCCCCGAAGCTATCCACATCTTGCGGGACGATCAACGTGATGGTTTGGCGGGTTGTGCCATTCATACGTCTAAGTTCCTGGACGTGGACCGGTTTGTAGTCGTGGATTTCAGGGGAAGCCAGCAACTGGGAAAGCCCTTCGCCATCCGCCTCGGGGTCTTGGATGGTGAGGATATCGTAGTTTATAATCTCCCCGAATTGACGGGCGGCGATGCCTGAGATGGAGTCCCGGATGCCGAAGCCCATAATGAGCAGGGCCGTGCAGCCAGCAATCCCGAAAATGGTCATGAGCATCCGTTTTTTGTACCGAAACAGGTTTCTGGCTGTCACTTTGGAGGTGAAATTAAGCCGCTTCCAAATAAAGGGCAGCCGTTGCAGCATGATTTTCCCACCGGCCTTCGGGGGTTTGGCTGCAAATAAATGGGACGGACGTTCACGAAGCACCCCGCCCACGACCCACATGGCGGAGCCGACGGTGCAAAGGATGGCGACCAAGAAGGCGGCGGCTGTCCAAAAGGGGGAGAAGGTAAGCCGCAAGTCCGTCAAAGTACTGGAAGCAGCGTATGCGTCAAATACTATCCGTGGCAAAATCAGGTGCCCGAGGATGGTGCCAAGAGCCGCACCCGCACTGGCAGACACCAGGCCATACACCCAAAATTTCTTGCGGATGCTGGCATTGGGGTAGCCCAGCGATTTGAGGAGGGCGATTTGGCTGCGCTCCTCCTCCACAAAACGGGTCATGGTGGTCAAGGAAACGAGGGCGGCAATGGTGAATAAAAAGACGGGGAATACGTTAGATAAGGTGTCGATGTTTTCGGAGTTTTCCAAGTAGGACTGGTAGCCGGGAAAGTTTTTGCGGTCGCCCACGGTGTATGCTGGGAGTGCCAAGTTATCCAATTCCCCTTGGTTTTCGGCTAGGGTTGACAATCCATCGGCAATTTGCTGGAGCCCATCCTCCACCTCGGCCAAGGCTTCCTGTAGGGCGGTTGGGGCTGGGTAGCCCGCTAAATCCAACTGGGAAATTTGTCCCGACAATTCATCGTAAGTTGCAAGCAAATCCCTTTGGGTGGCCAGCAGATCCTCCCTGGCCTGGCCGATTTCTTGTTGTGGCTCAATCTTTAACGCATCAAGGCGGTTTTGCGGCTGGTTTTTCAGAAGCGTTTCAAGCCCGGTTTGATGGGCTGCCGTCAATGGTTGGAAATTCGGGTCATAAGCCGACATCCCTGCTAAATTATCGAATGTGAGCCGGGCAATCATGTAAACATCGGAATCGAAATTTTCGGGGACGATGACCCCGAAACCGCTTAAATCCCCGGTCCCGATGTGCGTATGCCCATAATGGCTCCGGTCTAAAAATTCGCCGGACCTGACGAAGCCGACTACTTGGTAGGAAGTATCGCCTAGGGTGATGGCATCGCCAATTTCGAACTCCCCTTCCATTAGAAAATCGAGGGCGATTTCCCCAATGCTTACAGGCATTTCCCCGCTAATCACTTCATAAAGGGAAATGTTTTCGGGAGCGGAAAAGACCCGCAATGCCTGAAATGTCCCATTGATTAATTCATCCTTAAAGTAACCCAGTTCCAGCTCCCGGATGCCAGGGTAGGTCCGAATCAGCTCCACATCGGAACCATCGAGGCCATAGGTCGAGGCAATGGTAATTTGTGCTAAATTAAGCTCATCAAAAAACGTGTCCGCTGTCAACCGCATGTTAGGCCCTACCACTTTTAGCCCCACAAAAACGAACACCCCCAACGCCATCAGGCTGAAGATGGAAAAGAACCTTCCTTTGGACTTGGTGATGGTCTTGCGGATTTCTTTGTTCAATTTTTTCATGGCTGCCACCTACCATTCAATCTCTTGGATGCTTTTCGGCTTTGGATTGTGCTGAACCTGTTTGACCTTTCCATCATGCATGTGGATGACCCGGTCGGCGATTTCGGCAATGGCAGCGTTGTGGGTCACGATAATGACGGTGGACTGGTGATGGCGGCTCATGTCCTGTAAAATCCCCAGCACCTGCTTGCCGGTCTGATAATCGAGGGCCCCTGTGGGTTCATCGCATAACAGGATTTTGGGCTTTTTGGCAATGGCCCGGGCGATGGCGACCCGTTGTTGCTCCCCTCCCGACAACTGAGAGGGAAAATTGTCAATGCGGCTTCCAAGACCGACGTTTTTTAGCACAATTTCCGCATCAAGGGCCTCGCTTACGATTTCAGAAGCCAGTTCCACGTTCTCCTTGGCGGTCAAATTGGAGACGAGGTTGTAAAACTGGAACACGAAGCCCACGTCGTGGCGGCGGTACGTAATCAGTTCCCGCTCGTTGAATCCCGAAATATCGGTGCCATCAATGAGGATCTTCCCGCCGTCGTTGGTGTCCATCCCGCCCAAAAGGTTCAGGACGGTGGATTTTCCAGCACCGGATGTCCCCAAAATCACCGCCAGCTCCCCCTTCTCAATTTCAAAACTCACCTTGTCATTGGCCAAAATCTCAACTTCCCCGCTTTGGTAATGCTTGGTGCTTTCCACCATTTGAATGTAAGGCATAGCAACCACTCCTTTACATGGGCTTTATAAATAGCATATGCGTAGTATGCCCAAAAGTGTCTCCCGAAAACGAGTTGCGAAAGGCACTTGGCTTTATTGCTCTTTATACTTGAAATACTTAAAGTCGGCCCCAATCTGGAAACCTCTTAAAAGTGGATATTGCAATGCAATAATTGTCCCCCACCTGGCAAATCGCCGGATCCGGATTAAACCCTTTTAAGACTGGATGAATCTGCATTTTTAGCAACCCCTTTCATATAAAAACAGTATAGTATATGAGGAGCAAACTTCAAATAAAAACGCTTGCTTTTTTGTTGTAAATCTTTATTTCACAATTCTAAGCGTTGTCCTTTGTTCAGGATTAAGCCTCTCAACCATTCAAAAACGGCTTCTTTTATCTTCCAATTTGTGGTATTTCGATTATTAACTTGAAAAACTACATATACCCCAAAAAGCTGACTACGGAAATACCGTAGTCAGCTTTCGTTATATTTAGTGCTATTGTTTCTTAATTTTTTTCACCATAGCAGCTGCCCCAAGTAGGGTAATCCCTAGTGGTACAAGGACAGATGCCGCCTGGCCTGTTGCCGGCAAGTTATTGCCTGGGCGGGTTGGGCTCCCTGCCTGTGATGGCCTAGTTTGCCTGTTATTTCCAATTGGTGCATCCACACCTTCAGAAGGCTGGTTCCCTTCCGGGCTGTCAGCTTCTTCGGTTTCTGACGGCGCTTCCGTGCTATCGTCTTCCTCGGTTTCTGACGGCGCTTCCGTGCTATCGTCTTCCTCGGTTTCTGACGGCGCTTCCGTGCTATCGTCATCGCCCGTTGCTGGAAGCAAAGAATCCATCAAGGTTGCATACGCTTCGGCCAATCCTGTGATTGCCGAAGCGATCCTTGCTAGCGAGTCCTCTAATGGTGTCGCTGCACTTGCAACGATGGAACGGTTGAATAAGCGTCCTAAGAATGTTACTGGCGCTGACATCTCCTCTGACCCATCAAAGTAAGCGACAACTTCACGGGCATTTTCAAGGGCCGCTGCAAATCCAGCCCATGCTGTTGCCTCGAACTGGCTTGCGTCCAACTCTGTTTTGCGTCCTTCTTTGCTCTCAATGAGGTCGCGTAGTTCGCTCAATGCAAGTTCAATTTCATATGCGTCGTTGTCGATATTAACAACTAGTTCTAAGGCTGCAAATGCCATAGTCAACTCATCAAGAGCTTGCGTCAACTGCTCCTCGCTCACCGACTGTTCACCGAATTGCCCCAATAGGCCTTCCGCTGCTTCCAATGCACGGGTAAACACAGCCCAGCTTGCTTTTTTATGGCTTTCTGGCAATAATTCACCCTCAGCTTTTTGCTGTTGGATGGTGTCCACTAAATCCCTTAATGCTTCAAATGCCGCTTGTTCTTCAGCAGATGGCGCAGTGATAACTTCAGGGGCCGCTTCCAAATTAGCCAGGGCCGCCAATATGCCATCATACGCTGCGGTGGCTTCTGCCACAATGGCAATCTGCACATCCACGGTTAAAGCATCGAAGTCGGTTTCAGCATGTTTTTCCACAAATGCCTGTGCAGTTTCCAATGCTTTTTGGAGTTCAGACCAAGAATCCGCCGTGAAGTTTGCAGCTTCCAATCCAAGGTCGTCGATACGTCCTACTAAGAAGGAAAGGGCATTCACTATTTCTGCGACTGGCAAGGAGATAAATTCCAGGTTCTCCAAAGCCGACTCAAGGCCATAAATAACCGCATGGATTGCTGCAAGTTCGGCTTCGGTATTTTGAAGCGTCATTAATGCGTTCGCCAGCGCTGTTTCCAACGCATACCAGGTCTCGTTGGTGAAATGGGATGGGTTCAATTCGAGCCCATTGACCCGGTTTACCAAGTCCTGCAATTCCTGTCGGGCTAAATCAGTTTCAGGGACGGTAATTTCCGCTGCCTCAAGGATAGTAATCGTAAACCATTCCTCATCAAATCCAGCGATGTTGATGGCACGGACACCGAAATCCCAAGAACCTGGCAGTGTCGGAATACCTGATAAACGGCCTGCACGGTAATCATCCGGCCATAAAGTTAAGCCGATATTATCTGTGTGCGGCCAGATGACTTCCCATTCCACAGCAACTTCGCTGTCAGTTTCGAAGTAGAATTCGAAAGGTTCGCCTACAACACCGGTTGGCACTTCAGTTGTAGTAATCACTGGTGCAGCAAATGTTGGGGTTTCAACATTACGTTGTGGCCAGAATAAGAAATTCCCGTTTACTGCAATTGGAAGGTCGCGCCATCCAATAACGTCGTTAGGGCTGGTCATTTCGTTTGTCCTTACATCAAGGACACCTAGCCAGTTAGGAACGGTCCCGATTTGGGTTCCGGTTACGTCCACTCCGGTAATGAAGTTATTGTGGATATCTAGGCGGTGCAGGCTTGGATTATTTGTGAAATCCAGTTCCCCTGTAATTTGGTTATTATGCATCATAACAACGGTCACACCCGGTGCCTGGGTAAAGTCAACAGACTCTAAATTATTATTGTTTAGGTTTAAGCTAGTCGATAAGTTCGGATGGATGACAATAGCCTCTGTCAAGTTATTCCCAAATAGGTTCAGCGTGTGGACACTATCCGGCAAGGCTTCAAAGTCAAATGCTTCCACGGAATTACCGCCCAAACTAATGTTAGCCAAAGCATGGCTTCCAGAGGCATCGAATGCTGTCATTGGTGCGTTGTTGGCAGCTAATACATTTGTAAGTGCTGT
Source organism: Turicibacter sp. (assembly GCA_009787345.1). Classification (GTDB taxonomy): domain Bacteria; phylum Bacillota_I; class Bacilli_A; order MOL361; family Turicibacteraceae; genus WRGF01. The sequence continues at coordinate 15,622 of WRGF01000220.1, forward strand.
GTTGTTCCTTAAGATCAGGGATTCGATTCGATTGCCACCGAGGCTGATTTGGGTAAGCGACGGTGCATTGCTTAAATCAAAAGTTCCTGTCAAGCCGCTATTGATCATAGTGAAATTACGTAAGTACGGTGCTCTTTCTGGCAATGTGAATGTTTCCAGTTGCGCTAAGTTATTGGCGACAAATCCTTCTAAGTTCACATTAGCTGATAAATCCAAAGCTGTCAGCGGCAATCCGCCAGCAGTCAAGATTTGCAGGTTCGGCACATAAGAAAGATCCAATTGCGTAATCTGGTTGCGGCCTGATGGGTTCCATGCCGTAACAGCCTGCCCCGTCACATCCAGCTCACGCAAGTTCGGCGTCAGGCTCAGGTCTACTTCTGAAATGTCATTCATCTGGATTTCCAGGATTTCAAGTTGCGGGCTATTCGCCAAATCCAATTCGGATAGACGGTTATTGCCGGCACGCAAAATCCTCAATTCAGGGTTTTCGGTGACATCAAGGGCTTCTAGGTATCCTAAGATGGACATACGTTGGAAGCTCACATCCAATTCTTCCAAGTAAGGGAGATTGGATACATCAATGGAGGTAAAGTTATTTTCGCGTAAGCGAAGGATCCTCATTTGCGGGTTGCCTGACAAGTCAATGCTATCGGCTTCGGCAATCATCCCGCTGGCAATCAATACTTCCAAATCGCTGAAATATTGCAGGCCATCAAAATTGCGGATTGGTGTAAATGGTGATACTGAAATGCTATTTAAGTTCAATTCCGTTACCCCTTGGACATCTTCCAAGAAGATAGGTGCCCCTTGCTCTAGTCCTAGCAATTGACGGACACGGATTGTAAATCCTGGGTCGGTGAAGGCTTCAGTAATCTCTGGGTTGGTTTCAATGACTTCCTCAGCAGGAAGGATGGTCAGGATAAACCTTTCGCTATCCGCCCCTTGTGCATTGGTTGCCGTTACCCCAAATTCCCAAGTGCCTGCCATGGCTGGCACGCCATATAAGAAGCCGGCACGGTTAAGGTCCGGTTGCAAGGTCAGGCCGACTTGGTCTTCATGTGGCCAGTCGACGGTCCAAGTTACCGGGATTACAGAATCAGAGAAGAACCTGAAGAAGAATTCTTCGCCAACAACTCCTGTAATTTTTGTTGGTACTAAGTTCCTGTCGATGGTCGGTGCTTGGATTGGCGGGGTTTCTGTTTCCCGTTGCGGCCACATCCTAAATGTGGATGCCACCTGTCCTACGCCGATTTCTAAAGGCAAGGTCCTCCAGCCAGCCACATCATCCGGGCCAGTCAACAAGTTATTGCGGACATCCAGCGTCCCACCAAAGTTGAATAGGAAGCCAGTGACATTACCTAAGTTAGTGCCAGTGACATCAAGGCTTGTCAGGTAGTTATTATTCGCTGGCAAGCGGTTCAATAACGGCAGGCCAGTCAGGTCTAAGTGGCCTGAAATACGGTTATCGCTAATGATCAACTGCGTAAGGTTTGGTACATTGCCTATGGAGAATTCTGTGATCTGGTTGGAAGATACGTTGACTTCTACCAGGTTTGCATGATCGCCAATGTGGACAGTTTCCAGGTTGTTCCCCAATAATTGTAGGTGGGTCAGTCCCGCTGGCAAATCAGCAACGGCAATATTTTCAAGCCCATTTAAATTCAAGTTTAATGTTGTAATAGCATCGCTTCCTGTGAAATCGATGTAAGAAATGTTATTGTTTCCTGCAACAACATTGGTCAAGGCTGGGTTGTTGCGTAGAACAAGCCCTGTAAACCCATATGGTAGCTGTGCGTTTGAGGATAGGGTAACGCTGGTTAAGTTTGGTGCATCACTTAGCTCAAATGTGCCCGTCACCGCATTATTGTTTGCAGTAATTGTACGCAAGTTTGGCGCACCTTCTGGCAAGATGATCGAGCGCAGATATGGTGAAGCCGAGCTTGTCAAGGTTTCTAAGGCAAGGTTTTCTGAAAGGTCAAGGACTTCAAGCGCTGTTGATGAAATCGTCAAGAAGCGTAAAGCTGAAAGGTCCGATAGGTCGATTTCTTCGATCCGGTTCTCACCAGGTGCAAATTGCGTTGGATTAGAACCTGAAAGGTTTAAAGTTTCCAGATAATATAGGCCTGAAAGGTCGATTTCCGTCAACGCATTTTGATTCAACTCAAGGAATTGCAACAACGGGTTGTTTGACAAATCAATGGATGCAATCGAATTTTGGTTGGCTTGGATCGCAATCAATAACGGGTTGTTTGAAACGTCCAACTCCGTCAAATGGCGGCCTTGCTGGCTTGCCAATCCTAGTTCACGAAGGTTCGGGTTATTTGACAAGTCAATGGAGCGCAGCCCAGCACCTTGAAGGTTTAAGTTGACAAGGTTCGGATTGCCCGACAGGTCGATTTCTGTGACGTCCTGGGCTAGGAAGGACATAGCAACCAAGTAACGCAAGTTGTAGAAGTGCTCCAATCCATCAAAGTTGCGGATTGGCGTAAATGGCTGGATGCTGACTGAGTTCATGTTCAGAAGGGTCACTTCGCGAGCCGCTGAAAGCATGATTGGCTCATCGCGGTCAAGCCCCATAATGTGGCGGACACGCCATTCGAAACCAGGGTCTGTAAAGTCTGCTGAGATATCACGGTCTTCACCATCAAATCCAGGTGTGTCCCCTGGTTCGGCCACTTGGCCATCCAATGTTAAGCTGAAACGGATAACTGAAGCATTTAGACCCGACCATAGATGATCGTTCATTTGAGGATGGTTGACTCCCCATAAAATACTTGGGCGCAAATAGGCATTTAATCCTGCTTCTGCTAAGACAAGCCCTTGGGCTAGGGTATTCACCCATCCATTTACAGCCAGGTTAGGGAATGATCCAGACCCAAGTAGGCCATTCACCCTTGGGATCACCGAGTAGTTATCTACTGCCGTTACGGTTACATTGACTGGCAATGTATCTGCAATGCCTTCCAACGTCACGGTGAAGTTGCCTTCGCTATCAACCTCTGCACGGATTGGGGCAGAGGTTCCAACTTGAACCAAGACAGCGTTGAAGCTTTGGTCGGCTGCTGGGCCAAATGGGGCATTTTCGTTCCAGATATCAAAGCTTAAGCCACGCTCCTCCGCAACTTCTAGCCATGCATCGAAAACGTTTCCTGTAAGCACCACATCGCCTGCTGGGTTAATATCAGTTGGGTCTAGGGCTACGATTAAGGCATCGCTTTCCCCTCCAACAACTTCCAATCCATTAATTTCCAGTTCAGGGGCTGTGTTGTCCACTGAAAATGGCACTAGGATATTTTCTGCTTGCTGGAATCCTCCGGCTACTTGACGGAAAATCTCCATAACGATGAAATAATCGCCTTCCTCTGTCAATTGATAACTTCCAGTTGCCGGGAAGTATCCTGCGGCAGGGCTTTGTGCGTAAGTTCCTTGGAATAAGACCGCACGGTGTTGCTGGCCAATGAAGTTTTGCGTGGCATTAGGAACAAACCTTGTCCCGACAAAGCCGATGTAGGCATCCGCAAATTCTGGGGAATCCCAGTTTCCTTCGTTGATCCCCTCAACATCCCTCACTAACCACATTTGAGTAGCAAAACCGTAGTTTGGCGTGAAGTACACTGCCAACTGGCCGGCTTGGGTGTTTTGCCTTGCAGCGCCCAGTGAAATAACCGGACGGGCAGTTGCCACTTCATGCAAGGTTGGGCGCTCATAAGTCAGGACCCCGGCAAATGGCAAGCGGGCAATGACAGCATCGCCTTCTGTTACCGTAATGAAGCCTTCGTAAAAGCCTAGTGGCGCACCAGCTGTGATAACCATGGTTGCGTCAAAGTCCGTAGAACCATTAGGGGCAACCTGTACAATATTCTCGCTTAGTTCAAGGGAAACATACTGACCAGGGGCTTGCACCTGACGGCCCCCTAAGACAAATTCATAGGAAATAGAGAAGGTCCTAGCATACGATTGGTTATTATCAATCGTCGCCAAAAGGGTACGTTCAATCCCTTCATCCCCAAAGTAAGTGTTGATCCCACCGAAACTGAAAGATCCAGTCAAGGCAGTTTGGAAAGGCTGGCGGGCAAATGGCGTCCCATGGACAGTCGCTACCCGGTCGTAATGTACGGAAACCGTCGCGTCTGCCTGGATTGCCGCCAATACGTTAGCGTAACCCGCACCTGTTTCAAATACCGAGAAATTCAGGCCACGGTCGAATGGGGTTGCCGTGTTCATTAAGCGGACTTTGATTTCCTCATTGGTCCAGTCACGGTTATATTCCATCATCAGGGCAACTGCCCCAGCCACGTGCGGCGCTGCCATAGAAGTACCATTAGCAAATGCATAGGCGACCGTATAGTCATCGCCACCGCCATCCCCAAGCCACCAGGCAGGCACAGCTGATAAAACACGGGTTCCGTTAGCACCAAGGTCAGGCTTGATTTCAAAGCTCTGCTGTATAGGGCCACGGGAAGACGTATCGCTTAATGTAAATGGTGAATGGATAAACCCTGTAAAGGCAGCCGTTGCCGGATTGGCTTCACGAATGCGGCTATAAAGTGCCAAACCTTCCCCTAGTCCGATAAATACATAAGGAAGATCCAGTGCCGGAACGCCGCCTGTGCTATTGGCATCATCATTGTTAATGACAATGACACCGCCAAGGCCAAGTTCAATTGCCGATGCCGCTACTGCGACGAATGGGGCTCCACGGCGGACCAAGACAAAGGCACCTTCCAAAGCGTCGCGGCCATGGATCCGTTCCAGTTCAGCAAAGTCAGCCGCTACACCGACGCCTGGGGCTTGCCCAACTGAACCATTGGTTTCGTTGGTACGTGGCAAGGCAAATAACTGATAGTTGCCAGCTTCGTCAGCTATAGCTGTTTCAATGTTCGTAACGATGTTGCCATTTGGCCCGACTTCAAACCAAGACGGGTTAGTCGCTCCGAAACGAAGGTCGTAAGCTTCGCCACCAACTTCCATTTCAAGGCCAACGTAACCAGCTTCAACGATGTTACCGACTGAAATTGCTGTGGTAGCTGTTGCCGGGGAACCTACGGTATGGAAGCCTGTACCGGAGTTGCCGGCAGCGACTACCATGACGATGTGCTCATAGGCAAGCTTGATATTGTTGACCGCTGTTGTCGTCGGCCAACCAGCTGGCGTGTTATTGGCAACGCCTAATGACATATTGACAATATCCGCGCCATCACGAAGGGCTTGCTGGATCGCTGCTACGATCCCATCGGTTGCACCGCCGCCACGAGGGCCAAGGACGCGGTAATGGATCATCAGGGCATCCGGGGCAACCCCTAAAATCCCATTCTCCTCACCGGAATCCCGGCCGGCAATGGTTCCTGCGACATGAGTCCCGTGGTTAGTGAAGAAGTTTCCGCTGCCGTCTGGGTTAGTCCTTGGTACTGTCCCGAAACGATTGGCATGGCGCCACATAGCATAGGTGGTTTCCATCGGGTCAAATTCCCCAAGTTCCATTCCTGCTAACGTTGGGAATAACGCAACATCATCAATAAAGTTGCGGCCAAGGAAGAACAATTCAGCATCTTCGCTTGAATCCCAAGGATTCATCCCTGCTTCATTCGGCAAATAAGGGTTAAGTGCCTGCGCCTGTGCCAATGTTGGAAAGGATGCCGGCGGGAATGCCGGGTGAAAATAATCAACCCCTGTATCCAATACGGCAACCAAGATCCCTGCTCCGGTAATCCCCTGTGCATGAAGCTCATCTGCTCCCATGGACTCGCGTCCCGGGGCCATCCCGCGTGGGTTGCGGGATTCGCTGATGGCTTCATCTAATGCTTCAAAATCAACCGGGTCCAAATGGACCATCACATTGGGGTAAATCGCGCGGACGCTTTCAAAGTTGGCTAGTTCTTCCAGGCGGTTGGCTGGAATGGTGATACTGACGCCATTTAAAGCCTCGCGGTACTCCCAGTTGATTTCAAAGCCTGGCAAGTTGCGGGCACGTCCCTGTGGGAATGCTTCCGACAGTTCTTCGGCGAACAGCTCATGCTCTTCTTCCACGATGGCTTCCGCTTCTGCCAAAGTCAATGGCTCCCCGGCAAGCTGCGCTTCAATCACCTGAACCGGTGCGGGGCTATGTTCAAAGACGACGATAACGCTGACTGGCGTCCCGTCTTCTGGCAATTCATAATTTCCTTCGAAACCAATAAGGCCCCGGTTTAAACGTTCTGCCTGGATTTCTTCCAATGCAGTAAGCCTTGACTCGTCGAAAGTAGTTTCAAATTCGAAACCGGATTCAACGTCAGGCGACTGTTGATCGCTTTGGCCAAATGCCGCAGTAAGGGGCATATTCCCCACTACCATAGCAAATGCCAGGATCATTTTGAATGCCCGCTTCCAAAAAGCAGGCAACTCTGTGAATGCACTCCATCCCATAAATTTTTCCTCCAATCATCCTACCCAAGCCCGTAAGCACCGTGTAGGTGTTGCAGAGAATTATACCACCAGTTTATGTAAATTTTATGGAAATAACAGGTAAAATTGTATAATTCAACTTGTAAAGCACCTTCATTATGCCACTTGTCGAAATCCCCTTAATAATAAGTCCGTACAACATTCCCGCATCTGAATTTATTGGAATTTCACTGAGTATTTTGTCGAAATTTGTAATTTAAGGGAAATTGTTCACAAATGGTGTTTTTGGGATTCCGATTGCAGAAAAAAAAATCAGGGATGCCACCTGGAACCGCTGAAAATTTCACAGCATGAAAAGGCCCTGACCAAAAGGAAGGGATTTTTAGCGGCCTCCCCCTCCACGCCAACGCTTTTGATTGAAATACCATCACATTGCATAATCCGCCAATATTTGCTAAAATTAAAGGAAGAAGAACAGGAGGAGAGCATGTGTTTAAGATCCCTACGGCGGAAATGGCCAACATTACCCCAATGTACCAAAATTATTTGACGAAGGCCCGCCACATCCTGCAAGACGGGAAATTGCAGGAAATGACCCTAAAGCAAGTGTCGGACAACCGGTTTGAGGCGGAAGCCTATTTCGATACCCACGACAAGATGGCTGTCACTTTGATCATCGATGGGCAGGGACGAATCTTGGAAAACTGGACCAACAACCCCTATAATTTCCAGGCTACTTCCTTTGAAATCGCTGTTGTCATCAAAATCAACAAAAGCAGCATCAAAAAGCTGCCTTACGCTTATGAAAACCCTGCCTACCTCACCTATTTGGAGCAGCGCCGGATTTGGGAGGAAAAGCAGCGGCTGGCGGAAATCATCCGCTTAGGAGAGAAGTCCATCCACCTGATCGAACGTTACAAGGAAAGCGCCAACGAGGAAATCGAGGCGGTGGTTGCCCCTAGGTCTTACCGACTCGTGGTGAGCGCCCAGTTCGAGCAGGGTTCCCTTTACCTTAAGTTTAAGGTCGGCGACAAGGCCCTTTACAGCCTCAAGCGGATACCCGCCTTCTTGAACCAGGTGGATAAGGGGGAAATGGTTGCCTACGGGAAGAAGCTGGCCTTCAAGCATCAGGAGCAGGCCTTCACGGAAACGTCCCAAAAGCTGATTGCCTTCATGCGCCAGGCTGCCCGCCACAACGATTTTTACTATCAAAATGAGATGGATTTAACATTATCGCAAATGGATGATTTTTTTGGATTATGCCAAAGCCTGCCTTTATCGGAACGGGACTTTTTAGTGGAACAAGGGCAATTCCTGCCCCCATTGGCCATCCATGAAGAGGAGAACCATTACCGGGTAACCGTGGATTTGCCCATGGACGCCTTCCTTGGGAAAAAACATTTATACCGCTTCAAAAACAACACCCTGATACAAACCCCATGGGATGAAATGGGCAAGGCCGCCGATTTTGTCAGGGAAGTGGAGCGAAGCGGTCACCTTTACCTGCCTAAGAGCCACTGGGCGGATTTTTACCATTATGTCTTATCCGACACCAAGCAGTATTTTACGGTGGATGAGCAGTTTCAAATAGGCGAAGAAGATAGCATAAAACTATTCGGGGACATTGACGACGACGGCATGATCCGCTTCCATATGGAATACGTTTACAGCGATGGGAAGGTGCGCCAGGCTTTTGACCCTAAAAATTCCGAATTGTCCGTGGGGGCCCGCAAGCTTGAGAATTATTTGCTGGCCAAAGCGACGGTCAAGGAAGGTTATGCGTATTTGGACCCCGGAACCGATGAGGGGATTGAGTTTGTCCGCCGGGGAATCCCTTATTTGCAGCAGTTTTGCCAGGTGTTCATCAGCGAGGCCCTAAAGCAGATTGGCAATAAGCGGCCGATTTCCTTCTCCATCGGGGTGAACCTGAAAAACGACTTGCTGGCCATGGATATCGAGTCCATCGACATCCCGAAAAACGAACTGGCACAGGTGCTGGGGGCTTATAAGCGCAAGCGGAAGTTTTACCGCCTGAAGAACGGCGAGCAGCTTTATTTGGACCCGGAAGGGCTTGGGGAAATGGATGCCCTGTTAAATAGCTACGGCGTTTCCGCCAATGACATTGCCAATGGCCAGGTGGAGGTTGACATGTACCGAGCGTTCGCTATCGACCAGCGGGCGGAGGGCGACCATCAGCTCATTCAAATTGAACGCAGCCAGCTGTTCAAGGACATGATCAAACGGTTTGAAAATGTGAAGGAACATGCCTATTCACTGAGCGAGGGTTTCGATACCCTGTTGCGGGATTACCAAAAAACAGGTTATAAATGGCTAAGGACCTTAGGGGAATACGGCTTTGGCGGGATTTTAGCCGATGACATGGGGCTTGGGAAGACGCTTCAGGCCATCACTCTCCTCAGGGAAACAAAATCCCCGAAGAACACCAGCATCGTCATTTGCCCTGCTTCCCTTATTTTAAACTGGGAAGAGGAAATCAAGAAGTTCGCCCCGGATTTGTCGGCGGCTGTGGTCTATGGGGCGGCACCGGCCCGGGAAGCCCTCATCAAGGATTGGAAAAAATACGATGTGCTGGTGACTTCCTATGATTACATCCGGCGGGATATTGAGTTATATAAAAAGCATAAATTCCACATTATCGTCCTGGATGAGGCCCAGTACATTAAAAATCCCAAGACTAAGGGTGCGCAGGCAGTCAAGAAATTAAAAGGCCGCCACAAGCTGGCCCTCACCGGGACCCCCATTGAAAATTCCCTGGCTGAGCTGTGGTCTATCTTTGACTTTTTGATGCCGGGCTACCTTTACAATTACAGTTATTTCAGCAAGGAGTACGAAGGGCCTATCGTGCGGGATAAAAATGCCGAGCAACAGGCTGCCCTGAAACGGTTAATTTCACCATTCATTTTAAGGCGGACGAAAAAAGAAGTGCTTACGGAACTTCCGGATAAAATTGAGAATGTGCTGCCCATTGAGTTTAGCGAAGAGGAAAACAAGCTTTACCTTGCCAATTTGCTTCAGGCCAATAACGAACTGAAGGATATGCCTAATGGTGAGCCCATCAATAAAATTGCCATTTTGGCCATGCTCACCCGCCTGCGCCAAATCTGCATCGAGCCCCGGTTGGTGTTTGAGGACATCGACACCCCTAGTTCCAAGCTTGAAAGCTGTGTGGAATTGATTAAAACCCTGAGGGAAAACAATAAAAAGGTCTTGCTGTTCTCCTCCTTCACCAGCGTCTTTCCCTTGCTTGCAACCGAACTGGCCACAGAAGGCATCAGCTTCTTTACGTTAACCGGACAAACCGATAAAGACAAGCGCCGCGACCTGGTCAACCAATTCCAAGCAGGCCGGGCAGACGTCTTTATGATTTCCTTAAAGGCCGGGGGTACGGGATTGAATCTGACCGCTGCGGAAGCCGTCATCCATTTTGACCCTTGGTGGAACGTCTCTGCCCAAAACCAGGCGACGGACAGGGCCCACCGCATGGGACAAAAAAACATGGTCCAGGTCTTTAAGCTGGTTATGAAAAACAGCATCGAAGAAAAAATCATCCAACTACAGGACATGAAAAAACACCTGTCCGACACCTTTGTCGAAGGCAACGACGGTACCATAACCTCCATGTCGACCGATGACTTGATGGAGCTGCTGCATATATAAGTGAAAAGGATGAAGCCCCCAAAAATGCTTCATCCTTTTCACTTTTTCTGCCGATGCATTTTTTGGGCACTTCTAATAACTCCTATTCACCCGCAACATATGCCGGTCATTTAATGATAAAAGCCTGCCACCATCCAAAGTTTTTTTGGATGGTGGCAGGCTTTTTAGCTGTGCTTTATCGCCCGAAAACCTGTGTCGCTAAGACACGGCCTGAACTTGAAGTTTGGATACCGACACCCAACAGGCCAAAATTAGCAGACAAGATGTTAGCGCGGTGGCCTGGGCTGTTCATCCAACCTTGGACGATGGCTTGGGCAGTTGCTTGGGCGCTGCCCATATTAGTAAAGTTGGCAATATTTTCACCCCAAGCGGAGCCCTTCCATCCCCTACCGCGAAGCCAATCATGAGTAGTGGTTCCATCAGGGGCATTGTGGCTGAAGTAGCCAAGGTTTGCCATGTGGACTGATTTTTCCTGGGCGACAGCTTTTAAAGTACCATCATTTGAAAAGGTACCCATGCCATTGTTTGCCCGCTCTTGATTGGTCAAATCAAAGACGATGGCTGCTACTTGCTGATCAAAACTGCCTGTTGATGGGGCTTCTGGAGCTGGTACAACTGGTGCTGGGGCCTCAGGGGTTGGCGCAACTGGTCTTACTGGAGCCGGTGCAGCTGGTTTTTCCTCTTTTGGCGCCGGTGCAGCTGGATTTTCCTCTTTTGGCGCTGTTGGCACCGGTTGGGATTGCTTTGGTGTTGATGGTGTAGAGGGGGTGGAATTTTCTTCTTTTGCAGCTCCTTGTCCCGATGCATCGGACACATCGATTCCGGCAACAGCTTTTCCTGCTGCATCTGTGGCATCTTCCGAAACGTCAATGTCCATTGCGAAGGCTTCCATTTCAGCCAGGGATTCCTCCACGCCATCGGTTTTAGCATCAAATCCCAAAGCCTCTTGGGCTAATGCCGCTGTTTCGGTTTCATTTTCGGGCGCTTTGAAACATGCACCTAATATAGTGGAAGAAATTAAACCAGTTGCTGCTAGCAAAATCTTGCCATAACGCTTATCACTGAATAACATTCTCTAACCTCCAAATTAAAAGTATATACTTATTATACATGGATTATACATTTTTTCAATGGATTTAGCGAATTATTTTCGCATTTCGAAGGTCTAAATGAGATAAATTGTCAAATATGGTTATTATTTCTTGGTATTACTCCACTTATTAGGAGGTGCAGGAATAGAATGGATTATTTGCCAGAGGCTTCTGCTAACCCCTTTAACTTGTTGGCAACTGGCTTACAGGCGGCTATAGGCCTAAAAAGGCACGGGAAACCAAATACGAGGCGCCAAGGAGGAGGGAACGGTCGGATAAGGTGGAGGCCCTGATTTTGATCCGTTCATTCAGGCGGTACTTGATTTCATCGTTAACCTGCTCCATCATGCCGCCCACTTGGCTGGTCAGCTTGGAATTGAGGATGATGACCTCCGGATTAAAGCTGGTAATCAGGTTGTTAAGGCCGATGGCGATGTATTTGACAAATTCCTTTAGGGCAGTTATAGCCGCGGGATGACCGGATTCATAATCGTTTAAAAACCGCTCAAAACTGATGTCCTCTTCCTCGCAGTGCTGCCCATACGTATAAAGTATCCTGTATTCGCTGGCATAAAGCTCCAAACAGCCAGCGTTTCCACACGAGCAGCGGAGCCCATCAGGGACGGCAATGACGTGGCCAATCTCCCCTGCAAACCCATTCGCCCCCTTATAAAGCTGGTCATTAAGGATAATCCCGGCCCCGATGCCATATTTGATGTTCAGGCAAATCAGGTTAGGGCTTGAAATGCTGTATTTGTATTCGCCAATGGCGGAAAGGTTAGCCTCGTTTTCCAAAAAGACCTGAACCCCCCACTTCTTTTCAAGCCCTTTTTTTAGGTCCATGCTATCAAAACTGTAAAATGGCGAGAATAGCAACTGGTTGTCATCCACAATGCCATGAAGGCCGATGCAGATGCCCACTAAGCCATAAGGCGTCCCCTTAAGGATGATAGCCGCATTGCCAATTTCATCATCGATGAGTTGTTTCGCAGTCCCTACCGAGTGGACGTAACTGATGAGCCGTTTTTCCATGACCGTTTCACCATTTAAGTAAGAAAACATGAAGGAGGTATATTTGGGCCCGAGGTCGATGCTTAAAGTCACGCCTGCCCGGTCATTCAACTTGACCATGATTGGCTTTCGCCCCCCACTGCTCTCGCCACTGCCAACTTCCAGGACGAACTTTTTTTCAAGGAGGGCCGACACGATGGAAGAAATCGTTGCTTTATTCAGCTTGGTCTCTTTGGCAAGGTCTGCCCTTGAAATGAGTTCTTTATCAATAATGGTCTGAAGCACCAGTTTTTCATTCATTTCCCTAATCAAGTAACGGTCTGTTACCATCATTTTATCACCCCTAAATTATAAAGCGCTATCTTAGTTGTTTTTAGAAAAAGGGAGCCTCGTGCGCCGAGGCTCCCTTAACTTATTGGGTTTTTATTGATTAAGCGGATAAACCTTCCCAGTCTTTAAGGAAACGCTCAATCCCTGAAGTTGTAAGTGGGTGGCTGATCATTTGAGTGATGACATTGTAAGGGATAGTTGCAATGTGGGAACCGGCTTTAGCAACTTGTACCACGTGCATAGGGTGGCGAACAGATGCAGAGATGATTTCAGTCGTGATTCCGTGAGTGTTGAAGATTTCAACGATGTCTTGGATTAAAGTCACGCCATCTTGGCTTAAGTCGTCAACGCGCCCTAAGAATGGGGAAACATAAGTAGCACCAGCACGTGCACAAAGAAGTGCTTGTGTAGGCGTGAAGATTAAAGTCAAGTTCGTTTTGATTCCCATAGCAGTCAATTGCTTAGTAGCTTTTAAGCCTTCTGCACACATAGGGATTTTGATAACGATGTTCGGGTGGATTTTTACTAATTCCTTAGCTTCTTCAACCATTTTTTCAGCATCTAAAGAGATAACCTCAGCAGAGATTGGCCCGTCAACGATGTTAGTGATTTCAGTAACAACCTCTTCAAAGTTGCGTCCTTCTTTAGCGATCAAAGATGGGTTAGTCGTTACACCGCAGATAACCCCTAGGTCATTAGCAGCTTGGATTTCGGAAACGTTAGCAGTATCGATGAAAATTTTCATATTATTCTCTCCCTTTTCATTCAATCCCCCTCAGGGGCGATTGTATATGCTGATATTTTATAATTTGGTAGGTTAGAGGGTTAAATCTTCGATAAAACCCTCAACCTAAGCGTTTGCTTTTAGAAGTGTACGATTCAAACCCTTCCCCAATTTTCATCTCAGAAGGGGGAAGTGGTTTTCTTGCCGCTTCTATAACTGCTCTTTTACCATTTTAACGATGTTTGCTGGTGTTAAACCGAATTTTTCTAGTAGGTCAGCTGGCGTCCCAGACTCACCAAAAACGTCGTTCATCCCTAGTTTTACAACTTTTGTCGGGTAAGTTTCAGACGTTACGGAAGCAACGATTGAACCTAATCCACCGATAATGGAATGCTCTTCGCAAGTTAGGATGAATTTCGTTTCGCGGGCAGCTTTTTCGATGATGGTGCGGTCGATTGGCTTGATGGTTGGCATGTGGATCACGCGGACGTTGATGCCTTCCTCGCGAAGCTGGTTCGCAGCAGTGCGTGCCATAGCTGTCATTAAACCAGTAGCAATGATTGTAGCATCAGATCCTTCAGTGATCTGAACCCCTTTGCCAAATTGGTACTCATAGGATTCATCGAAGATATCTTCTGCATTCAAACGGCCCAAACGGATGTAGCAAGGCCCAACATGCTCAGCTGCATATTTGATGACCTGCTCAGTTTCACGTGCGTCAGCTGGAACGAAAACGCTCATGTTAGGCAGGGAGTTCATCAAAGCGATGTCCTCAACAGACTGGTGGGACCCACCATCTTCACCAACTGTGATACCTGAGTGTGTTGCCGCTACTTTAACGTTAAGCTTAGGGTAGCAGATGGAGTTGCGGATAACTTCGAATGCACGCCCAGTTGCGAATACTGCAAAAGTGGAAGCGAATGGGATTTTCCCGTAGTTGGCAAGGCCAGCAGAAATTCCCATCAAGTTTTGCTCTGCAATCCCGACGTTGATGAAACGGTCGGAGAATTCTTTTGCAAAGTCAGCTGTTTTTGTTGATTTGGATAAGTCCGCATCAAGTACGACTACATTTTTATTTTGAGCCCCTAGTTCAACTAGTGCTTTACCGTATGCTTCACGTGTTGCTAAACCCATTATGCGGTCACCTCCTGGGATAATTCTTCGATTGCTTTTGCCAAGTCATCTGCACTTGGTGCTGTACCATGCCATGCCGGGCTGTTTTCCATGAAAGAAACTCCGCGTCCTTTGATTGTTTTGCAAAGGACTGCTGTTGGCTTTCCTTTAGTTTCACGGGCATTGTTCAGGGAAGCTTCAATCGCCTCGTAAGAGTGTCCGTCAATAGAGTGTGTGTTGAATCCGAAAGCGTTAAGTTTAGCTTCGATGTCGCCAAGGTCCATAACGTCTTCGTTCTTGCCATCGATTTGAAGGCCATTGTTGTCGATGAATACAACCAGGTTATCTAATTTGTAATGGGCAGCTGACATTAAAGCTTCCCATACTAAACCTTCTTGCATTTCCCCATCGCCAAGCAATGTGTAAACGCGGGAAGTGGAACCATCAAGTTTTGATCCTAGCGCAAGACCCACGGCATTGGAAACACCTTGTCCAAGGGATCCAGTAGAAACGTCAACGCCTTCTACTTTTTTGCTGTCCGGGTGTCCCTGAAGTGGGGAACCGATTTTACGAAGGGTTGGAAGGATGTCTTCAGAAATGAAGCCACGTTCTGCCAAAGCTGCGTAAAGTACCGGTGCTGCGTGCCCTTTGGACAGGACGAAGCGGTCACGGTTAGGGTTTTTCGCATCAGCTGGGTCCACGTTCATTTCCTTAAAGTAAAGGTAAGTCAGGATTTCTGCTGCTGATAACGATCCGCCAGGATGCCCTGATTTGGATTCGTGGATCATGCGTACGATGTTTTTACGTACATTGTTTGCGGCAATCTGTAAGTTTTCCATGGTTCACTCCTCAAATTTAATCTGGCAACCTGCTGGTGTAGCCCACCAGCGGATTTCCATTTTAACTTTTTTTATTCCATTATCACGGGTTGCCTGACGTATAAATGACACGTCTGCAAACCGCTCAAACTTTTTACATTATAGCACAACCGCCCCAAAAAATCTTGTCGTTTCATGACTTAATTTTGTGAAGCTGAATTGTAAGCGATAATTACTTTCCTTTATGCTGATTCCTTTTCAGAAACTTCAACTTCAAGGTCCGTGCTGATTTTGTTCACGACTGATTTTTTCACATCGCGAAGGGGTGCCAATTGCTCGTTTAACGATTTGGTTGCCGCATAAACTTGTGTGTATACTTGGTAAGCCGCCTCGTAAAGGGCAACATTTTCAGGGATTGGCGTGAATTCCTTTTCGTAACCGATGAACGTTTCGATGCAGGCTTCGTAAGAGTCAAACCATTTGCAACCCATGGCAGCAATAATGGCAGAACCTAAGGCTGGGCCTTGCTCGGAAGTCAGTTTGATGACCGTTGCGTTGAATACGTCAGCCTGGATTTGAAGCCAGTCCTCGTTTTTCGCGCCGCCACCGATGGAGATGATTTTGTTGATTTGCTTGTTCCCTGCGGTACGCATAAGCTCTAAAGCATCGCGTAAAGAGAAGGTAATCCCCTCAAGCACGGCACGGGCAAAGTGGTCGAAACCATGGGTCCCTGACATCCCGATGAACGACCCACGAATTTGGGCGTCAGCGTGCGGGAAACGTTCCCCTACGATGTAAGGAGTGAAAATCAAGCCATTTGAACCAGGTACAATTGAGCCAACATTGGCTAGCATATCGGCAAAAGACTTATCCTTGGCAAAAGTTTCCTTGAACCAGTTCAGGGAATTACCAGCAGCAAGGGTTACCCCCATCAAATAATAGCTGTTGGGCTTTGCGTGGCTGTGGTACTGGAGTTTCAGGCCGAAGTCCTGGTTGCCAGTCGCTTCAAATGCCGAGAACACACCGGAAGTCCCGATGGAACAAACCCCGATGCCGTCAGATACGTTACCAGCGCCAAGGGCACCCGCAGCGTTGTCCGCCCCACCAGCGAAAACTTTCGTTTCAGTGGATAAACCAGTTGCTGCTGCGATGTCAGGAAGGATTGTCCCTACTTGGTCATCAGAACCGCAAAGTGGCGGGCAGATGGAGATGTCAAGGCCAAGCTTATCGCAAGCCGTCTGGCTCCAAGTGTTGGTTGTCAAGTCAAATAACAACGTACCGGACGCATCGGAGAACTCCATCATGCGGGCACCTGTCAAACGGTAGCTCAAGTAGTCTTTAGGAAGCAAGAACTGAGTGGCCTTCGCAAATGTTTCAGGCTCGTGCTCTTGGACCCAAAGGATTTTTGGAAGGGTGAAACCTTCTAAAGCCGGGTTTTTAACTAACGCCGTCAGTTCTTCGCCCATTACTTCTTTGATTTTTTGGCACTGTGCCGTTGTACGCACGTCGTTCCAAAGGATAGCTGGGCGAAGCGGTGTACCTGCTTCGTCAACTAATACTAGCCCGTGCATTTGGCCGGAAAAGCTTAATCCTTCGATATCTGCGGCATTTACTACACCTGAATCCATAATTTCTTTAATGGATTCGATAGTCCCAGTCACCCAATCCTCAGCATTTTGCTCAGAATATCCCGGAGCCGGATGGGACAATGGATACGGGCGGGTTGCTTCCCCTTTGATTTCACCTAATTGGTTAACCAGGATAACCTTAACGGCACTGGTACCCAGGTCAACGCCTAATACGTATTTCATTTTGGATTCCCCTTTCTTTTTTTGCTTAAACCCCATTCGAGTAAATAACTCACTCCGACAAGTCCTAGTGGAATAAGGACAGGTATGTCTATTTCCACTAAGGTAAAAAGCGTATATAAACCTAATAAATACCTTGAGATGTGATAAGCTTTCCAACCTTCTTTAACCAAAACAATAATAAACAAAATAGTTGCTATCACAAAAATAATAAGTGATAGCCAGAGTCGAACTTGCATTTCACGGTGCCATAGAAATAGAATGAGTAATAAAATCATTACGCCGTTAAGAATCTTAATTACCCTATTCATTTCAAGTCTCCCCTGTTTGTTTCATTCTTTAAAAACTAAAATCGGGCGCCTTGTTCTAAAACAAAGCGCCCGACAAGGTTATTTTGTATTAAACAGCCTCTTGTGAAGTTTTAGCTAATAAATCAGCACCAGAGATTTTTTCGTTTAAGTGTTTGATGATTTCGTTGCTTTTTGGAGTAGAAGTCGGTTGGGAGTAGATGTACTCGTTCATGCGGACTTTAGTGTACTCT
Organism: Turicibacter sp.; assembly: GCA_009787345.1. Lineage (GTDB taxonomy): Bacteria > Bacillota_I > Bacilli_A > MOL361 > Turicibacteraceae > WRGF01. The sequence continues at coordinate 33,117 of WRGF01000220.1, forward strand.
AAGTGGTCAGAAACAACTTTAAGTGTGTTGTTAGTTTTTGCGTACTCAGCTAAAGAAGCGAAAGTAGCCGTTCCGTCTAAGATCGTTTTACCGATTTCAGAGTTGTGGAATGTTGAGTAGCGGTTAGCTACGATATCTTCGAAGAATTTGTCTTCGATCAATTTAGCAGCAGCTTTGAACCCGCGTGCAAATGTATCCATACCAGCGATGTGAGCTAAGAATAGGTCTTCTAGGTCAGTTGAAGAACGACGTACTTTCGCATCGAAGTTAACTCCACCAGTTCCAAGTCCACCAGCTTTGATGATTTCGTAGCAAGCAAGTGTAACAGCAGTCAAGTCAGTTGGGAACTCATCTGTATCCCATCCGATCAATAGGTCACCTTGGTTGGCATCTAATGAACCTAACATGTCATGGCTTGCGGCAACACGGATTTCGTGATCGAATGTGTGCATTGCAAGAGTCGCATGGTTAGCTTCCAAGTTCATTTTGAAGTGCTTGTCTAATCCGTAAGTTTTAAGGAATGCTACTACAGTTGCAGTATCGTAATCGTACTGGTGCTTAGTCGGCTCTTTCGGTTTTGGTTCAATTAGGAATTGTCCAGTGTATCCGATTTCTTGAGCGTAATTGATAGCCATCCAGTAGAATTTAGCAAGGTTGTCCATCTCTAATTTGTAATCCGTGTTTTGAAGGAATTCGTAACCTTCGCGCCCACCCCAGAATACGTAGTTTTCAGCGCCTAATTCTTTAGCGATTTCTAAGCCTTTTTTAACTTGTGCAGCAGCGTGAGCGTAAACGTCAGCGTTTGGAGAAGTTGCAGCACCATTCACGAAACGTGGATGAGAGAATGCATTTGAAGTGTTCCAAAGCAATTTGATTCCTGTACGTTCCATCTCAGATTTGAAGATAGCAACGATTTCATCAAGGTTGCGGTGGTATTCTTCGATTGAGTTGCCTTCAGGAGCAACGTCAAGGTCGTGGAATGCGAAGAATGGTACACCTAATTTTTCTAGGAATTCGAAGTTAGCATATGCTTTTTGACGAGCTTCTTCCATAGAATCTGTTGATTCCCAAGGACGAGTCATTGTCTTCATACCGAATGGGTCTTGTCCTTTTGCTCCGTCAGAAGCGAATGTGTGCCAGTAAGCAACAGCAAAGCGCATGTGCTCTGCCATCGTTTTCCCCATTACAACTTCTTCTGGGTTGTAGTGGCGGTAAGCGAATGGGTTGTTTGATTCAACGCCTTCGAATTTGATTTTTCCAACTGTTGGGAAATAAGTCATGGGTAGTACCCTCCTCTAAGATCTCTCGTTTTTCATTAACTAGCACAACTCCCTGTGCCTCAATGTAATAATAACACGATTCAGGGACTTTGTCTAGTCAATAAACTAAGTTTTTTTCGTTATTTTCGCCTTTTTTCGTAAAATGCTTACAATTCAGGTTTCTGGGACCGGCTTAGGGGCATCCGAAACGGGGCAGCAGGGAGTTTTTCCCCATTATAGAGGAGCCCATCCGGGTCGTTGGACCAGGCATACCTGACATAGGTTGCAGCTTCAAGCCCCACCCCTGTCAAAATAACAGCGTTTGCGTCGATTCGTGCGTTAGCGGGCACAACAGCGTCGCCAATCTCCAATTCCATCTGAGGGCGCCCCTCAAGTTTTTGGTCAAACTCCAAAGTGATGGACCCGAGGCCCTGGTCGATTGAAACCAATTTCGGCCCATCAGCTGTCACCCCTTTGCCATAAGCGGCTTTCAAGGCCTGCAACGCCAGCCGCTGCCCCACAGTCTTTTTATCCAAAGGATGGAGGTCATTATGCTCCCCTGCACCAAGTGCGATGGCGAGGCCCGTGTTGGGAAGTTCCAGCAACCGCTCTTGCTCCTGGCGCATATAAGCCCAGTTAAGCCCCTGGTGGTTCCAGTTGGCCAGTTGGATCCCGATAAATGGAAGCCCTGGTTGCCCGAAGCCCTCCCGCCAGCTGGCAACCAGTTCTTTCAAGCGTTCCCCATAACCGTCGGGATTCCCCGCATTGGATTCCCCCTGGTACCAAAGGATGCCTTTAAGCCCAAGCCCTTGCAACGGGGCAATCATGGCGTTAAAGCAACCGGTTGGGTAGTTTTGGAAGAAGGTCGTGGACGGCTGTTTTGGCAAGGCAATGCCCCGCTTGAATTTCCACCCCGCGTCAACCGCTATTTTTTGGTTGCCAATTTGGATGTGGCGGTCCTTCCCGAAGGTAAACCCTCCGATGTTTTGCCCGGCAATGATCCGGATAACAACCGTGTTGATGCCTGCTTTTGCCTGGATAGGATAAATCCGTGGCGGGTACTGGTAGCCCGTGGAGCCAACCAATGTCCCGTTCACATATACGAAGTCCGCATCAGCAAGGGTGCCCAAGTCAATTTTACCCTCACCTTCGGGAAGCTCTAAGTCTTTGCGCAGCCAAATGGCACCCGGTTCCTGAAGGATTGAATAATCGTTCCAGTTATGGGTCAAGTCAATGGACTGCCACTGGGAATCATCAAAGCCATGCTCCATCCACTTTTCGTGCAAGCCCAGGTCGTAAGCATCTAATTTTCTAAACCATTCCGCATTAAAGGCAGCGTCGGACGCCTGTGTGTGGGAAACATAATCCGTTCCTTTGACTTGGTGGAGTTCTGGAAGGTGTTCAGGGAATTTTTCAAGGGATGTTTCGCTAAGCCAAGCTTCAATGGGCGTCCCCCCGGCGGCGCTCAGGATAATCCCTACAGGCACGCCCAGTTCCTGATGGATTTTTTTGGCGAAGAAATAACCGGTTGCCGAAAACGTATCTGTCTGTTCGGGGGTTACAGAAATCCACCGTTCCCCCGGAATTTCGGCATTCGGCCCGTCAAAGGCATAGCTTACCGGGACGTGGAATTGCTTGATTTGTGGGTTGATGGTATTTTCAACCTCCCCGGGGAATGCCCTTTTGACCCGTACCATGGGAAGTTCCATATTGGATTGCCCACTGCAAAGCCAAACATCCCCTAAGAGCACGTCGTCAAGGATGATATCACCCGTTTCACAGCTAAACTTGAACTGATGGGGACCCCCGGCAGGAAGGGCAGGAAGGGTCGCCTCCCACTCCCCTGTTTCCCGGGAAATAACCTGGATGCCCGACACTTCGATTTTCGAGCAAGGGGCTGCCGTCCCCCAAAATTTAAGGGGCACGTCCCGTTGCAAGACCATGCCGTTTTGAAATATATTTGCTAGTTTCATACGTTTTAACCTCCCAACTAGATGCAGGGCACCCCGCATGTTCCATATCCAAGTAGATTCGGGTCACTTGGGGTGCGTCTATGTAATCTTATCACGCCACCAAAGAAAAAGGAAGCCTTTTCTTTGGTGAAGACTTCCAATTATCCCGTTATTTTTTAACGAAGTATTCCCCTACATTTTCCAGGACCGGGTAGGCATAGCGGACCAAAATATAAGCGAGGGGGCTTGAAAGGAGAAGGGCTGGCCATTCGCTGAAAAAATAGATGCTTGCCATCGTGAGGAACAAGACGGCGACGATGCCCAAGGTGCTTTTGATCCAAGTAAAGATGTAATACATGCTTAGGCGAAACAGGGACGGAATGGGAAAGCTGTATTTGGAGCTGATGAGGAAGAAATAGCCCACAAACAGAGTCAAAAGGGCGATGAACAGGACATACACAACCGTCATGGCCGTCTGCAAATAAGCATGTCCCCATTGGTAGCCTTGCAGGTTCGTCATTAGGATGAACATCAGCACGCAATAAGGGATCCAGAAAGTGAGGGACTCTTTAAAGTTTTTTCGGTAATGGTGCAAATACCTTGCCCCATCGGGATAATCATCCTTGCTAAAGTCCGTCTCAATATAGTCAATCATCAAGCGACAAATGGCAGACACAGCTGGGCCGATCAAAAAAAGAAATAAAAGGTCCAGCATGCTCCTTTCCACGAATAAAATCCAGATGAGGGTTGGCAAAATCGACAGGATGAAAAAAAAACCCGATTTAATGAAGAAAAAGATATTTTGGGTGATGATGCTAAAAATTCCTTGTGTAAAATCGTGAATACGAGCCATTATGAGCTCCTCCTTGTTATTTATACATAGTATAATCATAGCACTTTTTTGTGGAGATTTCATGAATTTTCGGGAAAAAACCACGAAAAAAGGATTTGCGGCCCGAAAGCCTGCAAATCCCTGTGTTGTTATTGATGATTAGTTCAAGCGCTCGCGTACGTGTGCTTCGTCAGCAAGTTCCAATAGACGCTCTACGCCCATATCAAGTGCTGCTTGGACAACGAATTCGTTCCAATTTGCATCGTTCAATTCAAGTTCCCCAACGATGAAGCGGCGGACAACTGCATTTGTGTTGTCAGTAACAGCTGTTGCAATACCAGATGCTATTTCACGTTCTTCGTCGTTGTATGGAGGGCCTGGGTTGAATGGTGCCTGGACGCGTGTTGCATTCAGCATGTGAAGCTCTTGAAGCTCTTCAGACATGGTAGAGATGGTCAACTCGCGGGAAGCACCCATGGATGGCAACCAAACATTTTCGCTGAAGCCAAGGTCGCGCTGCATTTGTTGCCACTCGTCAGCATGCTCGATGTTTCCACCAAATGTCCACGATGGGTTAGTAAATCCTTCTTTAAGCTGGCGGCGTCCGTCAACCCACTCGAAAGTTTCACCTTCAATACCCCACATTGAGAACTCGCGCCCGGCTTCAGAGTACCATAACCAGTCAACGAATTGAAGAATGGCAATGAAGTCCTCACGCTCGCGGATAGAGCTGTTAAGTACTAAACCGTTGTTCAAGCGGTTCTCACCAACGAATCCAGCAGGACCATTAGGTGTTGGCAATGTCAGAAGGGTAGTATTTTCGTCGATTCCGAATGGCCCGCCTGTCATCCCGTCTGCTACTAAGTTTTGGATGTCACGGGAAAGTGAAGCATGCATCCCTGCACCGGAAGTATCTACTGCGAAAGAATAACCATTGACAAAGTTTTCCCATGCTTCGTTGAATCCACCAGCCATGGATTCAGGTAAAAGCAATCCGTCGCGCACTAGGCCAGCCCAGTATTCTGTAAAGTCACGCATTTCAGGCATTTGTGAAATGTGGTTATGTGTGTTTGTTGCGTGGTCTAAGATCAAACCATTTCCAAGACCCCATCCGAAACGGACACCGAAAGTTCGGGCAGCAATGTTAGTGATGGCATCCCCACCCCATGCTGCTTGGTAAGGGACAGTCCCAGGGAAAGCCGCTTCAACTGCTGCTAAAACTTCAGCAACTTCATCCCAATTTGTTGGTGCTTCTAAGTTTAAATCTTCCAAAATGTCGCGGCGCATAGCAATGGTAAAGCGGACGCGGATGTCTTCTTGGAATCCTGGCAGGTGGTAGAAGTTCCCATCTGCTTGACGAGTAGTTTCAAACTCGTCACGAAGATCCCATAAATCCAAGAAGTGATTGAAGTGAGGCATGTGCTGGATGTAATCTGTAATTGGGAGCAATCCCCCACCAGCTACGAACTGAGCTACATACTGCCCGTACATGAATGGCATAAGCTCAGGTGCGTCACCTGCGGCAATCATTAACTGGCGCTGTTGGGCGAAGTCATCATGAAGGATAGCTGTCGTATTGGATGCCAAGTTAACATTTGTCAACTCACGTAGGCGCTCAACCATCATCCAATCATTTTGCCAAGGCGATTCTGCCAGCTGGCGGAATAACAAAGATAAATCCATGGGCGTTTCCGAGAAGAACTGATCTTCAACTTGGAAGTTTGTCATTGCCGTCCCAATCCCGTTTCCTGCTACTGCTTCCGCTCCGCCGTTGTTTCCAGTTTCTGCCGGAGTTGAAGTTTCTGCCGGAGTTGAGGTGTCTTGCCCGCATGCAGCTAATGCCAATGCTGAAGCTGTGATTAATAATCCGAGTGCTTTTTTCATTCCTAGTGGTTTTTTGAACATGTGAATGTTCCCCCTTATCATAGTTTTAGTTTTTTTGGGTAGTGTCGAAACTGAGAGCCTTCACGGTGAGGGCTTACATTTTCTTTTATTTGGAACGGATTAAGCCAAAGCAAACTTGACGCAAGGCCCAATCCGAAGTTCCCTAATTTAGTTTTACTTGACTGCTCCAAGTGTAACGCCTGTTACGAAGTATTTCTGTAAAAATGGGTAGATGGAGATGATGGGTAGCGACGTTAAGATAATCGCTACCGCACCCACGTTTTGGCTAACCCCTTGCTGACCGGCACCTGATTCAGCCATGGCACCCGTTGTCAAACTGTTTGCCCCCATAACCAATCCACGAAGGTACATGGCGACTGGCTGAAGCTGGCGGTCTTGCATATACAATAAGGCCGGGAACCAAGCGTTCCATGCGCCGACTGCGTAAAACAGGACCTGGGTTGCAATAACCGCTTTACTAAGGGGAAGGATAATTTTGATGAATACCCCCATTTGGGAGCAGCCATCAATGATTGCCGCTTCCTCAAGCTCTTTTGGCAAGGCTTCAAAGAATGTTTTCATGATGAGGATATTAAATACCCCGATAGCACCTGGGATAACAATCGCCCAAATGGTGTTTGCCCATCCAAGGAAGTTCCTGACAAGCATGAAGGTTGGGATCAAGCCGCCTGAGAAGAACATGGTGAAGGCGAACAAGAATAAGAAGAAGCCGCGTCCCATCAAGTCTTTTTTAGACAGGGCATAAGCTGCCATGGTCGTCAAAATCATGGAGATGACCACCCCAACTACAGTGTAGACCAATGTGTTCCGGTAATTAATCCAAAACAACGGGTCAGACATCATGACCTGATAGGTCCAAGTGTTGAACTGTCGGGGGATCAAGTTGACGTGACCCCCTCGGATCATGGATTCGCTACTGAATGACTCGGCGATGATTTGCAGGAATGGGTACAGGCAGAGGAATACGAAGCCAGTGATGATGCTATAATTGAAAACTTTGAATACTTTATAACCTAATGATTCTTTCATGTTACTGCCTCCCCTTTCTACCACAAGCTGGTATCTGTTAACTTTTTTGATAGTAAGTTAGTGATGGTCAATAAGAAGATACCGATCAGGGACTGGAATAAACCAACTGCTGTTGCGAAACTAAAGTTCGCCTGCTCGATCCCTAAGCGGAACAAGTAAGTTCCGATAATGTCACTCGTGCGGAACGTAAGCGGGTCTTGTAGCAGAAGCACCTGCTCAAAGTTGACGCCTAGCACCCATCCAACATTTAGGATAAGCAAAGTGATGACCGTAGGTGCGATCCCCGGTAAAGTAATGAACAACGTCTGTTGCCAGCGGTTGGCACCATCCATCATGGCCGCTTCGTATAACGTCGGGTCGATGTTGGTAAGTGCCGCTAGGTAAAGGATTGTTCCCCAACCCGTCGTTTGCCATACGCGGGAAGTGATGAATACTGTACGGAACCACTCAGCACGCATCAAGAACGGGATGCGCTCAAACCCTAAGGAGTAAAGCAAGTTGTTGATAGGGCCTGCGGTACGGGTCAGCTGCTGGATAAGCCCAACAACGACGACGACAGACAGGAAGTGGGGCAAATAAGATAGCGTCTGTGCGACTTTCTTGAATTTCTTGGATTTGATTTCATTTAGCAATAATGCGAAGATGATTGGCATCGGGAATGTCCACAAAAGCGTCCCCACCCCAAGGATAACCGTGTTCCAAAATACGCGCCAGAAGATGGTGTCCGCCCAAAACATCTGAAAGAAGTGCCAACCAACGAACGTTTCACCTAAGATGCTCCCACCCGGTGCAAACCGGCGGAATGCGATGGCGTTACCAGCCATAGGGATGTATTGGAAGATGATAAGCCAAATCAATGGCAGTAATAGCAAGGAATAGATTTGCCAGTTTTGCTTGAAGCCTTTTGTTGCCTTTTTCCCGAAAGATGTTTTAGGTATGACGACTTCGTTGCCATCATGGTCCTTTATCTTCATCCCCGATAACTTTTTACTTGCTTGCATAGGAATTGCCCCCTTACATTTCTAATTAATAAATCGTGCGACGCTGCTCATCCTCAATCCCAGACTTGCGGTAGAAGTAAGTGTTTACTTGGTCGCGCCACTGGGTTGCATTGTTCAACTGGCGGTTAAGCCGTTCTTTGACGTTGTGGAAGCTTGCCTTATCGATTTTGCCTTCTAACTCGTCCCATTTTTGTTGGAATGCTTTAACTTCCTCTACCCCTTCAAAGTGCGTGTCGTAAATATGCTGGATCAGCTTTTTGCCGGAACGAAGCTTGAAACTGTACGGTAGATGATGGAAGAACAAGAGCATGTTTTCCGGTGTCTTCGTTGGGTCTTCGAACATTTCGTGGTTTTTTTCGAAGTACTGGGCGCTATAGCCGGTTCCTGTCGACTTCGTCCTGTCAACGCCAATCCCGTGGCGGTCGGCGAAGTGGTAGGTCCCCCATGGCGAATATTCATATCCATCCACATTGACCCCATAGTGAAGGTGCGGTTGAACCATGAAGCCAACACCAAGCGGTGCGGTGTATTTTTCGTAAGTCGGCCATGACCCCTTCAGGATTTCCTTGACGTTGCCAACGACTGCTGGTTCTAAGCCAAAAGTAAGCTTGACCCATTCATCAGCAATTTGTTCTGGGCTCAAATCCGTGTCCCAAATCAGGCGGCCATAGCCATATAGGTTAGCCTGTGCTAATTTATGGCCGGTCCAGTTTGAGTCCCTACCCACGTTGGCAACTGCAACAATCCCACCGATTTGGCGGTTGTTGAGGCTTCCATTGGCAATTTTAGCTACTGTCGACCCATCGCCTTTGGAGTGGGTATCCCAGTCAAGGTATTCTTTCCACTGCGGGACAAGGAAGCAAACATCATGTGAATGCCCCGTGTATTCCTGGGTAACTTGGAATTCTAAAATTTGGTTGGTATCTTTCATCCCGCCAAGGAGTGGGGAGATAGGTTCGCGGACTTGGAAATCAATCGGCCCGTTTTTAATTTGAAGGACGACATTGTCCCTGAACTCGCCATCTAGGGGCATGAAATGGTCATAAGCGGCACGTGCACGGTCTGTGTTTCGGTCACGCCAATCCTGCTGGCAGTTATAAACGAAGCAGCGCCAAAAGACTGTCCCTCCAAATGGCTTCAACGCTTCGGCCAACATGTTGGCCCCATCTGCATGGGTACGGCCATAAGTGAACGGACCGGGGCGCCCTTCAGAATCAGCCTTTACGACGACTCCACCAAAATCCGGGATTGCCGCATAAACTTCAGCCATTTTCTCTTTCCACCAAAGCCTGACACCTTCGTCTAGGGGATCTGCTGTTTGAAGCCCCCCAATATCCATCGTGCTGGCGAAGTTGATACTTAAAAATATCTTTATCGCATATCTCCTAAAGATTCCAGCAATCTCTGCTACGTCTGGCAAGAACCTTTCGGTAATCAACTGGCTTTCCAACTTATGAACGTTCACATTATTGATTGAGATAGCATTGATTCCAACGGAAGAAATCAAGCGGGCATATTCCACTAGGCGGCTTTTGTCTTTGATGAAATCCTTATTTTCAAAGAAGATGGATTTTCCGGCATAGCCACGCTCCACGCTTCCCATGAAATCTGTTTCATCCATGTTATCCCAGTGGTTTAGCATGCGGACCGGGTTTTTAGGGGATTCAAGCAAGTCGATGCCTTTTAAGGATTCCCCTAGTTTCAATAACCGCTGTAAATGAAATGCCCCGTATAAGATTCCTGCGTCTGTCTTTGCTGCAACGATAACTTGGTCGCCTAAGTCTTTAATAGCGTAACCTTCGTTCCCCATCGCATCAATAGCCAAGCCCCCAACTGCTGAGGCTGGCAGGTTGTCGATTTTTCCTAACAAGAATGTTTCATTTGTATTCGGGTCAAGGCCAGACATTTCCTCTTCAACAGTTTGCAAGACAACTGATGCCCCTATAATTTTATATTTTTTAAAACCTTCAGCTGAAGGTTTTGTTAACCAGCAATTATCGTTCTCCAAGGTTAATCCTCCTTTTAACTTCCGCTCTCCTGTGAATTGCATTTTTGCAAAGCGCTTTCCAACTTATGTTTCGAGTATACCTGACTTAAGACATGTTTTCAAGCGTTTCCACCACATTTCTCGAAAGCCCTGCTATTTTATACATTTGCTACACAATTGCATTTTTTGTCGTATTTCAACTCGCTTTTTTCAGTTGTTTCCGATAGGCAGTAGGTGTCATTCCCTCATGTTTTTTAAAGAGATGGGTGAAGTACTTTGACGTTTGGTAACCGATCGAAAGAGAAATCCGGGCAATGGATTGGTCGGTTTCGAGCAACTTACGTTTGGCTAGCAACAACCGTTTTTGGGTGATGTACTCACTGAAATTGATGCCCACCCATTCCCGAAACAGGACGCTGAAGTAATTGGCATTCAAATACACATGGTCTGCCACTTCCTTTAAGGTAATGTTCCTGTGGATGTTTTGGTCGATGAATTCCTGTGCTTTACTGATCCCAGTAGGTACGCTTGTTATTTTTTTGGCGCTTTGTTCCATAATCCCCCTCCTTTTATATCAATTGCCGATCCGTCATCCATTCTCCTCTCGGCAATTCACTCCCAACCTCCTTCATTGATTGTAGTTGTTGCCATTGAGTTATAATTCACTAATAGTTTGTCTGTCAAACTAACTAAGTATAGTATACCGCTTTCATGTAGCCGTTGTCAATACTTTTCACGTCTTTTACATTTTTTCCACATCATTTCCTAACCTATACAGATTTAAAAACCCTGCAAAGGCGTGCCTTTGCAGGGTTTTTAATATTAATGCTTATTCAGCGTCAGCAATCCAGTCAACATCGCCGTATGCTTCAACCCAAGCTTCTGCACGCTCATCCATGATGCGCTGTGCACCTAAGTTTAGGTAGTTTTGGTACATGCTATTGAAAGTAGCTTCGAAATCCGCAACAGATGTTCCACCGATAACTGCATGAAGAAGTACTTGGCGGGCATCGTTAAGTGGCTCAGACATTCCTTCTTCTGCAGAGATTGCGCGTGTTTCGCTTGCATTTTGAAGGACTAATGTGTGCGTGCTATTGGCAAGTTCAAGGGATGCATCAACTTGCTCAGGACGGATGCCTTCGAAAGAAGCAGCGATTGTTTCAAGCCATGCTTGCTCGTTATGGTCGAAGTGGATGCCTAAGATGAATGGGAAGATATCAGAGTTCATTGTACCAACGATTTGCATATCTTCTGGCCATTCAGCTTGAGGGCGCATTGCAAATCCGCCATTTGGCGTGCGGTCGTTATGGACACCTTCTAAACCGAATTGGATAACATTTTGTACTTCAGGGCTAGACATGAAGTCGATGTATAAAAGGGTAGCCAAAGGCTCAGTGTTGGTTGCTGGCAAGAATGCGAATGCACCAGTGCGCTCAGGTTGCATGGAACGGGCTTCGCCATTGGAATTCAAGAATGGTGCAACTGGGATCCAGTCAGCATCTTCGCCTGCATTCAAGCGCATGTCAGTAGTGAAGCGGGTACCATTAGAGAAAGGTGCGTTCCAGTTACCAGTGAAAGAACCAACATTCCCAAGGCGGATCAAGTCTTGCCCGACAGAAGCTTCTTCTAAAGCGAAGTCATTCCACATCAAGTCTTCATTGAACCAACGGTTAAGGACGCGTGTTGCTTCACGGACTGCATCTTCATGCATGAAACGACGGTCGTCGAAGTCGCGGATGAACCATTCGCGCTCAGTGATATCTGGGTCGATGAAGGAATCGATTAGGTTACGTGTCCCCCATGCCACATCGCTGTCAGCAAAGAATGGAACAACGCTTCCGTCAATATTTCCAGGCAGGATGTCTGCATTGTCGCGAAAAGCAATAAGCGCAGCTTCAAATTCTTCTAGGTTTGATGGTACATCAAGTTCTAAGATTTCCAACCAGTCCTGGCGGATAAACGTATTGGTCATGTTGACACCATCAAGTGTACGTCGCCCAGTCAAGCTCCAAAGTTCTTCAGTTGTTGCATCAAAGTTCCAATATAGCAACTCTTCCCCTACTAAGTCAAATAAGTTTGGCAATAGGTCACGGTATTGTTGAAGAAGTGGGTGAAGGTTATGCATCCCGCCCATTCCAGCCATGGTTTGAACCATACCGTTGTTGAATGTAAAGCCTACGTCTGCCGCAGTCCCTGCTGCAAGTGCAGTGGATTGTACGGAACCTTCATCCCAGCGTGGTACTGTATCGAATTCTACGATGATGTTGTGGCGCTCCAAGATTTCTGCTTGGATCCATTCAGCCCATCCAGATTCTGCGATTGGACCCATGATGTCATTCCCACGGTCCCAAACACCTACAGTGATGGTACGTGCTTCAATGAACCTTCCGTTTTCATCAAGTCCTGTTTCTGATACAACGGCTTCTCCCGAACCTGCTTGTTCAGTTGGTGCATCTGTGCCTTGCCCACAAGCTGCCAGCATTAAGCCTAGAGCTGCGAACATTCCAACAAATTTTGTTTTACGCATTGTTAATTCCTCCCATAACCTTTTTTCTTTTAAAATTTGAATTATTGCCTTTTCGGCATCCCCAATCGGGGTAATCATTCTAAAAGCCCATGAAAGGAAAGTTCTCCTCCCCTATCACCTGGGTGCGGCTTACGACAAAGCTTTTACTTTGAATGCACATGGCTTTTATTTTCAACTTAACCTTTAACCGCTCCAAGGGTTGCACCTTTTACGAAATACTTTTGGATGAATGGATACACACAAAGGATTGGCACCATGGCTACGACGATTGCTGCATTGCGGATGGCGGCTCCCCATTGCTGGACGCTCACCCCACCTGGGCTTGCTACGTCAACCTGGGTTGCATTTTGCGTGATGTTGTAAAGAAGCATCTGGATAGGATGCCAATCAGGTGCTGCCGTCAAGAAGAACAAAGCATCCTGGAAACCATTCCAGCGCCCTACTGCCACGAACAACCCGATGGTTGCGAAAGATGGCAAGGATAGGGGAATATAGATTTTCCAAAGGATGGTCATTGGCCCGGCACCATCAATTTCTGCTGACTCTTTCAAGCTTTCAGGAATCCCTAAGAAGAAGTTGCGCATCAAAATCATGTTGAACACACCTAGCATCCCTGGCAAAATCAAGACCAATGGGTTATTAAGTAACCCTAAGTCACGGAAAAGCATGAACGTTGGAATCAAACCTGCCCCAAACAACATGGTGAAAATCATGTAAAATGAGATGATTTTACGGCCTTTTAAGGAATTGTAAGTCAACGGGTAAGCAGCTAGCACTGTCATCACCAAGTTTAGGATGACTACAATAACGGTAATAAGGGCTGTCCACCCTAGGGAGAACATGAAGCGGCTGTCGCCGATGATGCTGGCGAAGGCCTGGGTCTGGAGCTCCACCGGGAAGATGGTAACTTCGCGGCGCATGATTGCCTCAGGGCTTGACAAGGCATTTGCCAACACGTTAAGTACCGGCAGAATGCATAACAGGGCAAGGATGACCATTAGGATAACAATGACGATGTCACCTGGTGTAGTTGCTTTCGTATAGTGTTTTTTTCGTTTTTTACTCATCGTTTGAACTCTCCTTCTTACTTCCTTCATCAACTGCTTAATTTAATTACCAGAATCCATTCCCGCCTAATTTCTTAACCAACCAGTTACTGAACAACAATAGGGTCATACCGATAACGGATTGGAAAATACCGATGGCTCCGGCAAGGGAGAACTGCATGGACTGAAGCCCCCAGCGATAAACGAAAGTAGGGATAACTTCTGAAACAGTACGGACAAAGGCGTTGTCCATAGCGATGAACCTAGACAAGTCGGCATTTAAGATACCTCCCATGGTAAGCACTAGCAACGTGACGATAACCGGGCGGATACCTGGCAACGTAATGTGCCACATCTTGCGAAGCCTTGACGCACCGTCCATTTCAGCCGCTTCGTAGTATTCAGGGCTGATATTGGTGATGGCAGCTAGGTAGATGATAGTATTCCAACCAACAGAGCGCCACATGGACATCAAGACGTTGGTGATGGTCCAATAAACAGGGGTTTCAATGAAAGGGATTGCTTCCCCGCCCATTCCGACAATCAGGTTATTGACTGCCCCGGAGTTGGTGGAGAACAAGGACACTGCCATCCCACCCATGATGACCCAAGAAAGGAAGTGGGGCATGTAAGTGATGGTTTGCGTGATTTTTTTGAACCTTTCAAACTTAAGCTCATTCAGCAACAATGCTAAGATAATCGGTGCTGGGAACCCAACGACCAAGTCCAGTACACTGAACATGATGGTGTTTCGGATGGCACCCATGAAAATATGGTTGCTAAACGCCGTTTCGAAGTTGGCAAATCCTACCCAACCGGTTTCAAGTACGGGAAGCACCACGTTATTTGGTGAAAACGCGATTAAGATATTGACCATTGGCATGTAGTTGAACACGAAGAAGAATGCAACGGGCGGCAATAGCATGACATATAACATCCAGTGACGGGACCAGTACCCTTTCATCTGGCTGATGCGATCTGCTTTTGAACTACTCCCCACAAGGGCCTTGCTTTGTTTAACAGTACTATTCATTGAACTCAACCTCTCCTTAGAGCAACTTTATTTAACTTCTTTTAAGCCAACTTCCCAAAGTCCGGGTCGTGCCTGCGAAAAACCTTTACCAGCAGCGAAGATGACAAGCAGATATACCCGCCAATCAAAAACACTAAAACTTCCGGTATGAACATGCTGCCCAACACCGCAACAGCCAATAGCAAGGCATTTACCACGGTTACGGCGAAATACCGGTAAGCCATGAACAAGCCAGCCCTTAATGCGCCAACCGCTGTCATTTCAAACCTGGCCAAAATACCGAAGGCATAGATTGACATGAAAGCAATCTGCATCAAGACGAAATATAAGGCGAATGTGACCGGCACATTCAACCACCCTAAATCTTGCTGTCCAAGGATAAAAATATTCATCCACAAAACAAAGGTGGCAGCAGCGATGATGAAGAAGATGGCAGTCGCTTTAACGAAATTGGCTTTAAAGCTTTTCCAAAACCCCTTCATGATAAAATCATCTTCACCCGCGCTCTTTTTTGTAAAAGCATAATAGAGCGCTGTGGTCGATGCCCCTATGGTGACGATTGGGAGGCTGAATACAACCCATAAAAGGCCGGCGACGACGAAATCCCATAACACGGTCCCTATCTTGTACATTTTCCCATCTAAACTGAATACATTGCCCACAGGGGCACCTCCTTTGCTACGGCTTTTCAATCCGAAAGCCAAAACGTAAGCATCCCCATAAGCTTGTCAGTTGATTAAACTAACTGTGTGTGGGTAATCCACTCACCACCCCTAGTTTTGCAAGGAGGTGTGTAAAACGCTTACTAGTTGTATGCATTAAGTATACAACTTTTTTAGCAATAATGCAAGGGGTTTCTTTTTTTTTTTTTGTTTTTCCCTAAATACCCTTAATTTTTTTCACTGTTTATGTGAAACTTTTTCACTCCTCTCAGGCACAAACTGCCACGAAGATAGTTTGTATATTAAACTAACTTTTAAAATTATAACGTTATCATTATTGGTTTGTCAACAAGTTCACCTGAATTCGTCAAAAAAGTACTGCGCTTCCAAAGCGATTCAGGAATTTCGCCAAATTGAGTGCCATTTCCGATGGTTTTATCCAAATCTGGTTATACGTGGAGATTTTTTGTCGAAAGACGAAAAAAGCCTATGAAGGCAGTCGATCCATCCTTCATAGGCTCATCATTATGCACGCTTGCTTAAAAACACTTCCCTGACGCCTTCGGCGCCGATATTGGCAATGGCGTTTAAGATGTTTGGGGTTTCCATGGTCCAGGCCACCACTTCGTCCAGTTCGCCTTCAGAAACACCGATTTGTTCCAAGGTGGTGCGAAGCCCGATGAGAGATTTCAGGCGGGCAAACTCGTCTGCCAACACATCGGCATCTTCAAAGCCCATTTCCCTGGCATAATCGTCAAGCTTTGGCTTGACTTGGGCGTTGACCCGGTACCAGGTGTCCAAGGTGAACGCACAGGCTTCCCCATGGGGGATGCCATAACGGGTGACCAGCACTTTGGAACAGGCGTAGGCACCCGCCGTTCCGGTCAGGGAGAAGGCAGTCCCACTCAACAGGCTTGCCATTGCCATTTGTTCCCTGGCATAAGGGTCTGCCCCGTCCTCGACGGCTGCCGCCAGGTTTTCAAACGCCATCCTTGCCGCCCTGAGCGCCAATGACTCAGATACGATGTTTGAACGGACGCTCCCTAAGGAATCCAGGGCATGGACGATGACGTCAATCCCAGAAATTGCCGTCACCTTCGGGGGAGCCGAATAAGTAAGCTTTGGGTCAACCAAGGCGATTTTAGGGTAGAAGGCATCGCTTTGAAGGAGTACCGGCTCGCCGCCATCCTCAGCAATCACCGCAAAACGGGTGACCTCGGACCCAGCGCCCGAAAGGGTTGGGATGGCAACTACCGGAAGGCTTGTCATAATGTCCGGTTGTTTTAGCATCTCCGAACCGCGAAGGTTTTGGCTGTATGCCGCCCCTACCGCTTTTGCTAAGTCGATGATGCTGCCACCCCCTAGTGCGATGATGGATTTGGCACCCAGGGATTTGATGCGCCCCACCATTTCGTCAATGTTTGCCACCGACGCATTTGGGGGCTTGGCGATGGCAACTTCCAAGACGCTGCTGCCTGCCAATTCCTTCACTTGATTTGCCAACCCCGACTTTTGGACATTGGCCCCCGTTATCAAAAGGGCATCCTTAAGCCCTGCCTGCTCCAAGCGCTCCTTAAGCTTGCTGATTTCCCGGTTCCCAAAAAACACTTGGACGGGCTGATTGTTCTTTGCCATAAAGCATCCCACCTTTTTGTTCACACCTCTATTTTATTACAAAACCCATCATTTGTAAATTACGAGCGTGTCACATTTACGACGCGGAAGGTGAAGCGGTCGAAGTGATGGCGCGCCTTGGAATACTCGAAGGGAATCCCATTGTTGAGATAAGCCACCCGGGTCACTTCCAACACGGGGCTGTCCACGCTATAGTTCAAATGCTCCCGGTCATGGGCATCCGACTGGCAGGCCCGCACCTCTTTGTGGGTGGAACCAAACCCCAGTTGCAGGTCATCCTTGAAATAAGAATAAAGCGACCCATGAAGGATTTCTTCCGTAATGCCGCTGACCACCGTGGTCGGGTAAAAGGAATTTTCAATGACAAAAGGCTCATCGTTGACGTAACGGACCCGCGAAATGTTGTAGACCGGTGTTTCCTTGGACACATTAAGCCGTTCCTGGGTTTCCCCATCCGGGAACTCCACATTGAATTTCAGGATTTTGCTAGTGACCTTTTTTCCTGGGGATTGTGCTGTCAACCCATCTACTTCATCGAAAGGGATGTTGAACTTGTCATCTTTAAGCGCAGATTTAATGATGAAAGTCCCATGCCCGCGCTTTCGGTACAAGAGGCCTTCAAGGACTAAAACCTCCAACGCTTTTTTCATGGTCATCCTTGAACATGAAAATTCTTTGGCAAGGCTCATTTCATCCGGGATAGGCTGGGTCAATGGGTAAGTGCCAGTGAAAATGCGCTGGCGGATTTCCTTGGCTATCTGGTTGTATTTGTTTTGGTTTTTTTTTTCCATGTCCGAAGCTCCCTCATTTACCATTTTTATTTTATCCCTTTTATTGTACCGCATCCCGTCACGAAAAGTAAGCCCTTTTTTGTAAATGTCTATACTTTTCAGCATTTTTAGTAATCTGGGCATGAAAAAACCACGAGAGCACAGGGCTTTCATGGCTAAAAAAAATTTTTAAAATCCGTTGTTGTCGGACAAGGCTTTGTACCATTTGCCGGATTTTTTTATGCGGCGCTTGTAGTTGTCGTAAATGTCGACTTCGATGAGCCCGTAACGGTTTTTGTAGGCATTGGTCCAAGACCAGTTGTCCATGCAGGTCCATAAGTGGTAACCGAAGCAGTTGGCCCCTTCGTCGATGGCTTTATGGAGCCATTTCAGGTGGTCGGAGATAAATTCGATGCGGTAGTCGTCATCAATGGAGCCATCTTCGTTTTTGAATTTGGCTTCCCCTTCCACACCCATGCCGTTTTCAGAAATCCAGAAGGGGAAGTTGCCGTAATTGTCACGGATGTCGATGGCCATGTCGTAGATGGCTTTTTCGTAAATTTCCCAGCCCCGGTGGACGTTCATTTTGCGCCCTGGCATTTCATAGTTGTCGAAGTAAAATTCAGGCATGAATGGCTCATTTGGGTCAACCGGTGTTTCTTTGGCTTTGACCCTTCTTGGCTGGTAGTAGTTGACCCCAAGGATGTCCATGATGTTGTTTTTGATTTCTGCCACGTCTTTTGGGTCAGCCTCTGGCAACATGTCGTGTTTTTTCAGGATTTCAACCAGCTCCGCCGGGAACTCGCCTTTGACCACTGGGTCAAGGAAGGAACGGTTGAAGAACAAGTCGGCGATATGGGCCGCTTTGACGTCAGCTGGGTCCTCCGAACGTGGGTAGGACGGGGTCAGGTTTAGGATAATGCCGATTTTGCCGTCCAATCCTAAGGCACGGTAAGCCTTCACCGCCAGGGCGTGGGACAATACATTGTGGTAGGCCACTTGAACGGCACGCTTGAAATCAATCACATTGGGATAATGAAAGTCGTACATATAACCAGCTTCCACAACGACGATGGGCTCATTATGGGTTGCCCAGAATTTCACCCGGTCACCAAACAATTCAAAAGCGGTTTTAGCATATTCCACATAGGCATCAACGACTTTACGGTTTTCCCAGCCGCCGATTTCCTGCATGGCCATGGGCATATCGAAGTGGAACAGGTTCATGAAAGGCTCCACCCCATTGGCAATCATCTCGTCGATGATCCGGTTATAAAAGTCCACCGCTTCAGGGTTGACCTCACCTACGCCATCGGGAATCAAACGGGACCACTGGATGGACGTCCTGAAGGAATTGTGCCCGGTCTGCTTCATGAGCTGGATGTCTTCCTTATATTGGTTGTACCAGTTGGACGTGTTTTGGGGCCCGACATTATTATGGAACTTTTCAGGGTTCGTCTTGTACCAATAGTCCCAGATGGAATCTTTTCGCCCGCCAACTGCTGCGGCACCTTCTGTTTGCGGGCCGGACGCTGCCGAACCCCAGAAGAAATTTTCAGGAAACTTGTACTGTGGCATGGAAAAACCTCCTATAATCCAGTCATGGCTTGGCAGCCATGCTGTTTTTCAAACAAATATGTACAGGCAAGGACGGATTCCCTGCCATACTTAACCTACTTAATTATAGTCCTTTTATAAACAAAAGTCTAGTCAAAAAGAGGATGCAGCAACGGACAAAAAAACACAATGCGTTGTTTGCCCGGCATTCGGCTTTGCTTGAAATTCATTTGGATGCCGATGGCACTGAACTTGAGGCACTCCCTGAAACCGTTGGGGCGACCCATGAAATTTTAGCCTTGAAGCAGGAGTTGGAAGTTTTAAGGGCGAAGCTGGCAAGCCAAGTTGCTGATGAACCTTCGGAAGAAGCATTCCTCCCAGAGTTGGAAGAACTTGAGGCGTTGCGGGAATCCCTTCTTGAAAGCGAGGCTGAGAAGGCGCGGTTGCAAGAAAAACTTACTTTGTTGCAAGAAGAAGCAGGCGAATAAAAAAAGGATGGGCTGTGACGATTTTTCAATCGTCTGATACCCATCCTTTTTTACCGTTTTATGCTAAAAACCGTTCCTCTAACGTCACATTGAAGTCATTCGCCAGTTGCCTGAAATCGACCGGGGTTATGCTTTGGCGCTTCCCGCCCATGGCAAGGACTTTCACTAAAACTTCGGAGGCTTTTTCGACGCAGTGCATCAGCCCGAAAGCCAGGTCAAAGTCCTCCCCTGAAACGAATGTCCCGTGATGAGCCCAGATGGCAACGTCATAAGTTTCCATCAGCTTGGAAGTGGCGACCGCAATTTCACGGCCGCCCGGCACCATCCAGTGGACGACCCCTACCCCTTGGGGAAATACCACTGGGCATTCGGTCATCATTTCCCATAATTCACGGGTAAAGACCTCGTCTTTGAGGGGTAGGACAAAGGTCAGGGCAATCAGGTTCGTCGTGTGGGCATGGTAGATGACCCGGTGCTTGCCGCCTGTTGCCAAAAATTTCACCTGATGGTTCATCAAATGGGATGGCAGCTCGGAAGTTGGCCTCCCGCCGCCACGAAGCCCCCAGCGGATGCGGTAATTTTCACCCGATTCGTCCAGCTCGATGATGCAGATATTGCCTTCCGGATCAAGCTCAACATTGCGGATGTACCGCCCGCTTCCCGTCACCAAGAAATACTCCCCGCCTAAATGGGGAACCTCAGTCCCAATGGCCTGCCACGGCAACACATCGGAAAGGTAGGGTGCAGACAATGCCACTTCAGCTTCTTTTAAGCGATAGGAAATATTCCCCCCATTGCGCTCATGCCATCCCATAGCGGCCCCATCAGCGGCACAACGGGCAAATCCCTTGATAAATTCAAAATCCAAAATTCCCATGTTAGTTCTCCTTTCTTGAAATCATGCTACAACCTCATCCTTTATTTTAACTGGCTTCAACTGTGCCCCCCGCTTTGAGAGCACCTGCTGTTCGTATTCCTGTACCTCGGCAAACCATGACATCCCGGTGCCGACGCCCAATTCCTTGCAAAAATAATCCCAGACATCCCCCATCGGGAACGTCTTTAATTCTTCTTGGGTCATCAATAGCTCTGTGAGTTGGCGGCTGTCCTGCAACCCTTTCAAATGGCCGTGGGGCATCAGTAGGGCATTCAGCAAAGCTTTTTGGGTATTTCGCACCCCAATCACCCAAGCCGCTATGCGGTTAACGGAAGCGTCGAAGAAATCAAGCCCCAAGATGACCCGTTCGTGCCCGTGGCGGATGATTTCCTTGGCAATTTCCTTCGTTTCGTCGTCCAACAAGACAATGTGGTCCGAATCCCAGCGTACCGGGCGGGTCACATGGAGGGCGACCTGCTCAGAAAACAGCAACATGGAAGAAATTTTGTCGGACACGGTTTCCGTCGGGTGGTAATGCCCATTGTCCAAGAGGCACAAAAGGCCGTTTTGGGCCGCATAATTCATGTAAAACTCATGGGAACCTACCGTATAAGACTCCATGCCGATGCCAAAGACCTTGGATTCCACGGCGATTTTGACTTTGGACTTGTCGTAATCCATGGCAATGATTTCGTCCAAGGACTCCTTCAGCCGCGCCCTTGGCCCCATCCGGTCAGCGGGGATGTCCTTGAATCCGTCAGGAATCCAAATGTTCAACAGGCTCGGGCTTCCTAGTTCCGTTGCGAAATATTCCGCAATTTTAATGGAGCGCTTCCCATGTTCCACCCAATACCCACGGATTCCAGGGTCTTCCGATGACAGGGTTGCCACCGCGGACAGTTCATGGGAGAAATACGTCGGGTTGAAATCAAGCCCCAACCCACGAACCTTTGCCCATTCCACCCATTTGGAAAAATGCTTGGGCTCCAGTTCTGTTCGCCCAACTTGCTCCCCTTCTTCGAAAATGGCGTAATTGGCATGGATGTTGACCCGGTGCGTCCCTGGTATTAGGCTGAGTGCCTTGTCCAAATCCGCCATCAATTCATGGGGCGACCGCGCCTTCCCGGGATAATTCCCTGTTGCCGCAATGCCCCCCGACAAGGACGCACTGCCCTCAAAGCCAGTCACGTCATCCCCTTGCCAGCAGTGGATGGAGATAGGGATTTCCTGTAAGGTTTGGATGGCTTTGTCCGTATCCACCCCGATTTCTGCATAGCGTGCCTTAGCTTGTTCGTATCTGCTTGTTATCATATCTTTCACCTCGAATGCCTTGATTTCAAATGTTCTTGCGATGGTTTCCCTTGCTTGGCTTAATGTTTCAAATTCACCTGTTGCCAGCATCTGAACCGCCAGGTTGCCGATGGCGGTCGCTTCCACAGGCCCTGCATAGACCGTTTTCCCCGTTGCCCTGGCTGTTGCTTCATTCAAATAGGCTGCATTGGCACCCCCGCCGATGATATGGATGGCTTTGTATTTTGTCTTAGTCAAAACCTCGATTTCACGGGCGGTTTTTGCATAGCAATCTGCGAGGCTGTTGTAGGCAACAGCTGCTAAATCACCTGGCTTGCTTGGAATGGCTTGCCCGGTTTCCCTGCACGCTTGCTGGATTTGGGCAATCATGCTATCTGGGGCCAAAAACCGGTTATCCTGGCAATCCACCCGAGATGCCAGGGTGGATTGGCTTGCCAACTGGCACAGCTCAGAAAACGAATACCGGTCATGGAGTTCTTTTTTCAAGGACTGCACCATCCAAAGCCCCATGATGTTTTTCAGGTAACGGAACCGATGGGCATAGCCGCCTTCGTTGGTAAAATTAAAGCATTGGCTTTGTGGGGAGCAGTCTGCAACTTCACGTTCCACCCCCATCAAGGACCAAGTCCCCGAACTTAAATACAAGACTTCTTCTTCGTTGCTTGGCACCGCTACCACAGCTGAGGCGGTATCATGGGTGGCAGGTAGGAGGACTGTGCAATCAAAGCCAAGCCTTTCAGCAATGTCTTCCTTGAAGCCACCTAAGACAGATCCCGCTTTTTTAAGGGGTTGGAACAACCTTTTTGGATATCCTAGCCGCTCAATAAGTTCCCAATCCCAATCCAGCACCTTGGCATGGATGAGTTGGGTAGAGGTTGCATTGGTGTACTCGGAAGCCTTGGCGCCTGTCAATAAAAAATTCAAATAATCGGGGATCATCAGCATCGACTGGGCGGCTTTTAGCCGGTCGTCCGCCATGAGCTGGTAAATGGTGTTGAATTCAAGTTTTTGGATGCCCGTGCGCTGGTAAAGCCCCGTTTCGGAAATTTTTTCATAGACTCTGGCATCCATCCCCTTTGTCCGGTGGTCGCGGTAGGCGATGGCCTCCCCGATTTGCTTATCCGCCCCGTCAAGAAGGACATAATCCACCGCCCAGGTGTCGATGCCCATATAGGTGGGTATTTTTCCAAGTTTGGCACAGGCTTCCAATCCGTTGAGGACTTCTTGGAACAGTGCCTGCATATCCCAACAGAGGGACCCACTTTGTTTCACCATCCCATTGGGGAAGCGGTAGATTTCTTCAAGCTCCAGCTTCCCGTCCACCAGCCTTCCAAGCATATGCCGCCCACTGGAAGCCCCAATGTCAATCGCCAAGTAATAAGCCATCGCCAACACACCCTTTCTATGGGTTTATTATACCTTGCAGGGCAAAAGAAAATAAGGACGGTATTTAGGGGTTTTACCGTCCTTATTTGCTTGTCATCAACCTGCTTGCTTTGCGCTTACAACTGGTTCGCCTACGCTAATGTGTTTGCCAGTTCCCGCCAAACGGAGTTCCAGTGCCTGGCAGGCTGTGCCACTTAGTTTTTCGCTTATGGTATCAGGCTGGCAAGTGCCTGCATATAACGTGAAATGGCTTGAATCAACGAAGCGGTTTCCTTGTTCGTCCACCACATCGAAGGCTGTTTTGTCCAATGGGATTTCCACCTGCAAGGTTTCCCCAACTTCCAGGTGGACCCGAATGAAGCCGCATAATTTAACATTCCTGACCGCATGGGCGGATTGGTTGTCCTTAATATACGTTTGCAATACTTCATCGGTAGCATAATTCCCCGTATTGGTTACGGTTGCAAGGGCTTTTCCTTCTTTAAAATCCAGGGAGGTGACTTGTACGCTTGAATACGTCAGCCCGAAGCCAAATGGGTACAGGACGTTATTTTCCGCATACAGGTAGGTGCGGTTTTTCAGGGAGTAGTCTGAAAATGGGGGCAGCAACTCAGCATTTTCGTAGAAGGTAATCGGCAATTTTCCGGATGGGGACACTTTCCCGAATAGGATGTCCGCCAGCGCCGTCCCGCCTTCTGAACCGGGGTACCATGCTTGGATGATGCCATCGGCCCCGTCTGCTTCAGGGTTCAGGGCAGAACCAGAGGCGAGAACGACGATGGTCGGCTTCCCAACTTTAAGGACGCTTTCCAATAGCAAACGCTGGGACTCAGGCAAGCGGAGGTCGATTTTATCGCCGGAAGCGAATTGGTTGCCCGCATCCCCTTCCTCTCCTTCAAGGTCGGCATCAAGCCCCAGACACAAGATTGCCAGCTCCGATGCTTTCGCCATAGCCACCGCTTCTGAAATCTTATCGTGTTTGTAAAGCCCCAAAGGCGTGGTCGCATCTTTATAAAGATGGGCACCCAAAGAATAAAGGATACGCCCGTCGAATGCGTCCTGCATCCCTTCAAGGAACGTGTGGTAACGGTCGGCAGTCCCGAAATAATTGGCCTGCAACGCTTCCCGGCTATTGGCATTGGGCCCGATGACCGCAATGGTTTTGTATTTTTTGGCATCCAGTGGCAAAATCCCGTTGTTTTTCAAAAGCACCATGGATTTATGGGCGGCTTCCAGGGATTTTTCCTTATGTTCTTTGCAGGAAACCACATCCAATGGAACGTTTTGGTATTCATGCTCCAAATCGAACTCCCCTAAACGGATACGGGTACGCATGGACGCAATTGCCGCCTTCGTGATTTCCTCATCCGTTAGCAAGCCTTGTTCATGGGCTTCCATTGTTTTTTCATAAACGTAGCCTGCGCAGACATGGCAACCCGCCTTGATAGCCATCGCCGCTGTTTCCACTTGGTTATTGGTCAGTTTATGGTTTTTGTCAAAGTCCTCAAGGGCTCGGTAGTCAGAAACGAAGTAACCGTCAAAGCCCCAGTCCTCCAGTTTCTTCATAAGGAAAGGGGATGCGCAGGTGGCATCGCCATTAAGGCGGTTGTAAGCCCCCATCACCCCTTCTACCCCATCCTCGACCAAGGCTTTGAATTGGGGCAAATAATATTCTTCCATCTCTTTTGGGGTGGCAATGGCATCAAAAGTATGGCGGACCCCTTCCGGTCCGCTGTGGACGGCATAATGCTTGGCACAAGCCGCCGCCCGCATGGTCGGTCCGTCCCCTTGGATACCCTTGACGAAGGCTTTCCCAAGCTCGCCGGTTAAAAACGGATCCTCGCCATAAGTTTCATGCCCCCTGCCCCAGCGTGGGTCGCGAAACATATTGATATTGGGCGACCATAGGGTCAATCCCTTGTAAATGTCGCGGTCCCCTTCCCCTGTAAAGCTGTTGTACTTCGCCCGGGTTTCAAGGGAAACCACTTCGCCAACCTCTTTTAAAAGCTGTGGGTCAAATGTTGCCGCCAAGGCGATGGCTTGCGGGAACATGGTTGCCGTCCCCGCGCGGGCAACCCCATGAAGCCCCTCATTCCACCAGTTGTACTCCTCGATTCCTAGGCGTTCGATTTTTGGGGAACGGTAATTGAGGACGGAAGCCCGCTCCGCTAAGGTCATCTCGGCAACCAGGGCCTCTGCCCGTGCCTGCGCCGACAATGTTTTGTCGTGGTATGGTTTCATCATAAACTCTCCTTTGTTATAACGTGCAGCAAGCCCGTTCACTTCGTGGCTTACAGAACTCAATTGGTTAAAAAGTGCAAACGTTTCAACGCTTACCCAGGTAAACGCTTTTGCCGATAATTCAATTATAACAAGACTTGAAAGGGATTACAATAGGGAGTTTGCGGGTTAGGCCCCACTTGCCCTAAATTCACCCGGCGATTCCCCGTAGGATTCCCGGAATAGCCGGTAAAAATAACTGGTGTTCTCGTAGCCCACCAACGCGATGATTTCGTCGATGGTCAGGGTGGAATTTTTCAACAGGTGTTTCGCTACGGACAACCGCTTTTCCTTCAGCAACTGCTTGAAGGTCTTTTTGGACTGCTTCTTGATTTCCTTGCTGAGCCAGTACAAATCGTAGTTCAACCGGTGTGCAAGCTCCGTCAGGGTCGCCTCCTGATAGTGCAGGTCGATGTATTTCAGCACGTCCATCACCAGCCTGTCCCGCACATCGGAATGCTCGAACGCAATGAAATCCGTATGGTGCATCAGCTCCAAAAAGAGGAGACCCATGGTTTTTCCGATGATTTGATGCTTGCTGCCATCGGCTGATTGGATACGGTGCAGAAGGTTTTCCACCAAGTTCTGGATGGTCCCCACCAGCGCCACGTTAAAATAAAGGTAGTCGGCATTAGCAGAAGTCCCCATGAGGCTGTCCATCAAAAAATCGTGGAAGGGTGACTTTTCACCGTCAAGGAGCGTCACCATGGAGTTGAAGAATTCGGGAAGGATAATGAAGTTGATGGCGATGTCCATAGCCCCGGCTGGCTTGATTTCCTGGACGGCACGGGTGTTCAAAAACAAGATGTCGCCTTCTTCAAGCACCAATTCCCGCCCGTTGACCACATGGGTAGTGCTTCCTTTGAGCATATAAACCATTTCAATGTAATCGTGGCGATGGGGTGGGAAATGGGCAAACCGGATATGGGGGCGGATTTCCACCAGCTTCCCGCTTTTTAGCAATTTATCAGATTCAATCAGCCCCTGCTGCCCATACAGGCCATAATCAATCCCTGCGCCGCCATCCAAAAAAGCCTGTTCCTCTGCGGTCACCTTGGACAGCTGCTCGATCAACTTTTCCCTCATGGGATTACCCTCTTTCAAAAATTGGGCACCCTGAAGGTACCCAATCTAAAGTTTATACTGCCCGGACACGGTCCCCCAGGTCTTTAAGTTTCATGAATACCGGGTGCTCGTTGTAATTCACATTGGGGGCATGAAGGGTGAAGTAAAGTTCCCCGTCAAGCCCGGTAAATGCCATCCCATGGCCGCCATCGGCATCATAAAGCAGTTCGTCATGGGTCGTCCACTGGCCATCGATTTCCCCATTGGAACTGATGGCAATGGCTTCCACGTACTCCCCGTTTTTAAGGGAGGACCAAAACATAATCAGCTCCCCGGTCTTCGTCCGGTAAAAACACGGTCCATCGGTGACGTAGCGGTCTTTGCCGCCATCGCCATCCGCCCAAGAAGGATGGGAAGCATTGATAAGTTCAAAAGGCTCGCCCACAGCCGTTGACAAATCAGGACTCAACTCCACGGCGCAAACCGTCCCGTACTTAATTTGTACCCACTCATGGCAAAACACCATGTAAGGCGTACCTGCCTTGGACACATAAAGCGTCCCGTCCAGGCATTCCCAGTCAGCAGGCGTGAGCGGCCCCTGCGAGTGTTCGACAAATAGGCCCAGCGGGTTATCCGCCTTTAAAACCTGGGTTCCACGTCGGCGGCCAGGGCCGATAAAAGTGGCAAACAGGTAGAATGCCCCTTGGTACTCATGGACTTCCGGTGCCCAGAAATTGCGGTCGGACCAAAAATTATCTGGGCGCCCAAACACCTCAACCGGCTCGCTAAAGTTGATTAAATCTTCACTGATATAGCAGTCAAACCCTTGGATGGACAAATCCTCTGGCTGCTTCCACGTCAAATGGCTGCGGGTCCCATACATGTAATACTTCCCCTCGTGGACGAGGACATAAGGGTCGCGGATGGTGATGTCGTTTGCTGTTAACATGGTCTTCCTCCTAAAAATGGCTTGCACAACTGGATAGTATTTTATTATTTAAACGGCTTTTTTCCACTCGGCAGGCAATGCTGGCAACGTGTTCTTAATCATATCATCCACTAGTTGCTGCAACTCTTCGGCAGAGGCCTGTCCTTTGATTAGCGGGTCGTTTTGGAAGGCTTCTAGGACAAGTTCCTTGTTATGGGTCAGAGCCGCTTCCAAAATACGGTCGTGGTTTTTCACGTGGGGGCCAATCATGTTAAGCAAGTTCTCAGGAAGCTCCCCGGCGATGATCGGCTTGATGGAATCCCGTTCAAAAACGGCATTGGTTTCCACGATGGCATCGGCCGGCAAGTTCGGGATTTGCTTGTTGGTGTTGGGGATGTTGACATTGGAAATCACTTGCTCCAACCCGCAAAGGGCTTTGATTAGCAAAATCCCTTCCTCGCCGGAGTGGTTTAATGGGAATTCTTCCTCCCCTGCCACCAAGCGCTGGCTTCGTTGTCCGCGTTCCTGCAAATCATTTTTGCGCCAGTCCACAGTGGTCAACCCAAAATTCCAGCCCTCAACCGTTTCAGGGTCTTTTAAGTATTCCTGTGATGACACGAACTCAGCCAAATGGCGGTCGCCGGCCGCGGCAATGTAGCCATGTTTTTTGAACAAGTCGAATTTGACCCGGTTTAAGCAGGCGAAACTAGAATTGGCCCAATGTTCTTCCTCTGTGCTGATGCCCGCCTCGAAATTTTCGTCCACGAATTTTTCATAGACTGGGAATAGGTCCACCCCTTTATAGGAAGCCTTGTCAAACCAAGTGAAATGGTTGATTCCTAGCACATTCACCAAAACGTCACGGCGGTCCACGTTTTCAAACCCTAGTTCCTTCTCAGCGACGGCTTTTAGCACCTCTTGCGTACCAAAGACCTCGTGGCAGCAACCAAAGGCTTTAATTTCCGGGAATACATGGTATAATGTTTTCATGCAAATGGTCATGGGGTTGGTGTAGTTGATGACCCATGCCTCTGGGGCGTGCTCCTTGATGGCCTCGGCGAATCCGACAAATTCAGGGATGGTGCGAAGGGAGCGGATAATCCCGCCAGGTCCTGCAGTATCGCCAACGGATTGGTAAACCCCTAAGCGCTCCGGCAGGTGGACATCGGAATGCATTTCGTCAAATGTCCCCGGCAAGATGGAAATGACCACGAAATCGGCGCCTTTTAAGGCTTCCGGCAACGTTTTTACTGCCTGGTAATCCCATTTGCCTACGGCATCCTTATTGGCTGAAATCTTGTTGCCAATGACCTCGTTTTGCTTGGCGGAATCAAAGTCCAGGTCGTAAAGGGCAATGGTGCCGCCCATGTCAGGCTCTAGTGCCAAATCCCCCATGAACGTCCAGGCCCACCCACGGGACCCGCCACCGATATAAGCGATTTTAATGTCTTTGACTTTTTTGTTTTCGTATTTCATGCTGAACACACTCCTTGAGTTTGAATTTTATGCAATCTAGTTTTGCAAGCCATTCCAGGGTGAAAGGTGACCTTCCAAATCATCATTCTGTGGGAAACCCGCCCACGTCATAACGCTTCTACAGGCACACCTTTCCCCCTTCCATGAACGGGCTTGCTCCACTTTTTATTATAGGGGGTTGACACCCATGCCAAAAGATAAGAATTTGCGTTTTTCAACGGATTATTTTGTCATTGAGGAAACGATGCGGACCGGGCCTTTTACCATGACGGACAAGCATTTTCATCCTGAATGCGAGATTTATTATCTCCTTGAAGGGGAGGGGAAATTTTATATTGGGCAGGACAGTTTCCGGATAAAGGCAGGGAGCCTCGTCCTCATCAACTCCTCCCAAGTCCACCGCTCTTGTTTCCAAGATTGCGATTACCACCACCGGGTGCTCATCGAGCTGCATCCCGACCACTTCGGCAAGACCATTTCCACCATGTTAAAGCAGCCTTTAGCAGCCTTTTTCCAAGAGCTTGAAGGGGTGTTTCAGGTCAAGAAAGACCATGAGCCCTACCTTAAGAACCTGCTGGGTGCCATGATATGGGAAGCGCGGGACAAGCACGGGGGCTATGAGGCCATGATTGCCATGAAAATTTCGGAGCTGATGATTTTTCTGACCCGCCCCGAAAACAAAGTGGCGCATTTCGTCCGCCAAACCCACGAAGCCCCGAAGGAAAACCGTGCGGTGGTGGAATCTGCCATCGTCCATATCGGGCAAAACCTATCCGCACCCCTCTCCCTTGATATCATCGCCAGGGAACTTTTCATCAACAAAAGCTACCTGAGCCGGGTGTTCAAGGAAACCACCAACATGACCGTCCACGAGTACATCAACATCCAACGGGTGCAGCTTGCCAGGAGGCTATTCGAGGACACCCAGCTAAGCGTCGAAGACGTGGCGGGAAAAACCGGCTACAACACCGTGGCTTATTTTGAACGGGTATTCAAGAAATACACGGAATCGACCCCTGTGGGGTATGTCAAGAAACTGAAGAACGCACGGACCAGCCTGCGGGGGAGGAACGATATTTAGATATCGAAGCCCGCCTGGATTTCATCTTATCCCCCTCTGCTTTCAGCCCTTTGAAATTGTATCCGCTTAATCTGATCCAGTTGATAATGGTAGATAAAATCACCTCCGAGCTGCAACTCGTTTAATGTTGAGAACAATAGGTTCGCCTGTAGCAATACACACGAAATAAACAGTTCTTTATCTACTACAGTCTTTTTATAATTGAAGGCAACTAGCAATGAATGGCTATTAATAGCCTCGAAAGATGAGTGAAATCCGTTAAGATTCAAGTTTACCGCTTTATCGAACTTGAGGTTTTTCTCAATTTCAATAAGCAGCAGCTCCCAATATCTTGCTAAATTATATTCGCTTTGATTATCAAGTAGCGATACCCCATTTATTTCCAATTGTGAGTACCCTTCAATTTCTTTAGCTAAACCACCTTTTTTTCCTTGAATAAATGTTTTTAAGGTTTGAAATTGTTCTTGTTTTTCGAATGGGATAGCGGTGTGTCCAACCTCGGAAACCCGTAAAGAATGTTGTAAAGAAACCGTTCCCCACATTATGGGGTTGGAAATACGGAGCGAATCACCCCGTTTGAGCCTAGATTAACCGTAAATCTTTGTCCATTCACAACGCCTGTCCATTGACCACTTGGATTTCCTGCCCTTGCAACAAGATTTTTATTTCCATCACTAGTTCCCTCTAGACTTCAACAAGTTCTCGTAACGCACTTTCCATCCCTGTTTCGGGATACCCGGCAAATTACCGCTTCCCTCGAAGCCGGCTACCATGTAGGCAGCTGCCAGCAATAAGGAGCCATTGCCCGGCAGGTAAAGGGGGAGGTCGGTGCGCAGCCTTTGGAAGTTGTTGCCGCTGGCAACGTAGTCGTTTTTCGGGGTGTCCATCATGAGGATGTCCATTGCCAAATCAGGAAGCCCTAAGCGGGTGGCGGTCATGGCCATAAGGGCGAAGTCCCAGCCCCACATGCTTTCAAAATCCCAGACTTCCAACACTTTATTTAAGGTTTCCCGCATGATGCCCTCATCCATCCGGTCGTTGGGGATATAGCCCCACGCCCCTAACATCGACGGATGGTCGCGGTTGAAGTCCTCGAAGGTGGTCGGGCAGTTTTCATGGGCCAAATAACAGCCCCCACCCACTGGGGACGGGGTGATTTTTTCGTAGTAGCCCTGCCAGCTGTGGGGTTTCCCAAGCTTTTCAGCCCATTTGATGGCAAGCCCCAGGCAATAACGCCAGTACTCCACTTCAAAGGTGGGGTTTTTGACATTCCTTGGGTCATGCTCCTCTTGGGCAGGGATAATGGGGGCACCCAGCTCATAAACCTCTTTTTCGGGGTTATACGTCAAGTAATCGCACATGAAATCTGCGGTTTGGGCAATGGTTTCCCAGTATCCTTCGATGATGCCCATGCCGCCGCCTGCCTGTTCAATCAAGTCCAACATGAAAATCAAGTGGGATTGCTGCCAAATTAGGACGGTGGCAATCAGCGATGGGGAATCCATGCCATCATAGGCTACCTGCTTCGGCCATTTCGCACCAACGAAGCCGTTTTTAGCAGCATTCCCCTTCGCCTTATCCAAAATTTCTTCATACCATGGCAGGGAACGCTTCAACAGGTTGCTTTGGTTGTAAAGTGGCATCCAGGCGCTGTGCCAAGGGTGCATTTCAAGGTGGAATTTCCCGTGCCAGCTGTTGCAGGTAAGGCCGGTTTCTTGGGGAGGAAGGCTTCCTGCACTTTGGATGGCCAGCAAATACTGGGATAATATCAGGCGGCGTTCCAGTTCCTGCGCCCGTGGGTCGGCGGAGCCTTCAAAGTCGATGAGCCCCGTGGTTTCCCAGTAATTTGACCACCATTTCTCCGAATTTTCAGAAACTTTTTCGTAGGAATGCTGCAACTGTGGCGCTTGCTGGGAAAAGTTGACCGTAAACTCCCACTCCGCAATGGAGGACATTTCATACTCATGGGGACCCGTTTGCCGAAGTTCAAAAGGCGACTCCGATTGGATGGCCACATAAAAGTCAGCATCGTCCATCTGGCGCTTCAGAAGCACTGACTGCGGTTCTTGGTTGATGATGGCAGTTTCGTGTTTTTGCGGGGAGTCCCAATCAGAGCCCGACATGTTATGGCTCCCATAAGGGAAGCAGAGTTTTACCTTGAAAAGCTCTGGGTCCGCACTCAGTTTAAAGCCAAGGATGTCAGATTCGCTGTCGCATACCGTCACGACTTTTGCGGCGTGCCCATCGATGGCAAAAGAGCTGTTCAAATGCCCATCATATAACCTGAGCTCCTGTTTGATGTTTTCAAGGCTTTCTGGGTTGATTTCCTCGCCGTTGTAAGTAAGCCCGAAACGGGCAAGGTTTGGGCGGTGGGGGTTTTCCCGAAGCCATTGGTAGGCTTCCTCGCTGCCTGGTTTTTTCTCAACGGGCAGGTGGATTTTCCGGTCCTCATAATCATAGGCCGTGTGCTCCACATCCGCCAGGGTAAAGGCCTTGGAGCCAGGGGTGGTGTGCCAGCCCCACTGGGACATGGTGCAAAGGGGCATATGGGCCGCAACATATTCTTGGTAAAGGCTTTGCATCCCCGTCACATCTGCGGTAAAGGCAAACTCGCCGTTGCCAACGGTTAGTGGGGAGTCTTTTTTTACCTCGAAGAGGCGGGGATTATGTTTTGACACCAACTTTTTTTTATCTATCACGTTTAAACGCCTCCTGTCCTTAGGATTACTATACCATCCCCTGCAATCCCTTACAATACTTCTGGGCCATCACCGCAATCAAGTGTCCTGATTTGCCATTTTTCCACTAAATTTTCTGCGCCAACCGTCCTGGTTAGCTTCCCAGCAAGGTTAAGGTTTTAGCATAAAAGGCAGGCATGTCCCTTTCTTGCCTGCCTTTTCCCCACATTATCCTTTGATACCCGTGGTGCTGATTCCTTCCACCAGTTGCTTGTTGAAAATGAGGAACATGATGAATACCGGGAGCAAAGACAGGGTGGACATGGCGAACATGGCTCCCCAATCCGTGACGGAACTGCTGTCGGCAAACTGGCGCAGGGCAATGGAAAGGGTAAAGTTGCGGGGGCGCTGAAGGTAGATGAGCGGCCCCATGAAGTCGTCCCAGGCCCAGTAAAACTGGATGATGGCAGAGGTAATGACCGCCGGTTTTAAAAGGGGCATGATAATCCGGGTAAATATGGTGTATTTATTGCAACCATCCATAATGGCGGCCTCGTCGAGCTCTTTGGGAATGCTGACCATGAACTGCATCATGAGGTAGATAAAGAAGGCGCGCCCCAAGAAGCTTGGCACCAAAATCGGGGCGAAGGTGTTGACCCATCCCATGCGGTGGAAAATGATGTACTGGGGAATCAGGATGACTTGGAACGGGAGCATCATGGTGGCAAGCATGACCCCGAACCAAAGTTTCTTGCCCTTGAAATTTACCCGTGACAGCGCATAGGCAATGCAGGCGGAGCTTAGGACCGTTCCGATGGTGGACACGGTTGCCACGAAAAAGGTATTGGCAAAAAACACTTCAAAGCCAATCCCGCCAAACCCCCGCCAGCCATTGGCGAAGTTTTCAAACCGCCAAGTGGAGGGAATCAGGTTCAAGGAGCCCGTCAGGATTTCTGCATTGTCCTTGAAGCCCCCGGAAACCATCCAAAGGACTGGGTATACCATCACCAGCCCGAAAGCCAAAATCAAAACATGATAAAGGGCTGTGCCCATTTTTTTCTTTGCCATAAATCTTCACCCCTTCTGGTTTAATCGTTGTAAGCCCATTTCTTGGACGTTTTCAAAATAATGGCGGTCACGCCGCCGATGACAACCAGCATGACCCAAGACATAGCGCTGGCATAGCCCATATTGAAGAAGTTGAAGGCATGGTTATACGTATAAAGCGCCACGAAGTTAGTGGAATCACTTGGTCCTCCCCCAGTGATGACGAAGGCTTGGGTAAAGGTCATGAATGCTGAAATGGTCTGCATGATCAAGTTGTACAAAATAACCGGCCCCAGGCATGGCAGGGTAATCCGAAAGAACAGCTGCACTTTGTTGGCGCCATCCACCGTCGCCGCCTCATAAAGCTCATTAGGGATTTCCTTGAGCCCGGCGGCAAAGATAATCATGGAAGAACCGAATTGCCAAATGGACATCAATATCAGAGGAACCATGGCCATGTTCGGGTCGCCAAACCAGTTGACACCTTCTATCCCAAGCCCGCCGAGCATCACATTGACCGCCCCGTTCCTGGCAAAAAGTTCCCGCCAGACGATGGCAACGGCAATGCTTCCCCCAATCAGGGTCGGCAAGTAGTAAAGCGCCCGGTAAAAACTGACCCCTTTTGCCTTTCGTGTAAGCAAGTAGGCGACCAGCAAGCCAAAGGCAAGCCGAAGGGGGACGGATACGATAACGAAGCGAAGGGTCACCCAGACGGAGTTTAAGAAACGGG
>WRGF01000221.1 GCA_009787345.1 Turicibacter sp.
TATGTTCGTACTTATGTCGAAGGAGATGCTCTTTGTCCACACGAATTTGTTTGAATAACTGCATGGCTGTTAAGCCATGACTTTATTATACTAGGAGTTGATGCCAGGTGGAGTTTAAGGACGCTTTGATACCAACGGATGATTTTTATAAGATGCGGTCTGAGGTCCTTGGGCAGTGGGAAACGGGACAGGCCGCCAAGAATTTGGAGGAGGGGTTTTACTACCAGTCGACCCTTCCCGAAAGCAAGCGGTTTTCCAATGTCCTGGATTTGGCGAAGGCCCAGCATAAAACCCTGATCCAGCCAAGGGCGGGGGTACCCCTCATCGACGAGCACATCAGGCTGCTGGCTTATTTGCAAGACCATAGCGAGGTGGACCTGCTTCCCACCACCATCGATTCCTACACCCGCCAAAACCGTTATGAAAAAGCCCAGGTGGGCATCGAAGAATCCATAAAGACGGGGATGCCCATGCTCAATGGGTTCCCGGCGGTGAACCATGGGGTCCATGGTTGCCGGCAAGTGGTGGAGGCCGTGGACCTTCCTCTTCAGGTGCGCCATGGGACACCGGATGCCCGGCTGCTGGCTGAAATTTCTTACATGTCTGGCTTTACCAGTTACGAGGGGGGCGGGATTTCTTATAACATCCCTTATGTGAAAAACATCGATTTGGAAACGACCATCCGCAACTGGCAGTACGTCGACCGCCTCACTGGGATTTACGGGGAAGCGGGGATTGCCCTAAATCGGGAGCCTTTCGGGCCTTTGACGGGGACGTTGGTCCCACCCTGCATTTCCCATTCGGTTGCCATCATTGAAAGCCTCCTTGCGGCGCGTCAGGGCGTCAAGCACATTACCGTGGGCTATGGGCAATGTGGGAACCTGGTCCAAGACATTGCGGCCCTCCGGTCATTGGACAGCCTCACCAATGCTTATTTACGGGAACATGGCTTTGAAGATGTGGCGGTCACCACCGTCTTGCACCAATGGATGGGCGGCTTCCCGGCTGACGATGCCCAGGCTTTTTCCGTCATTGCCTTGGGAAGCGCCATCGGTGCCCTTGCCAAAGCCACTAAAATCATTGTCAAGACACCACATGAGGCGCTGGGCATCCCGACCATGGAAGCCAATGCCCAAGGGCTTAGGGCGACCAAACAGATGATTTCCATGCTTGAAGACCAGTTTTTAAAAACAGAGGCCATCGAGGCGGAGGCCGGCATCATCGCTGCTGAAACCCGCTGCATCCTGGACGCTTGCTTTTGGCTAGGGGAAGGGGATTTTGCGGTGGGCACGGTCAGGGCCTTTGAATCCGGGGTAATCGACATCCCATTTGCCCCAAGCCGCTATAACGCTGGGAAAGTGCTGACAGCCAGGGACAATGACGGGGCCATCCGTTTTTTCAAGCACGGCGACATCCCCCTATCAGACGATCTCTTGGCGTTTCATCAGGATAAAATCCAGGAACGGGCCAGGTCCGAGGGGCGCTTGGCAACGTTTCAAATGGTCATTGACGACGTGTATGCCATTTCCAAAGGGCGGCTCGTGGGCCGCCCGAAATAAAGCGAGGTGCGACGATGAAAATAAAAGCTGCCATCTGCGCCCCGGGGCGCACCGGTTTTTTCTTTGACGACCAGCAGGCCATTAAAAAAGGGGCATTAGCCGACGGGGGGTTATACCCTGGCGGGCCTCTCACCGAAGGCTTCACCGCTATCAGGCAGGCTGGGGAATCGGTCCTGGTCATGTTTATTTTAGAAGACGGGCAGGTGGCCACGGGGGACTGTGCCGCGGTCCAGTATTCCGGCACTGGCGGGCGCGACCCCCTGTTTTTGGCTGACGTGTTTATCCCCCTGCTTGAGGAATCGGTTTTCCCCCACTTCATCGGCCAGCAACTGGATAGCTTCAAACGGCTGGCGGGCATCTTGGATGGGATTTTCATTCATGGGAAAAAATTGCACACGGCCCTGAGCTACGGGGTATCCCAGGCGCTTTTGGACGCCGTG
Source organism: Turicibacter sp. (assembly GCA_009787345.1). Classification (GTDB taxonomy): domain Bacteria; phylum Bacillota_I; class Bacilli_A; order MOL361; family Turicibacteraceae; genus WRGF01. Next base: position 2,000 of record WRGF01000221.1, read on the forward strand.
GCAAAAGCACATTCCCAAATGATCTGCCAAGTGGTTGCCCGGGAGAACGGTTTGAAATTAAGTGCGGCCTCATTGCCGATTTTCACCCAAAGCGGCGATGCCAGATACGATAATTTTGACAAGATGATGCTAAAGGGTGCTGACGTGCTTCCCCATGGGCTGATCAACGAAGTGAAGTCCAAGCTGGGCGAAAAGGGTGAGAAACTCGTTGAATACATGAAGTGGATGCGGGGGCGCGCCATGGAGTTTGCCCCTGATTACCGGCCGGTGTTCCACTTAGATGTCTATGGGACCATTGGCCAGGTTTTTGGGGAAAGATGCTACAAAGAAATGGCGGCTTATTTGAATGTGCTGGCAGAGGCGGCAGCCCCTTTTCGGGTAAGGATCGAAGGGCCCGTGGACGCTGGCAGCCGCGAGGGCCAAATGCTTGCCTTAAGGGAGCTTACCCAATGGGTGGACAGGCTGGGAATCCCTGTGGAAATCGTTGCCGACGAGTGGTGCAACACGCTTCAAGACATCAAGTATTTTGCGGATAACCGGGCCGGGCACATGATCCAGATCAAAACCCCGGACCTGGGCAACATCCAGCATGCCATCGAAGCCGTCTTGTACTGCAAAGGCCGGGGGGTGCTTGCTTATCAGGGAGGCACCTGCAATGAAACGGACCGCTCGGCACAAATCTGTACCCAAATAGCCATGGCCACAAGGCCCCATCAAATCCTGGCCAAGCCTGGCATGGGGGTGGACGAGGGATTTATGATCGTTTACAACGAAATGCAGCGGGTGAGGGCGATCTTAGCCTATGAGGGGGTATCGGAATGAAAGAATTCAGGATTTTATCGCCGACCGCCATTTTAGGCTATGGCTTCCCCATTGCTTCATTTGAGGCCGGACTTGCTAAAAAGCCCCACCTCATTGCCGTGGATGCCGGCTCATCGGACCCAGGCCCTTATTATTTGGGGGAAGGGGTGGCGTTTACGGATTTTGGGGCTGTCAAACGGGATTTGGCACTCATCTTAAAAGGGGCACTGAAGCTGAAAATTCCCCTGGTCATCGGCACTGCCGGCGGTTCGGGGGGGGCGCCCCATTTGAAGTGGTGCCAAGGCATCATCGAGGCCATTGCCAAAGAAGAAAGGATGTCTTTTAAAATGGCAATCATCGGTGCTGAATTTGACAAAGGCTATTTGCAGGAAGCACTAGCAGAGGGCATCATTTCACCCCTTCTGGGAGTAGGGGAACTGACCCCTGACGGCCTAGGGGAAGCAACCCGTGTCGTCGGGCAGATGGGCGTTGAGCCATTTATCAAAGCCCTGAGCCTAGGGCCCGATGTGGTCTTGGCCGGGAGGGCCTATGACCCGGCCTGCTTTGCCTCGCTTCCTATTTCAAAAGGCTACGACTGGGGGCTTGCCCTGCATCTGGGGAAAATCCTGGAATGCGCGGCTATTTGCTGCGTCCCGGGAAGCGGCTCAGACTGCGTCCTTGGCACCCTTGGGGACGGCTGGTTTGAGGTAGAGCCCCTCAATCCTTTTAGGGCCTGCACCCCTGCCTCGGTGGCGGCCCATACCCTTTATGAAAAAACGGATCCCTACCACCTTCCAGGACCTGGGGGCAGCCTTGATTTGACTGGTTGCCGCTTTGAGGCCATCGATGGGAAAGTGCGGGTCACCGGCAGCCGCTTCGCCTTGGCAAAAAATTACACCATCAAACTGGAGGGGGCCAGGAAAATCGGTTGCCGTACCATTTCCATTGCCGGTTGCCGGGATAGGGCGATGATTGAAAACATCCAGCACATCATCGACGGGGTCAAGGCCCAGGTTGCCGACAACTTTGGCAAAAGCCTCGGGGATTATTTCCTGGATTTCATCATCTATGGCCGGGACGGCGTCATGGGAAGGCTTGAACCTACCCCCCAGACTGCTGGTTGCCATGAGCTGGGCATCATTATCGAAGCGGTTGGGAATACCCAAGGAGCTGCGGATACCCTCTGTTCGTTTGCCCGCTCCACCATGCTTCATTTTGGTTTTGAAGGCAGGCGCTCGACGGCTGGCAACCTGGCATTCCCCTATTCGCCAAGCGACTTTCATGGGGGGAATGTTTACGCCTTTTGCTGCTACCATCTCCTAAAAACGGATGACCCAACTGGCTTTTTTCCCATTGAAATGGTGGAGGTGGGCTCATGAGGACAAAGCTTTCAGACATTGCCCACGTCATAAGGAGCAAAAATTCAGGCCCATTTGAACTGACCTACGATTTTATGCTGAACAGCTCGGCCGATTTTTGGAATGCCCGGCTAAGTGGCTGCTTTACCCCTAAAGGGGTTTCGGGGATTTTAGGCATCGATGAAGGGGACATCCTCGCCATTGTCTGGTTTGAGCCATCAAATGCCCTGAAAATTACCGTCAAGCGCCCCATCCCCTCAGGGGATTTAGGGGAGCGGGATGTTTATGGGGCCCAGCAGGCAGCCCCGTTTTGGGAAGTCGAATGGTAAACTCCAAAATAAAGAGGCGCTGCGAAAAGGTCAATTATTCCTTTTCGCAACGCCTCTTTTGTTAGTCATTGATAAGGTGGAATACCCGCTGCGCCCCATCGTTTTCCACACCGCCCACCACCATGCTGGCTTCGTTTACGGCAGTGATGGCATAATTGGTCCCCGTAAAGTCAGGGGAAATGGCCATCCAGGCGTATAGGCCGGGGATGTCGGATTCAAACACGCGGATGGCATGGGCGATGGGGAATCCCGGCTCGGTCACAAAGACTTCATATAGCTGCGGGTCGTCTGTCCAGCCGGCAAAGACGGTATAGGGGGACGATTCGCTTTTTGGCATGATGACGTAGTTCATGCCGGCAACCCGTGCCAAATCTGAAACGTCATACTGGGTGGCGCTGTCTTGCAGGGAAATCCCCAACAGGTTCCTGGTCAAAATAGCAACGGATAAATCGTCCCCGTCCTTTGTTCGGTACAGCAGGAAGGTTTCATTGTTGAGGTTGTGCTCAAATAGGATTTCAACAGGTGCTGCCTTGGCGACGGCGACCGTGGCCTGGGTATTGGTCCCGGCTGAATTGAAATTGAAGGTGAAATAAACCAAGGCAATGGCACAAGCCAAGGTGAGCATGGTAAAAAAAAGCTTTTGCATAGGTAGGCCCCCTTAAAAAATGGTTCAATACCACATTTTAGGCAACGCCGCCCCCTTTTACCACACTTTCGCCAATACATGGCAAAGGCATCCAATTACCGCCTCTGGATGCCTTGTTTTATAGGGTTTGGTCCCCGCTTGACGATTTAAGTTGCTGGTTTTGGCGGCTTAGGCGCTGGACTTCCATTTCCAGTCGGTGGATTTTTCGGGTCAATGCTGCACGTTCTTTCATCGGTGGTCACTCCTTTAAAATAGTAAAGTCGGTGCAGTGTATTATAGGCGGTTTTTGGCAATAGTATACGGGAGTTGCCAAAATTCTCAAGGAAATCCTTAAAATCACGGAAATACGGGGTTTTTTAGCATCAAATCCTAAAAAAAGTTCTCTTTGAAAGCGTCTTTGTGGTAAAATGAAGTTAATAACTGCAAAAGGAGGGGAAGCCATGGAACGAAAGTTTAGGGTGGTGGTGGCTGCCCATGATAAGAAAAAGGAAGAGCTGGTCAAATTTTTGAAAGAAAACCGCCATGCCTTTGAACAATTCGAGCTCCTGACCACGAGGGGAATCGGCATGGAAATCCATAAAAGGACAAAGATACGGGTGACCTACCTTAATCCGGAACCAGGCAGGGCGCAGTCGGAACTCATGCTTTTATTGTCCAAGCGTGCCATTGATGGCGTTATTTTCCTTCGGGAGTCTGTTTCCCTTTATTCTTATGAGCTGAGCATCAATGAAATCAACCTGGCATGCGATGAGTACGACTTGCCGATGGCGACCAATATCCAGACAGCCAAGGCTGTCTTGGGGCAGTTGCGCGGCGGCGCCCAGCAGGCGGGGGAAAAAAGCATCAAGTTTACCTACGACCATTTGATTTCTGTATTTGAGGGGTTCAAATCCGGCATGCTTGAGGAAATCCGCCAAGAGCTTGCCTCCCATACCCAAGAAATCAAGGCGCTGCAATTGCCAAAAGTTGCTGACCCCGACCATGGGCAACTGGTACCAAAAATGTCCAAAGAAGAAGAAATGAAAGAAATCCTGGCCCACTTGCACCAAGAACAAAAAGCCAATGCCTATGTCCTTCGCAAGCGCTTTGGGATGGGGTATAACCGGGCGGTTAAAATTATAAATGCCCTGGAAGAACAAAATTATATCGGCCCTGCCGGCCCTGACGGCAACCGGGAGGTTTTTATTAAAGCATCGGACTTAAAATAAAAATTCCATACTAGACGAGGTGGATTATGATCAGACTAGGTGTCATCGGCACGAATTGGATTTCCAAATCTTTTGTGGAGGCTGCCCTGGCCACCGGGAAATATGTTTTTTCTGGTGTCTATTCACGCAGGCAAGAAACCGGCGAGGCGTTTTGCCAAGGATTTGGGGGAGGTTTTACGGAAACGGATTTTATTTCGTTTTGCAACCGCGAGGACATTGATATCGCCTATATTGCGTCGCCAAATGCCCTTCATTTTGAGCAGGCCAAATCCCTCTTGATGGCAGGGACTTCTGTTATCGTTGAAAAGCCTGCTGTTTCCAATACTTATGAGTTTGAGGAAATCAAGCGGGTGTCGATGGATCATGGCACGATGTTTTTTGAAGCGGCCCGGCACATCCATGAAGCAAATTTCCAAAGCCTTCGGCAAAACCTGGCCCAAATCGGGCAGCCTATCGGTGGTTACCTGAACTACATCCAGTATTCCTCAAGGTATGATGCGGTCTTGAATGGGGAAGAGCCCAACATTTTTTCCCTTGATTATTCCGGGGGGACACTGATGGACCTTGGGGTCTATCCGGTGTATGGGGCGGTTTCTTTGTTTGGTGAGCCTCAATCAGCCCGTTACTTTGCGAGGAAAATCAGGACCGGTGTGGATGGGTTTGGGACGATTCTCCTTGATTTTGGCAGCTTCGACCTGACCATCATGGTTTCAAAAACCGCCTATTCAAAGGCAGGCATTGAGATTTATGGGACTGAAGGCACCTTGATGGCCAATAGCATCGCCAATATCGAACACATTGAAGTGGAGTCCAAAGACGGGCTTTCCGGCAACCTCTCAGGGCCTATGGCGCCCCATGGCATGATGGAGGAAGCCGATACATTTGCTGATATCTTCTTGGATAAAGACGATGCCAGCTATGAAAAACTGCTGGAACTCTCTGAAACTGTTTGCCGGGTCATGACCAAGTTGCGCCAAGATGGGGGCATCCAATTCCCTGCTGACAGGTATTTAAAATGATTTCAAGGCCGGGTAGTTGCACAAGCCCGGTTTTTTGCGATTTTTTGTCATGTAACCCTTGCCAAAACTCATATAATATTAGTACAGTTTTAAATAAACCAAGACTGTAAATCCGTTGGCGGTTGATTGGGGTATTGTAAATGGGGAAATGTTTGCAAGCTAAATCACTGTAAAGGGCATCAAGGCAAATTAACCAAAAAATCCATTACCAGATCAAGGGGCTCATCCAAAATAAAAACTGGGTGCCTGCCTTGGAAGAAACTGCTTTATCTAGGCTCAAGGGGCAGTATCCAGCCCTGTCCTACTCCAAGGATGGGGACGAAAACCTTTGGGCTGCGGCAGGCAGTGAGTGCTGGGTCCTTGAAAACGAGAGCCGCTACATCATCGCATACCTTAGGGGCTGGGAAAAAAACTGCGGCCGGTACTGCGAGCAATGGGGGCTTTACGGGATTGACCAGGATTACCAACTGGCGTGTTCGGCTATCGCCTCTATTGAGTCGTATAAGTTTGCCAGCCTAGGATCCGTTTTTTCAAAATATTACGAAATGAGCGGCGACGGTACCTACTAAACTGCATAAAAAAAAGTATGGGAACCCATTCCAAACCCCCATACTTTTTTTTGTTTTATAAGCTCTTAGTAGCTATCGCAGTCGCAGCAATCACAGTAGTCGTCATCATCCTCTTCGGAATCATCAGCACTCATGATGCTTGTGATGACAGCCAATAAGATGAACAAAACCATGATGAAGCAAAAACTAGGTTTTTTCTCCTCTTGGGCAGCCGCTACAGCGGTAGTGTTGCAAGGAACCGGGTTCCAAGCAATAGGGGCTTGCTGGACATAGGTTACGGGTGCCGGTTGGCTACAAGGGACCTGATTCCAAGTAATTGGGGATTGTGAGCAATATTCCATACATTAAGACTTCCTTTCAACTTGCGTTACAATGTAGTATACGCAAGGAGGGGGGATTGGTTAATACTTTTATTGCTGGAAAGTAAAAAAGGCTTGAGCCAACCATTCAAAGCCCTTGCCTTTTTCGATTATTCACCTGGGGATGCCATTAGTAGCAGTCGCAGCAATCGCAGCAATCGTCATCGTCGGAATCATCAGATCCGCCAACTACATTGCAGATCAAAGCCAAAAGAATGAACAGGACAAGGATAAAACAAAGTCCGGGGCGTTCTTTTTCACCTTCTGCAGCTTGTGTGTTGCAAACTACTGTGGCATTGCAAGGAACCGCATTCCAAACTGGTTGTTGCGCGTAGCCTCCACATGTATAGTTACACATATTTTAAGTCTCCCTTCCAACTATCGTTACACTGTAGTATACGCAGCCCGGTATGGTTTGGTTAATAAAAAATTCATTTTCCGGCAATTTTCTAAAAAATATGACTTGCTGTGAAGTGGCTTAAAAGTGCATTCCGAAAAAGCAGGGAGGAAGGGGGGGAGCATCGGTTTTTGGAAAAAACCGTACCAAAAGTCTAGTCTTTTGAAATTAGATAATCAACTTACCGGACAGATTGTTAGGGCTAATCCGAGGTTGAAACGCTTACCTTTTTGGATTTTTCCAGCCGTTGTCGAATGGTGGCCGATGTTGATATTTTATTGCGATTGAAAGTGTTGGAAATGTGACTTTAAAGGTGTTATAGTGAATATAGTCAATTGTGAACAAGAAAAAATAGGGGGAGTCACCATGCTTCAAGTAGTCAATATGAACCGAAATCCTTTAGGGAAAGAGGCCTCAGAAACGTACCTCAATGAAATATTAAAAAAACAGGAGCGCAAGCAGCATAGTTTCGCCCATAGCTTGAAAAAGGCGCTGTCCTCCGGGGAAAAGGCGCTGGAAAACTTTTATTTCTTATTGAAGGAAGACGAAATGATCGGATGCTGCGGCATGGTCATTGACGAAAGCGCCATGGACGAGCAGGAAAAGCCGTGGATCACGTCACTTTACGTCAAAGAAGAGCACCGGGGCAATAATTACGGCCAGCTGCTTTTAAACCATGTGGTCCATAAAGCGAAACTATTAGGTTATGAATCAGCTTACTTGGAGCCGGGGGATACAGGATTTGCCCCTTGCAAAAATTGGGTGAAGGTCAATGGCAAGAAAAACCTGGTATCTGGCCCGCTTTATTATAAAAATTTAGAAGACCAGCGCTAAACAGGGCGAAGGGGCGATAGGGGAATGGGTCAATGAAAATTGCTCATCCCCCTATCGCCCCCTTTTTTTGCCCCATCAAGGGGATTGCTTTGATTTTCGAGTGGGTTTCGGTGTATAATTAAGGTGATGGGCTTGTGACTATAGTACTCGCATCGCTTTGTGCTTCGTCATAGCAAAAGCAGCGTGCTGCACCTTTTATTATAGGAGTTGAGTGGAATGAAAATTGGTTTTTTGGATTCGGGGTTGGGTGGCTTGACGGTGCTTGCCCATGCCATTATGCACATGCCTGGCGGGGAATTTATTTATTACGCAGACAGCGACAATGCGCCTTATGGCTCCAAAACCCCTGAAGAAGTGCTGGAACTGGTCCTTAAGGGGGTCAAAAAACTGGTGGGGGAAGGGGCAGGCGCGGTAGTCCTTGCCTGCAATACGGCAACGAGCATAGCAGCGCCCACTTTAAGGGAGATTTACGACATCCCCATCATCGGGATGGAACCGGCGGTCAAGCCAGCCATTGAAATCAGCAAGCCCCTGGGGCTTAGGGTTTTGGTTACGGCGACGCCTTTGACTTGCCGAGAGAAAAAAATGCAGGACTTGCTCAAGGCGCTTGACGGGGAGGAGGTGGTCGATTTAGTGGCGCTTCCCAGCTTGGTAGGGCTGGCTGAGGGCTTTGAATTTTCGGATGAAGAGGTTATCCCATACCTCATGGAGCAATTTGCGGGAATGGACCCCGCTGCTTATGGGAGTGTCGTCCTAGGATGCACCCATTTTCCTTATTTCAAAAAACAGATCCAGGGCATTTTTAAAGGGGCGGTGCTTGTGGATGGGGCGGAGGGGACCATTAGGCATCTGCAAAAGCATGTCCCGGTTCCTTCAAGGGATGCAAATGCCCTGAAAATCAGTTATTTTGTTTCAGGGCAGCCAGTTTTGGATCCAACGCAAATCAAAAAATACAGTGAATTAATGGCCCGTGTGGCAGCCAACTGCGAATAACCACCTCCGATACTGCCATAATAAAGTATCGGAGGTGGTTTTTTATGAGGCATTACAGCCACATTGCACAAGGCAGGATGAAGCAGCCCACATCGGGGATGCCCATGGAGTTTGAGTGCTCGGACACATTGGATTCGGATCCTAAGAAAGAATTGCATGCCGTCATTGGCGGCGGTGCTTTTACTAAGCGCCTTGCCGAAATATCGCTTGGGTTATTGGCCGGTGAACATGAAAATTAACGCTAAGGGCGAATCCTGGCGTTTTTTTTTGTTCATAAATGCCCTTCAATATGGATAAAATTAGGTAGTTTAGTTGAAAAGGAGGGAACTTATGAAATCTTATCTGATCATGCGCCTGCTCCGTTCGTTTATTTCCCTCACTCTGGTGATGAGCATTGTCTTTTCCCTGATTTACACAGCTATCCCGAAAGACAGGGTTTTTTATACAGATACGAATATTGAAAAATTGCAGAAGCGCCCGGACGATTTAACCAATTACAAGCATCTCCAATGGGCAAGGCTGGGATTTACGGAATATAAGACCCTGGCAGAATTTTGCCGTGAATCAGGGGCTTTAGATTTATCCGCCTGCAATGACTCTGGTTCTGATGATGCCCGCTTATTTTTCGAAAAGTACCTTTCCTTGGGTTTTACGGTGGAAGCATTTCCCCAAAGCGGCACGTTGTTTGCCTACCGGGAAATCCCAAATTACCGCCGGATCCTTAATTTTTGGGGGAACCTGTTTCAAGTAGAAAATGTCTTTGCCAAGGGAAGCGGGCTCCATTTCGGGCGGGATTTTAATGGGAACTTAGCGCTTATCGGACGGGGAACCCGGCATAAATACCTGATTTACGCAAACGGTGCTTTTCCTTTTATTCACCAAAACCTGGTCCGCATCAGTTTGGGGCAGTCTTATCCAACTTACCGGGGGCAGGACGTGGTGCAGGTCATTAGCGGAAGGCAAGGAAGGAAAGTCGTACAGCAAGCCCGCTTAGGGAATGGGGAAGTGGTTGAAACAGCCCTTGACCTTCATAGTTGCCGTTATAACGAAAATCCTTCTTTGCAGCTTTTAGGGATGTTTCCCGATGGCTTTTCAGATTGCAGCCCGATGCGCAGAGGGCCATCCATGCTGGCTATTTCCTTTATCTTAGGGTTTGGCTCCTTGGTTTTGTCTTATGGCATCGGCCTGCCCCTGGGGGTCTTGATGGCGTCCCATCAGGGGAAATGGATTGACAGGCTGGGGCAGGCTTATATCATCGTCATGATGTCTGTCCCTTCCTTGGCCTATGTCGTCTTAATCCGCTACCTTGGCGGGCGCTATGGGGGGCTTCCAACGATGTTTGCCCTTTATGGTTCCCAAGATATCCGCTCCTTCATGCTGCCCACCTTGTCCCTGGCCATTGGCTCAGTTGCTGGGCGCATGATGTGGATGCGCCGCTACATGGTAGACCAGTCCTCCCAAGATTACGTCCGTTTTGCCCGTGCTACCGGGCTTGGGGAGGGGCGGATTTTTTCCAGGCATATTTTTAGGAATGCGATTGGCCCTATTGCCCATGGGCTTCCTGCGGCTGTTATCTTCACCTTATCGGGGGCGCTCATCACGGAGTCGGTCTATGGGATTCCCGGCATGGGCAAGCTTTTGCCGGATAGCATCGCGGTTTACAACAACACCATGGTGATTGGGATTACCTTTTTCTTTACGGTGCTTTCCATCCTGTCGACGCTTTTGGGGGATATGCTGCTGGCTATCCTTGACCCGAGGATTGCCTTGTACGATAAACATAAAGCAGGGAAGAGGAGGAAAAAGCCATGAGGGACCCCCGTTTTGAATTTGCGCCAAAGGATGGCAGGGCCACTGAGACCATCGCAGCACCGACTTATTCGTATTGGCGTACGGTAGCTGAGCAGTTCTTTAATAAAAAAGGGATGCCCGCCCTTATTGCAGTGGTGGCAAGCGTAGCGCTCGCAGCTTTCTTGCAGCCCCTGATGTCGGGGTACGACCCCCGGGTGGTTCCCCACATCAACGACCCTTCCATGCGTTTTTTGGGCATTTCCCGGCAGTTTCCCTTCGGGACGGATGATGTTGGCAATTCAGTTTGGGACGTGGTTTGGGCAGGTACCCGGACATCCTTGGTCATCGGTTTCTTAGTGACGGGGATCAACTCCCTGTTAGGGATTTTAGTGGGTGCCTTCTGGGGGTTTTCCAAAAAAATGGATGCGGTAATGCTGGAAGTGTACAACGTGGTCAACTCCGTGCCGGATATTTTGCTCATCACCGTGCTGATGTATCTGTTGGGAGCTGGTTTTTGGCAGCTGGTCTTTGCCATGTGCGTCACGGGCTGGATGTCAGGGGCTTATTTTATCCGAACCCAGGTCATGATGATAAGGGACCGGGAATACAACCTGGTCTCAAGGACGCTGGGCACCCCCCTTTACAAGATGGTCACCAGGAACGTGCTGCCTTATTTGGTATCGGTCATCACTACGATTATCGCAGGGCAGATCCCGGCCGCCATTTCCATGGAGGTCATGCTATCCTTCCTAGGCATCGGGCTCAGTGTGGAAACGGCCTCCCTTGGACGGATGATTTCTAAATATTCCAGCTATTTTTCAGGCTACCCCCATCTGTTTTGGGCACCGGTTTCCATGCTTGCCATCGTCACCGTTTCCTTATACTTGATGGGACAGGCCATCGCAGATGCCAGCGATCCCAAAAAACACAGATAGGGGGTAGAGTATGGCAGTTATTTTAAAGGTCGAAGGGCTAGAGGTGGAATTTTCCGTCCGGGGCCAGCGGCTTAAGGCCATCAGGAAGGCTTCCTTGGACCTTTATGAAAAGGAAACCCTGGCCATCGTCGGTGAATCTGGTTCGGGAAAATCCGTGTTGATAAAATCCCTGACGGGGATGCTTGAAGAAAATGGGGAAATTACAAAAGGGAGCATTAAATTTGAAGGGATGGACCTGGCAACGCTCAAAAAAAATTCCCAGTGGCAGGGAATCCGCGGGAAAAAAATAGCCACGGTATTCCAAGATCCCATGACGGCCTTGAACCCCATGCGACGGGTAGGTTCACAAATCGAAGAGGCCATCCAGCTCCATTCGGGGGAAAGCCGCAAGTCAGCCCGCAAAAAAGCCATCGAACTCATGGAAAAAGTGGGGATCGAAGGGGCTGCGTCCCGGTTTTCCCAATACCCCCATGAATTTTCAGGCGGGATGCGCCAACGGATTGTCATTGCCATCGCCCTGGCCTGCCAGCCGAAGGTCTTGTTGTGCGATGAGCCGACCACAGCCCTTGATGTGAGGGTCCAGGCGCAAATCCTGGACCTTATCTCAGGGCTTCAGGAAGAACTTGGGCTGACGGTCATCTACATCACCCATGACCTGGGGGTAGTCGCCAGCGTGGCTGACCGGGTCGCCATCATGTACGCAGGGCAGATTGTTGAATATGGAGGGGTTGAGGATATTTTTTACCGCTGCGCCCATCCCTATACGTGGGCGCTGTTGTCCTCCCTGCCCCAGCTGGCTTTCGGGAATGAGGGGATTTATGCCATTGGGGGGACGCCGCCAAGCCTATACCACGACATAAAAGGGGATGCCTTCGCGCCGCGAAACCCCTACGCCCTTAAGATCGACTTCGAGGAAGAGCCCCCCTTCTTCAAGGTCGGCGACGGCCATTACGCCAAGACCTGGCTAATGGATCCCAGGGCCCCAAAAGTAAAACGACCCAAGGCGCTCCAAAACCTCCATGGGCGGCTAAAGGAGATTTATCCATGAAAAAAATCCTGCTCGACATCAAAGGCCTTGAAGTCTGCCTCGGGGGAAAAACCATCGTTCAAGACATCAACCTGCCCATTTACGAAGGGGAAACCCTGTCTTTGGTAGGTGAGTCGGGTTCCGGGAAATCCACCATCGGCAGGGCAATCTTAGGGCTTAACCCCGTGTCCCGCGGCGAGGTCATATTTGACGGAAAAAATATTGAAAACCCTAAGACGAAGGCTTTGAAGCGATTTGTCCAAGAAAATATCCAAATGATTTTTCAAGATCCGGCCTCTTCCCTGAACGAACGTGCCAATGTGGATTACATCATCAGCGAAGGGATAACCAATTTTAAGCGTTACAAAAACGAAGCGCAGAGGAAGCATTTAGTCGGACAGGCATTGGAATCGGTCGGTTTGCTTGCTGAACACGGCAGCCGCTACCCCCATGAATTTTCCGGCGGCCAAAGGCAGCGCATCGGCATCGCCAGGGCCATGATCATGGATCCGCGCCTCATAGTGGCTGACGAGCCCATCTCCGCACTGGACGTATCAATCCGGGCACAAGTCCTGAACCTGCTTCAGGATTTTCAAAAAACCAGGGGGCTTTCTTATTTGTTCATCGCCCATGACTTATCCGTCGTCCGTTACATTTCTCACCGGATCGCCGTCATCCAAAAGGGGCGGATTGTAGAGATTGCCCCGGCAGAAACCCTGTTTAATAACCCGCTCCATCCCTATACCCAGTCGCTCTTGTCGGCCCTCCCTATCCCTGACCCAATCCTTGAACGCAAAAAAAAACGGGCGCTTCATCCCAGCAGCCAAGCCATCCCTTCGGGCACCCTCAAAGAAGTAGCTCCTGGCCACTTCGTTCTGCGGCCTTGAGGGAAAAATTCACCTTTTTGGGGAATAAGCGTAAACTATAGCAGTACATCATTGAAAGGGGCTGAGGTTATGGTATTTTTGGGATGCAGCTGGCGCCTGCAACTGATCCCTTATGACCGGGAGGCAGCGGTTGCCTATGCGCGGCGGTGGGCGTTGGCTAGGAACCCAATTTGGAAGGATTATGAAAAATACGGAGGCAACTGCACCAACTTTGCTTCCCAGGTCCTTCATGCCGGGGGGATGCCTTTTGTCACTTCCGGTCCGCACGACGGATTTCGCTGGTATTGGTTTTCAGATAGCTCCAGGAGCCCTTCTTGGACCAGTGCCAGATACCTCAAAAATTTCATATTAGGCAATAATGCCGCCGGAAAACCGCCGCGATATGGCATTTTTGCTTATTATGTAGGGTATGAGGACCTAGAGCCAGGTGATATCGTACTTAAATACATGGGGGATAACCTGACCCATACCATGATCGTTACCCAAAAAATATTCAATGCCGATGGCACCGTGCAGGATTACCTGATTTCCCAAAACAGCTATGATTTATTGGATTATCCCCTGTCCCAAAAAGATGGCCAGCACGAATACGTCAAAGTTGCCGGATACTATGTGTGAGAAAGCCATTTAGGCGGCCATTTCCCGTTTTGACGGGAGACGGCTTCTTTTGTCGGAGGATAGTATTTGCAATAAGTGGTAAAATATAGTATCATTAGGGTAAATATGCAATGACGGAGGGTACAAAATGGCGGTATCGAAATATTATCAAATCAGTGAAACCAGCAATGCGATTGGATCGACCTTGATCCATACCAATGTTTTTCGGGTCATTGCCCATAATGCCACCATGGAAGTCGAAGGGGTAGCGAGGATGCTTGATGGGGTTTCCCAAAATATCGCAGATTCCTTCAACCAAAAAAAGCACCGCCATGGCGTGGAAGTGGAGTTCGATGAAAATGGATTGGTGATTGACGTGTATGTTTCCCTAAAAGCAGGGCATGCCATCAATGCGGTTGCCGAAAAAATCCAGTCCAATATCCATCAAATGGTCTATCACATGACGGCAGTCAAGCCGGCAGAGATATATGTCCATGTGGTAAATATCGAATTTTGATAAATTTGGCCCCCTTTAGGGGGAAGTTTTAGGGGCTTGCCCCCATTTATTTTTTGCTGCCATTGTCGATTTTTGGCATCCTTTGTTAATTTAAAATATGAAAAAAAGGTTACACTATATATACCTTGACAGAAAGCGTGGTTTTTTTATGATCCGTCACATTGCCCGCCAATTAGCGGTCCAAACATTGTATCAATCAGAAGTAGGGGGCATCCCTTTGTCGGAGGCCGTTGAAAATATTGCCGCCATGGCCCAAGACCTAAAAGAAGAAGCATATGGCGTATTGGGGGATGATTTATCCTTAAAAGACCATCACCAGCTTCAAAAGCATTTCGAATTGGATGAGTTTTACCATCATCTGGTGGAAGGCGTTTTCAATAACCTGGATTCTTTGGATGCCGTAATTGAACAAAACCTTGAGGGCTGGTCGTTGAAGCGCCTCAATAAGGTTGATAAGGCTATTTTGAGGCTAGCTGCCTTTGAGCTTGCCAATAAGACTGAAATGGCACCAGTGGTCATCAATGAGGCCCTGGAGCTGACTAAGGAATTCTCCAATGCCGATGGCAAGGCAACGGCGTTCAACAACAAAGTCCTGGATAAAATGAAGGAAAGCCTTGAAGGTTAACCTATGGAAGACAAGAAATTGCCTTTAAGCGTCAGGGCCCTGACCAAATACATCAAATTAAAATTCGATTACGACCAAAACCTCCAAGGGGTTCTGCTAAAAGGGGAAATATCTAATTTCAAGCGGCATTCCCGGGGGCACTTTTACTTTACTTTAAAAGACGAGGAAGCGCAGGTGAGTGCTGTCATGTTTGCCCAGGCCGCCAAGGCAGTCGGGTTTACCCCTAAAGATGGCATGGAAGTTATTGTCAAAGGGTCGCTTTCGGTATATGAAGCCGGCGGGAGTTATTCCATCCAGGTGCGCTCGATAAAAGAAGACGGGGTTGGGAACCTGTTTGTGGCATTCAACCAAATGAAAGAACGCCTGGGTAGGGAAGGGCTTTTTGACCAAGCCCGTAAAATGCCATTGCCTAAATTTCCTGCAAGCGTCGGGATTATAACCTCGCCCACAGGAGCGGCTATCAGGGATGTGCTGTCAACCATCAGGCGCCGGTTCCCGGCAACCCAGATTTTCATCTATCCGGCTTTGGTCCAAGGAGAAAATGCGGCGGCGTCCATTGTTTCCTGCATTCGCCAAGCGAATGAAGGGATTAGGCCGGATGTAATCATCCTTGGGCGTGGGGGCGGGTCGATTGAAGACTTGTGGGCATTTAATGAGGAAGCTGTCGCACGGGCAATATTTCAGTCCAAAGTCCCGATCATATCAGCCGTAGGGCATGAAACGGACTTTACCATCGCCGATTTTGTGGCTGACCTTCGGGCCCCCACGCCGACCGGGGCGGCTGAAATGGCAGTGCCGTCCCTTCCAGACGTGCTAGCATACTACAATCAGCTGACCGGCCGCCTAAGCCAAAACCTTTCAAACCAGCTCAACCAAAAAAAAGAGAAGCTGGACCGGCTTGCAAACCATTATATTTTAAAAAATCCCAACACCTTATTTGAACCCAAAATGATGCATGTGGATAAATTGACTGAAAAACTTCAGCACCTGCTTCAAGATACCCAGTCCAAAAAGGCGTTTCGCCTCCAGAGTGCCCAAGCACGCCTGGGGCATTTCCCTCCAGGACGGGTCATCGAGGCAAAGCGCCAGCGGTTTGTTTTCATGCAGGCCTTGCTGACCCAGTCCATGGAGAAAAAAATGTCGCAGTCAAAGACAGGCTATGGCCAGGCGCTGGCAATGCTTCAGCTCCTGAACCCCCTTGCCGTATTGGCTAAAGGGTATGGCGTCATGGCGGATGGGGAAGGCAAAGCGGTTAGAAGCGTCAGCCAGCTGAAAGTTGGCGAAGCTGTGCGTGCCACTGTGGCAGATGGGAATTTCCTTGCGGTTGTTGAGGAAATCATTGAAAATTAATTGGCAGGTGATGAATGATGTCTGAAAACAAAATAAGCTTCGACGAGGCGCTGAATGAGCTTGAAAATGTCGTTAGGCAACTTGAAATGGGGGAACTTCCCCTTGAGCAATCCATTGAACTTTATAAAAAAGGGATGGAACTTTCCGGGCAATGCCATCAAAAACTGCAAAAAATAGAGGCAGAGGTCACAGTCTTGGTCGATGCCAATGGCAATACCTCCGATTTTGAAATGGCAGGTAAATAAAATGGGGACTCCTGGTTTGGAAAGGCATAAACAATTAGTTGAAAAAAAAATAGCCTCGCTCGTCGATGGGTTGGATGCCCCAAAGACGTTGAAGGAATCTATGGCGTATTCTGCCAATGCTGGCGGGAAACGGCTGCGCCCCTTGCTGCTCCTGGCAGTTTTGGAAGCCCTGGGAGCACCTGTTGAACAGGGTGTCGGCACAAGTGCCGCACTGGAAATGATCCATACCTATTCTTTGGTCCATGATGATTTGCCGGCAATGGATAATGATAGCCTGCGAAGGGGCGTCCCCACCAACCATGTGGTTTTTGGGGATGGCATCGCCATCCTTGCCGGGGATGGCTTGTTGACATTTGCCTTTTCCGTGGTTGCGGAAGATAGATGGTTGCCGGCCGAAGTCCGTTTGGTACTTGTTAGCATGCTGGCAAAGGCGGCAGGGCCTATGGGGATGATTGCCGGCCAGATACTTGACATGGAAGCAGAAAAGTCCCCAGTAGGCCTTTTGCAACTTAAAAACATCCATAAAAACAAAACAGGCAGGCTCATTGAATTCGCTGTCTTGGCAGGCGCCCTTATAGGGAATGCCAATGAACAAGCCACCCAGTTGCTTGAGGGCTATGCGTCCCATTTAGGGCTTGCCTTTCAGATCAAAGACGACATCTTGGATGTTGAAGGGACAGCGGAAGAACTTGGGAAGACACCTGGCAAAGATGCCACCAGCCAAAAATCAACTTATGTATCTATTTTAGGGATGTCTGGGGCTAAGGAAATGCTTGAATCCGAACTATCCTCTGCACGACAGGCCTTAACAAGAATGGAAGGCATGGACACTGACTGCCTTTATGGCTTTATAGAACTGGTAGGCGGCAGGAATAATTAGCAGCTAAAACAAAGAATGAAGTGGTTTATGGGCTTCATTCTTTGTTTTGCCTGTTGCGGTGTTTAGTTTGGGAATATTTGACCTATCATATAGGAGCAGAAAAAGGAGGTTTATAAAATGGCGTTTGAAATGGAAGAGATAAATGACCCTTCTTTTTTGAAGCATTTGTCAAACCGCCAATTAGAGGAGTTATGTGAAGATATCCGGGAGTTTATCATAGATTCTTTATCAAAAACGGGGGGCCACCTGTCGTCAAACCTGGGGGTTGTGGAACTGACAGTTGCCATGCACAAAGTATTCGACAGCCCGGTGGACAAATTCATCTGGGACGTAGGCCATCAGGTCTACCCGCATAAAATATTGACAGGCCGTGCCGGGAAATTTCCTACCTTAAGGCAATTCAAGGGGATGAGCGGCTTTCCAAAGCGCAGCGAATCCCTGCATGACTGCTGGGAAACGGGCCATGCGTCCACCTCGTTGTCGGCAGCGGTAGGGATGGCGGCAGCCCGGGACTTAATGGGTGAAAAACACCACATTGTAGCGGTCATCGGGGACGGCTCCCTAACAGGGGGCATGGCTTATGAAGCCATCAACCACCTGGGCCATCTGGGCAAACGGGTCATCATTATCTTAAATGACAACGAAATGTCCATCTCCCCCAATGTCGGGGTCATTGCCAATGTGTTCGGCACCCTTCGCACTAAGGATGCATACCTGACGACAAAGCGCAAGATCAAAAAAGCCCTCCATAATAAAAAGAGCGTCACTGAATGGGCCCGTAATGCTAAAATGCGCATCAAGCGTTTTGTGATGGGGCGGCATTACTTTGAAGACATGGGGTTTAAATATTTTGGGCCGGTGGATGGCCATGACCTAAAAGAGCTGACAAGGGCGCTTGAATACGCCAAGAAGCTGGAACGCCCCATTATCATCCATGTGAAAACCCAAAAAGGAAAAGGCTACAAGCCGGCAGAAGACGACCGGCTTGGCTCATGGCATGGGGTTTCCGCTTTTGAACGCGAAACCGGCCGGGCAAAAGGGAAGTCCGAAACCAAAGAAATTTCTTGGAGCCAGTTGATTTGCAATGGGATGATCGAGATAACGAAAAATGATTCCCGAGCTGCGGTCATTACGCCTGCCATGATAGCCGGTTCGGCCCTGATGGATTATGCCAAAGCTTTCCCCCAGCGCCTATTTGATGTGGGAATCGCCGAGGAGCATGCGGTGACCATGGCCGGGGGGATGGCAGCCTTAGGCATGAAGCCATTTGTTTCCATCTACTCGACCTTCTTGAAACGGGCATTTGATCAGGTCCATCACGATGTGGCGAGACAAAACTTAAACGTCGTCTTTGGGATTGACCGGGCGGGGATTACAGGTGCAGACGGGGAGACTCATCAGGGGCTTTATGACATCCCGATGCTTCGCCCTGTCCCAAATTTAAGGATTATGATGCCAAAAGATGCCAAAGAAGCCTTTGACATGCTCTACACGGCATACCAATTGGAGGGGCCGGTTGCCATCCGGTATCCCCGCGGGAATGTGGCGTCTTTAGACCCGAATTACCATAACCGGAAGTTTTTAAAACCTGGGAGCTGGGAAATCCTTCGGGAAGGGAAGGGGCTATACCTGATATCCTTTGGTCCTTTTTTACAGAAATTAGTGAAACTGGCTGAAGGTCTCGAAACCGATTTTGGTTTTTCGGTCGGGGTTGTCAATGCCAGGTACATCAAGCCAATGGATACCGGTATGCTGGATCAGCTGGCATCTGGCGGTGCCAAACTCCTCATCTATGAAGAAGCTGCTATGATTGGCGGTCTGGGAACGGGAATCCTTGAGCATTATAGCCAAAGCAGGCAGTCGGTTGAGGTGCATCGCATGGGAGTCCCGGATATATTTGTCCAGCATGGGAGCGTCCCAGAGATTTTAGAGGAGCTGCATTTGTCCCTTGAGGACATCAAGCAAGAAATCATGGCTATCGTAGAAAGGTCGTGAGGACCATGAAAAAAGAACGAATTGACGTGCTATTGGCCCAGCAGGGTTATTTTGATTCCCGGGAAAATGCAAAACGTGCCATTATGGCGGGATTGGTCCTGGTCGGGCAGGAACGCGTTGACAAACCCGGCGAAAAATTCCCGGTGGAGTCCGCGATAACCATTAAAGGGGCAGTCAGCCCTTATGTTAGCCGGGGTGGCTTCAAGCTGCAAAAAGCCCTCGAAGAATTTGATATCTCCGTCGAAGAAAAGACAATCATCGACATCGGATCCTCAACGGGCGGGTTTACGGACTGTGCCCTGCAAAATGGGGCCGTCCGCTCTTATGCGGTAGATGTGGGGTACAACCAATTAGCATGGAAAATTCGCCAAGACGAGCGGGTGGTGGTCATGGAACGGACCAATTTTCGCCACATGGTTGAAAGCGACCTGCTCTATGGGCTTCCTGACTTTGCCTGCATCGACGTGTCGTTTATTTCCCTCAAAATCATTTTGCCTGTGCTAAAAACCCTGCTGAAGGTAAATGGGGACGTGGCTGCCCTGATCAAGCCCCAGTTTGAAGCGGGAAGGGAGCAGGTTGGGAAAAAAGGCATCATCAAGGACCCTAAGGTCCACCTTCAGGTGATCAAGGATTTACTTGGCTTCATCGGGGAACTGGGATTAAGCGTCATGAACCTAACTTACTCGCCCATAAAAGGCGGCGAAGGGAATATTGAATTTTTGGTCCATATCCGTTATAATGAAACCATGCAAACCCATGTTTTGGAAACAGACATGGAGCGGGTAGTAAAAGCTGCCCATAATCAGTTATAGTAGGTGAGAAATTATGTTGACGCATTTATCCATTAAGAACATGGCGATCATTGAATCCCTGCAGCTTGACCTCCAACCAGGGATGACGGTGCTGACCGGGGAAACCGGTGCTGGAAAATCCATTATCATCGATGCCATCTCCCTTCTGATTGGCGACCGCGCCTCCACCGATTTAATCCGCCACCACGAGGATATGGCGGTAGTGGAGGGGATTTTTGAAGTGGAGGCCAATGACGGCCTTAAAAAAATGCTTGGGGACCTGGATATTGAAATGGACGGGCAGATTGTCATCAAGCGGACCATACGCAGGGCTACCAATGGGCAAATCCGCGTCAATGGGCAGCTGGTAACGGCAAGCCACCTGCGGCAAATCGGGGCCCAGCTGATTGATATCCATGTCCAGCATGATACCCACCGCTTATTCAGCCCAGAATTCAATTACGAAGTATTGGACAATATGGCTATTGACGACTCCCTCAGGGAATTAAACAAGGAATATGCCGAGGCGCTCCAATCATTTATCAAGTCCCGCCAGGATTACTTGGATTACCGGAAAAATTCCGAAGAAGTCCAGGCCCGCCTCGACCTCATTCAATTTCAAAAAAACGAATTGGAAAAAGCAAACCTCAAAATCGGGGAACTTGACGAACTTGAAAAGAGGCGTTCGGTTATTTCCAATAGCGATAAGCTCCATAGCTCCCTCACTAGCATCCTACAGCTTGTCAATGATGAAGGGGGGGCATTGGAGCAGCTTTACGATGCCTTGCACCTGACTACGGCCATGCAGGCCCTGGATCCCGCCTTGGGGGAAGCTGTGACTACCATCAATGATATTTACTATGGGTTAGAGGAATACGCGGGCACGATTTCCCATCAGCTGGGCAGCCTCAGCTATGAACCGGAGGAACTGGAGGCCCTTGATGCGAGAATCAGTGTCCTTCAGCAGCTAAAGCGCAAGTACCGGATGGAAGTGGAAGAAATCATCAGTTATTATGAAAAAATTTCAAGTGAACTGGCACAGGTAGAAGATGGGGAGCATTATGGCCAAAGCCTTGTCCAAAAGGTCAAAGAAACCAATAAGCACCTTCTTCATGTCGGGGAGCGGCTCAATGAAGCCAGGAAATCCATCGCTGGCCAGATTAAGACGAGCCTGATTAGGGAACTGGCGGACCTGCAGCTATCGAATTCCCAGTTTGACGTCCAGTTCACCCGGCAGAAAAATGAAAATATTTTGACCGGGACTTATTATAACCACGGCCTTTATGACATCCAGTTTTTACTGAGCACCAACAAGGGAGAGCCTTTGAAGCCCCTCCATAAAGTTGCATCCGGAGGCGAATTGTCCCGGGTCATGCTGGCTTTAAAGACCATCCTAAACCGCGGCCAGCTTATTTCAACAATTATTTTTGATGAGATAGATACGGGAGTCAGCGGCCTGGTAGCATCAAGCATTGGCTCGAAGATGCTTGAAATTGCAAAGACCAAACAAATCCTTTGCATCACCCATCTGCCGCAAGTCGCTTCTTTGGCCAGGCAGCATATCCATGTCAGCAAATACGAGAAGGCCAACCGGACAGTGACACGGGTCAAAGAGCTCGACTTGCATGAGCGGACCCTTGAGATTGCACGCATGCTGTCAGGGGAAGATATTACGGAATCGGCCATGGAAAATGCACGGCAGCTGCTCCATGCGTAAAACCTTTTATAGGAAAATCCTTTAAGGCCCAATCCCTTAAAAGATTTTCTTTTTTTTTGCATTTTCCTTGATATTTCCTTGTGAAATAAACATAATAAGATTGTATCCCATGTCGAATAAAGTTGAAAGGAGGCGCAATAATTGAGGCAGGAAACCAGGATGAAATTTTTATCCATCACCTTCGTATTACTTTCAGTCTTCTTTTTAGTAAGCATAAGCAATCCGGCATACGAATACGCCTGGGCGCAATCTACCGGCAATGAGCATCTTTTGCGTTTTAATGAAAAATATACAACCGGCGACAGTGTTTCTGCGAATAAAGAGAAAACGCTACCTAAAAATACGGACCGTTATGAATTGATTGCAGGCGGCGACGCCATAGGAATTAAAATCCAAACCGATGGGCTTGTCGTTGTGGATACTTATCATGTCGCCACTGAACATGGGGATGTCAACCCTGCCAAAGCAGCAGGTGTCCAAAAAGGCGATGTGATCATTGCCGTAAATGGGGCTAAAATTTCAACAGTGGCGGAATACAAAGAAAAGCTGCTCCGGGCTGTGGATGCCAAGTACATGGATCTAACCATCAATCGCCATGGGGATGTCCATCAAATGCCTATCAAACCTGTTATTTCCCAGGATGGGGTTGTCACAACAGGACTATACCTGCGGGATAAGCTGGCCGGTATCGGGACGTTGACCTACATCGATCCCAAAACCCATAAATACGGGGCCCTTGGCCATGAAATCATCGACCAGGATACCAATCAACTGGTAAAAATCCATAAAGGGGAAATCATTAATTCCAATGTGACCTCTGTGAGAAAAGCCAAATCCGGCAAGCCAGGGGAGAAAATCGCAGATATTTTATTTGACGAGCATTTAGGTACTTTAGAAAAAAACAATCATTTTGGGATTTATGGGCAATTTGAATCGAGCCTTAAGTCCAACTGGCAGCAAATGCCCATTGCTTTTGTCAAAGAGGTCAAAAAAGGGCCTGCCCAAATCCTCACCGTTTTGGAAGGGGACCGTGTAGAAGCCTTCAATATTGAAATCATCGAGGTCAGCCATCAATTGCAAAAAGCCGTCAAAGGGCTTAAATATGTGGTGACCGATCAGCGGCTATTAGAAAGGACGGGTGGCATCGTCCAAGGCATGAGCGGGAGCCCAATCGTCCAAGAAGGGAAAATCATTGGTGCTGTAACCCATGTTCTGGTTCACGATTCCACTTTGGGATACGGTATTTTTATTGAATGGATGCTTCAAGAATCAGGGATAGATTACTTGGGACAACCCCACCAAAACGCAGCGTAGAACCACAAAAATAAATTAGTTTAATTAAGCATGGGCCATTTGATAGGGTTCGTGCTTTTTTAGACATCAAATGACAAAAGAAGGATGAAAACGCCTCTTTTGGGCACATGCTAAAACAAGAAAAAGTAGATTTTGTCGAATATGTCTTGTGAAAAGGAGTATTATTATGTAAATTAGCCAATAAATCTTGTAATTTGTTGTGAAGTGTATTTTAATAGTATCATACAGGAAAACATAGGGGGCACAAATGATGAGTAAATTACGAGTATTATTAGCAGACGACAATAAAGAATTGATTACGGTATTATCCGAGTATATCTCATTGCAGGAAGATATGGAAGTCATCGAAGTGGCATCAAATGGAAATGAAGTCCTAAACACCCTTCGCAACCGTGAAGTTGACATCTTATTATTAGATGTTGTTATGCCGGACTTGGACGGTGTCAGTGTATTGGAAGAATTAAAAGACAATGCTTCCATGTACAAGCGTCCGCGCCATATCATTATGTTTACTGCTTTTAACCAAGAAAAGATTATGATGCGCGCAGCTGAGTTAGGCGCTTCTTACTTCATCATGAAGCCGTTTGAAATCAACAAGATTGTCAAAATCATCCGCGACATTAATTCCCGTTACGATGGGTCAGGCATCAGCCAGTCAACAGCGGCTAACATGTTTACTAGCCGTCCGGTCCAAAAAGAATTCGACCTTGAATCCGAAATCACTAATATCCTTCATGAGATGGGCGTTCCAGCACACATTAAAGGTTACCTGTACCTACGCGAGTCCATCAACATGGTTTACAATGATATCGAATTATTAGGGTCGATCACGAAAGTCCTTTACCCGGATGTTGCTAAAAAATACAAAACAACAGCTTCCCGCGTAGAGCGGGCGATCCGCCATGCCATTGAAGTTGCTTGGAACCGTGGAAACATCGAAGCGATCTCTAACATCTTCGGCTACACAGTGAGTGTGACAAAATCCAAGCCGACCAACTCTGAGTTTATTGCCATGATTGCTGATAAACTGCGCTTGGAGCACAAAAACAAAGTTGCATCTTAAGGAAAAAGAAACGGGCAGGCCTTTCCAAGCTGATTTGGGAAGGCCTGCTTTTTAATAGAGTCATATGAATGGGCTTGGAGGTGCACGGCTTGCTTAAGGGATTTGTTAAAATCAAATGGTCAGAAATCCCCCAATTTTTAGAGGATGGGGGAAGGACTTTAGTTCGGGCAGCTGATTTTGAACTGCGCGATGGCATAAAAAACGGGTCAAGAAGCTATGTTTTTATCCGGCATGAAACAAGGGAAGTTTTTTTAATCCCTGGCGAAACCGCCCAAAAAATTGCCCATTCCTATGCGGTTTTACCGGATTACTTATGGGCACTCCAGGTATTACAGGTACTTGACGACCAAATCAGGGAAAATATCTAAAAAATAGAGGACAGGGACCATCATAATCCCCGTTCTTTTTTTCATATCTTGATGAAAAGGGATAAAATTTTGGGGGTGTTTGGGAATGTCGGTTTGGGATGTGTTGCTAAGGGTAATCCTTGCGACCCTGATGTCGGGGGTCATTGGCTATGAAAGGGAGCATAAAAACCGTCCAGCAGGGGTTAAGACCCATATCTTAGTTTGTTTGGGGGCAGCAAGCTTCGCCATTTTAGAGCGGTTGCTGGTCGTTGAAATGATGGGCATGGAAGAAGGGGCTGTTACCTTCAACTTTGGCCGCTTAGTGGCCCAGGTCATAAGCGGCATTGGTTTTTTAGGGGCGGGGACGATTGTAATCACCAAACATAATATTCAGGGCCTTACAACAGCGGCCTCAGTCTGGATTGTCGCCTGCTTAGGCATCGTCATCGGCTATGGGGTTTACATCCTTGCCCTCCCGCTGTTTTTGACAATCATGGTGACTTTGGTCATTTTGAAGAAATTTATCCGCATTGGCACCGTCAAAAAAATGGAAATCAAATATAGGCACCGCATTGAAACCAAGGAATTTTTAGCAGATTACTTTCAGGAACGCAACATCATCATTAAAGACCTGGATTTTTCCGTGGAAATGACGGAAGCTGGAAATATTTATACCGAAGTATATACCATTGATTTGCTCCATGAAATCAGCTATTTAAGTATTATTGATGATTTGTCGCGGTATAACAATGTGCTGCTGATCCGTTGCATTACCGTTTAATGAGGCTTCGGGCTGGGCAAGGTTTCTCCTCGGGGAGCTTGTTCCATTTCAACTTTTCGAGAAACCGGGTTGCTAGACACTTGTATGAGGGGAGGCGTTGCCATGAATAAAAAAGATACGCTTTTGGGCCTGGCCCTGGTGTTTTTAGGCATCGGCTTTTTGGGGGATACCCTGGGGAACTGGCGCCTGGATTGGTTTTTGCAAAGCTGGTGGGTCCTTTTCATCTTGGTCCCAGGCATTGCCAATATGAGGGATTATGGTCTAAGGCGTGGGAATCTCATCGGTTTTTCAGTGGGGATCACCTTGCTTTTGGTCAGTTGGTTCCCAGCATTTCGCCCATTTTCCGTTTCTTACTTATTAGTGGTCATGGGGGTTATCGTTTTTTTTGTCCCGGGGGAAAAAAATTGACTTCTTTTTTCGTTTAAGGCATTTCCTTTTGACCATAATAATTTAAAGTTGAAAGGAGGCTTTTCGCGTTGGACCTTACCAGTTTTAAATCCCTAAATCCTTGCAGCAAAAGCCAGGTCAGCCAATCAATGGAAGGTGCGGCAAAAAAAATTGAGGTTTATGTCGACGGGATCGAACCCCAACTGTTCAATCGTTTGAAGCTGCCATCTTGGATTCCTATCCATTTAACCATCTCAGCAAAATCACAGGAGCTGAATGGTGAAGGCTTCGTGGCTTTTTGTCAAAAGGTCCTTTATGAATCCATGAATATTTGTGTGGACGAAAAAGTCCAACGCCTTGTTTCTTTTGGACGGCGCACATGCCGTGTGGCCATTGCCTTATGCACACTGGTATTAATCTTTTTTCCGATGTCAGTCCTCCTAAAATCCGGACTTTATTTTTTAATCAGCTTGGTCAGCTGGGTGATGTATCAGCTTTATCAGTACCAGGTTAAAGTGGAGGTCAGTGAAATTAAGCGAAAAACCCAGTTTAAAATATTAGATGACCTGGAACTTTCCAACCTTCCGGCTTTATATATCATTGATGATGAGAAGATATTCATGGGAAAAAATATTTGGGACAGCGAAAACAAAGAGGCGTTTTTTGAAGTGTCCTCATTTGAAGAAGGGGTTGCTTTGAAGCTGATTTACAGGGAATACGCCAATTCCCAACCTGTAGTTGAGGAAGAGGATATACTTGCCAAATACTTGCAGGCAACTGGGCTAGGTTCCTATTGACCACTCCCAAAAAGAACAGGGTTGACGCCAGTCGTCAGCCCTGTTTTTTTTGGGAGTGATTATATTTTAGGGGGTGTCAGCTGGTATTCTCCCGTTTTCAGTCGATTTTGCCAGCCGTGCCAATTCTTCCATGAAGTCAAAAAATATAGCCAGGCTTTTTAGGTGTGGGCTTTGGGCCGTGCGTGATTTTAACTGGTCCAAATACCCTGGGCTAAAGACGATGGGGGCTGGTTTTGACTTATTATAATGGTAGCCGCTTTCCTTTAGCATGGCCCGTAAGTACCGCTCGTGGTAAAGGGACGCTGTCTGGGTGCCGGCAAGGGGGTTGTTGGGCATCAACTCAGGGTCTAGGCGCTTGACGTTGTAATGTTGCCCGAATGGCATAAATAACTTGCTGTACGGGATAGGGTAAAGGGCTTGGTTGCCTAAGAGCCAGGATTCAAAGCAGATGTTTTGGATAAAGACGTAGTAAGGGATAGCCAGGGGAATCCGGTAATTCCTTATTTTTTGTTTGACCTTGTCTTTTCTTGATTGGCTATCTTCACCGTCACCATCTAAAAAAATCAGGAAATAATCGAAGCAACCTTTTTCATTGATGGTTTCAATGGTGGCCCCAAGCACATTTTTTTCGGGGGACTCGGGGTTGGTCCCTAATATGCGGGGATAGCCGTAGCCGCTGAATACAATGTAAGAATTTTCCCTGACGCTGGCGACATCCCTGGCACGTTTCATAAAGGGAAGGAGCATCCCGATCCATTCACCTATGATTTTGTGGCCGGACTTTCCATCTTCCACTAGGATGTAAAGGTTCATCTTAGGAGTCCTCCCCTTGGTGCAACCCGTTTTGCAGCTCGAAGAAGGCGTCATACCGGGTTTGCCCAATCCCCATTTCAGCAGCTGTCTTTGTCTTGACCAGGTTGTTTTTTCGGCTGGTGATCAACCAGTTATTTGGCGGTATGTTATTGATGACATAAGGATGGTGGCTGCTTAAGATGAGCTGGACATCATCACGCGCCAGCATTTCTTCCAATAAGACACCCAGGCAATTGGGACCCAAGCCATTTTCAAATTCATCGATCAGCAGGACACTTCCGCTGGGGGCCGATATCAACTCTTTCAAATAAGCAAAAGTTTTTAGCATCCCATCCGACATCTGACCGGGGTAGAGCCATTGCCCTTGCTTGAAACAGAGACGGTCGAAATGGACGTCAGTCACATCTTCGAAAATATAGCAATAAATGTTCCTGATTTCCTCTAGTTGCCCAGGCGGGGGGACTTTTTGCAAAAAACCGATGTCTTGGCGGATTTCCATGGTGTTTTTGGCGAAAAATAAATACGGCTTATCCGGCAGGCTCATCAAGGTTTCAGGCGGGACCAATTCGCCATTTAAGTAAAGCAAAGCCATTGTCGGCACATGGCCTTCGACGGTGGCTAAAAAACGGTAGTTTTTTTCTTCATGGGAAAATTCCATGCCAAATTCCCCGTCGGGAAGGTCAGGCTCCAAATGGCCGCACATCAGCAGGTACGTTTCATTCAGATAGGATAGCAGCTGGCTCTTGCCGGCTCCGGAAAGCCCAACTAAAAGGGCGGGATTCTTGAACTTCACAGGCGCAATCGTCAGGCCTGTGCTGGTGGTAGCGTAAAAGGAATGTATTTTCATGGCGTTAGCCCCCAAACATGATTGCTTAATATAGTGTATGTTTTTTTGGGGGGCTTGTTCGTTTTTAGGCATATAAAAAGGATACGCAGGGGTATCCTAGTCTTCTTGATGGTCTTGATAGCGTTGATTGTCGATTTCACGGTACATCTTCATCCTGTCTTTGAACAAGTCGCCGTTGCTTGGCGGCGTGAAGGTGATGGCATTGGCACCGGCTTCGATGGTCTCGTTGATGGATGCGTCGGTGGGCCCGCCGGTTGCAATGATAGGCACTAAAGGATATTCACTGCGGATCCGCTTGACGATGGCTGCTGTTTTGGCACCGCCGGAAACGTTGATGATGTCAGCCCCGGATTCAAGTTTCTCAGCAATGTCTGCAAATTCGGACACGATGGTGCAAATCACAGGGATGTCGATGCTTTCCTTGACATAACGGATGGTTTCAGATGGGGTGGGGGCATTGAGCACGACCCCGATGGCGCCCTGGAATTCGGCATGAAGGGCAATGTTCCCGCTCCTTGTCCCATGGGTCAGCCCGCCGCCAACGCCGCAAATGACCGGGATGTCGGATACCGTCAGGATCGCCTGTGTAATGGTTGGCTGTGGGGTGAAGGGGTAAACAGCAATGACGGCATCGGCATCTGTGTTTTTGATGATGGCCACGTCGGTGGTGAAAATAAAAGATTTAAGCCGCTTGCCAAAAAAACGGATGCCACTGGCTTCCCTGATAATGCCAGGGACCCGCACAAAATTATTCCTTAGGTTCGTGGTAATCTCAGGTACTACCTTTATCCGGTTTTTACTGGGTGTGTTCATGATTGTCCCCCTTTTTTTGTTGCCTTCCCCAAAAGGGATCAGGTGCTGTCCATACTTCTTTGATTATAACGAAAATAGGCGGGGTTGTCTAGTCATATTTGGTTTTTGGCAGTTTTTTTAAGGGCCGGTCCAGGCATCCTTAAACTTAGCCAAAGGAGGCGAAGCATATGGATTTTATCAATAGCAGCACAGTGGAAACGGCTAAGGCGCTTTTGGGTAAAAAAATGGTTATGGAAGCAGATGGGGTAAGGCTTAGCGGCTGGATTGTAGAAACGGAAGCTTACCTTGGGCCGGAAGATTTGGCAGCCCACAGCTTCGGGATGAAAAAGACCCCAAGGCTCAGGTCCATGTATGAAGCGGGTGGGACGGTTTACGTCTATATGATCCATGGGCATCATAATGTGAACTTCATTACCAAGGAGGCCGGTTTCCCCCAAGGGGTGCTCATTCGCGCTATTGAACCCCACGAAGGGGTGGCTGTCATGGAGGCTAGGCGGGGAAGGTGCGGCTTTGAGGCAACCAATGGGCCTGGAAAGCTTTGCCAGGCGATGGGCATTGATAAATCACATGATGGAAGCGTATTGGGTGAGGGGCCATTGAGCCTGGACTTCCCGGCGACTAAAATCCCTAGGGAAATTGCCGCATCTGCACGTATTGGGATACCCAATAAAGGGGAATGGACAGCGGCGCCGCTTCGTTTTTTTGTAAAAGGGAACCCATTTGTTTCCAGACAGCCAAAGCGGGACTGTGTTCCTGCCGAAGAAACATGGGATAGCGATGAGCGTTGAAATTTTTCAAAATTTCCAGTAGGTTGTATAAGGCAGCGGGCGGTGCCCCATAATACGTTAGGTGATAACATGAATAAACAAATTGTATACATAGCTTATTTGATCGTTTTTTTCGTTATTTTCAATTTTTCTTATGGTTTTACCGACTGGATTGCTTCTTGGCAAATGTGGCATTGGTATATGGTCATTTTGAGCGTTGTCTTTGTCGGGCTCATCTATGCCAAGCTTAAGCAAAATGAACGGAAAAACCGGTTATGGGCCCAGATTAGGGAAGCGGAAGAGATGCGGATGCAGCTTAGCCAGCTTTTGATTTTTGAACAATTGAACCACTTAGATGAAACCACATTTGATTATTTTTTGAAACAGGTTTTTGGGCTTAAGGGATTTGAGTCCATTGATGATGCCCCTGTTGGAAGTGGAATCGACCTTTTGATGTGGTCCAAAGGGGCCAAAGTGGCCCTGAAATGGTTTAAGACCGCACCTCTTATGAGCCATATCTATAAAGATAAGGCTACCGCTGCTCAGGCGGGGGAAGCCGTGGGGATCAAACAGGTGCGGGAGGCATTCGGGGCTATGAAAGATGCCGAAGTTGCGGCACAGCGGCTAATCGTCATCTCAACCGGGAGTTTCGATGAGGCTGCCACCCGATTTGCCAGCCGCAATGGGATAGAATTGATGGATGGCGGGGATTTTTACGAATCCCTGGAAAACTTGCGGGAACCAGCCGGAAGCGAAGGGTATGATGGAATGGGAGAGGCCCCGTTTTTAGTAAACATTTAGGAGGCATCGGTTATGTTTTGGATTATGCTTGCAGCGGCTGCACTGTTGTTATTTATTACGGTTACCCTCTTTTCTGCGAAAAGAACCAGGGAAGGCGATACCCATTTCCCTCCCCAAATACAGGCGTCTTATCACCTGGCAATGGAAGCTTCGGAGGAATTCATTGAACTAGACCGGTCGATTGAAGCCTATGAAAATGGCTCCATTAGAAGTGATCCCAACAGATTTGACGACGGGGAATGAATTTTTGGATATACCTGATTGACCCTCCTATCCTAAACCTGCCAAAAACAGTCAGCTTTTTTGAACATTTTTGAGGCAGTTATGACTTACAATAGGGTAAGGGGGGATTTTTTATGGACCAATTGATCCAAAATGATTTTAAGGGTGTTATTTCCATTGAGCAAAACCGCAAATGGATCTATAAACAGGCAAGCGGCGAAGCGGATTTAGCCAATGGCCGTCCCAATAAACTTGAAACTAAATTCCCCATCGCATCAGCAAGCCAGATTTTTACTGCTGTGGGGATATTGAAATTGGTAGAACAAAAAAAAATATCCTTAAATGATAAGGTGAGGGACATCTTGGAGCAAAATTTAGGGAATGTCGATCCTGGGGTGAATATTCGCCACTTGCTCACACATACCTCAGGAATTGGCGATTACCGTGAGGAAGTGCCGAGAAAACAGCGGTCCTTGGTGGCCAACCATCAGCAAATGTCTTATGCCTTTTTAAGGAACCACGTTGATTTTTTACCTCTTTTCATCCATAAACCCATGCAATCCCAGCCAGGGTCAAAATTTATCCATTCGCACTCAGGGTACATCCTGCTGGGATTGGTCATTGAAACGGTGTCCGGGATGCCATTTGAGCAATT
Organism: Turicibacter sp.; assembly: GCA_009787345.1. Lineage (GTDB taxonomy): Bacteria > Bacillota_I > Bacilli_A > MOL361 > Turicibacteraceae > WRGF01. The sequence continues at coordinate 33,477 of WRGF01000221.1, forward strand.
TATTGAGAAGGTGGTTTTTGGGCCTGCGGGGATGATAGGAACCGGTTTTTACGCTTTGGATAAATTACCGCCATCTTGCGCGACGGGTTATTGCTTTGACAGCCAAACAGGCGAATACTATGCCAATATATTTTGTGTAGAAGTAAAAGGCAATAGTGCAGGCGGTGCTTATACGACGGCATCAGACCTAGAAAACTTCTGGCTGGCTTTAAAAGATGGGGCTTTGGTCGGGAAGCCTTGGGTTAGGGAAATGCTGAACCCAAAAGTACCCGCAGGGGTATCGGCTTATAGCTATGGGCTGTGGCTACAAGAAGTGTGCAATGATGAAGGGGAATACATGCCTTATATCAAGGGCAACCAGCCAGGGGTTGCTTTCATTAGTTCCTTGGACAAGCTAAAGGGCCGTTCCATTACCCTTTTGTCCAATTACGCTTCGGATGTTGAAGGGCTTCACCGCAAACTCTACGCCCAACTTACCCAATAAGATATTTTTATCAAAAAACGGGGCCTTTGATGCACAAGCATCAAGGCTCTTTTTGACCCTTAGTCGTCCCTTAAATAAAAAGTTTTGCAATTTATAGGAGGAAGGGGCAGGTTATGGTATAATTAAAAGTAACTATGTGCAGGTAAGGATGAATAAATATGTATTTGAAAAGAATCGAAACCATTGGTTTCAAATCGTTTGCAGATAAAACAACGGTCCAGTTCGAACCAGGGGTCACTGCGGTTGTTGGACCCAATGGTTCAGGGAAATCCAATATTTCCGATGCCGTCCGCTGGGTGTTAGGGGAACAGTCCGCCAAGTCGTTGCGGGGCGGGAAAATGGAGGATATAATTTTTGCTGGGACCCAGACAAGAAAAGCCCTCAATTATGCGGAGGTTACTTTGGTCCTTGACAACAGCTGCCAAACCCTGCCGCTTGATTTTGATGAAATCGGGGTGACCCGGCGGGTATTTAGGACAGGGGAAAGCGAATACCTGATCAACCGCCAAAAGGTTAGGTTAAAGGATGTCGTGGACTTAATGATGGATACGGGAATTGGGCACGATTCGCTATCCATGATATCACAGGACCGGGTCAAAGCCATTGTTGAATCTAAAGTTGACGAACGGCGCGTCATCATTGAGGAAGCCGCCGGCGTCTTGAAATATAAGATGAGGAAAAAAGAAGCCGGGCGCAAGCTGCAATCGACGGTGGACAACCTAAGCCGTGTCTATGACATCATTTATGAACTTGAGGACCAAATCGAGCCCTTGAAAAAGCAGGCGAAAACAGCCCAGGCTTACCAAGAACTGAGGGGAAAAATGAGCAGCTCAGAACTTGCCATGCTAGGATATGAAATTACCCGGCTGAACACCCAGGCGCTGGCAACCAGGTCGCAAAACCAAGAAGCCCAAATCGAACTTTTGGCCATCAACCAAAAATCGGCAGCCGATGATGCTTTGCGGCAATCCCTAAAGGACGTTCTCATCAAGAAAGAAAAGGATTTAGCATCTTGCCAGGAAAAATTGGTTGAAACATCGGAGCTTATCCAAAAACTTTCTGGGCAGCGGGATGTTTTGGCAGAACGGCAAAAAAACGCCACGACAAACAAAGAAGAATTAAGGCGCCAGCAAGAAAGCCTGAAGGCTGCCCTGCAACTTGCCCAAAAATCTTTTAAGGAGGCAGGGGAGGCAACTAAAAAAACGGAAGGGCAGATACAAAAGACCCGCGCTGATTTAGAAGCATCCGAGTCGAAATACCAACATCTTGAAGCGGATTTGCAGACCCAGCACGAAGAGGCAAAGTCGGCATTTTATAGTTTTCAAAACCAACTGGTGCAAGTGAAAGACCTATACCAGACAGTTTTAGGGCAGGTGGACAAAGCGGAGACCTCCCTCGAACAGACAAGGGTTGATATAACGGGCACAGCAGGTGAAAAATTGGCGCTTGCTGAAGAAACCGCCACCTTTTTTGAAAAATTTGAACGGATGGAAGAGGAACTGAAAGAGCGGCGCCAAAACTATAAAGCGGCTTTTTCAAAAACCAAGGAGCTTGAGGAAAACCATAGCCGGGCTAAAAATGAGTGGGTCGCCCTGACCCATCAAGTTGATAAAACCCAAGGGAGGCTCCATTGGCTGGAAGAAGCCCAAAAAGACTTTTCCGGCTTTAATGAAGGGGTTAAGAAAATCCTTCAGGCCAAGGAACATAACAAAGTGCCAGGGATTGTAGGTGCCATTGCCCAGTTAGTGGATATCCCAAAAGAACTGGAAACAGCCATGGATGTCATCTTAGGGCCGATGATGCAGCAAATCGTGACACAAACCGATAAGGATGCCCAACAAGCGATTAGGTACCTAAAGGATAAGCGGGCGGGAAGGGCGACTTTCCTGCCGCTGAATGTCATCAAGCCCAGGATGCTGCCGGAACAAATCCAAAGACAGGTGGAGCAAGAAATTGGTGTGGTAGGAGTGGCTGCCAAATTAGTAGACTATGAGTCGAAGTACAGCCATATTTTTGGGAACCTCTTGGGAAGCATCGTAGTGACCAAGGACCTTGCCAGCGCTAACCGGTTGGCGAAAACCCTAGCTTACCGTTACCGTATCGTGACCCTTGAAGGTGATGTGGTCAACACCGGTGGTTCCATGACAGGTGGGGCGGTCAAACGCCAAGGTTCTTCTTTGCTCAGGCAAAAAAATGAACTGGAGGACATCCGCCAACGCCTGGATCAGCAAATTTTGGATAAGGAAGCCCTGGAAGTGCAGGTTGCTGTATTGCAGGGGCAATTGCAAGAGCAAAAAAGCATTGAAGAGAAACTCCTGGCTTCAGGCGATCGGCTGAAAGAACGCCTGGGCAAACTGAATGGCGAAAAAGTCGCTTACGAATATAAGGCACGCTCCCTGGATGAAAGATTGCGGCTGTTGCAGTCCCAAAAAGAAATTTTGAAAAAAGAAGCGCAAGAACTGGCGAAAAAACTTAATTCACTCGCTGAAAAACGGGTCGCACTGGAAGCGGGCATCCTTGAAAAAGAAGGAATCATGGCAAACCTCGAGTTGCAGATTGGGCAGCAAGAACAATTGAAAGCCGGGCTCCTTCAGGGGATTACCGATAAAAAAATCGAGCTTGCCCGATTGGAAACACAGCTTGAAGGGCGGGAACTTGACCAGGACCGCTATTATGCCGAACTAGGAAGCGTGCGGGGGCGACTGGATGAAATAAGTGAGCGGATCAATTCAAGCGACGGGACATTAGTTGGTAACGATGGTGAAATCGAGCGGCTAGGGGTGGAAGTTTCGGCACTGCGGGTCAAACGGGAGGAAATCTTGGAACAAATCCAAGTTGACAGGGCCAATCAGTCCAAAACTACCCTTGAACTGGAACAAACGGAACTAAGCTTAAGGGAAGGGCGCCGCCATGCCCAGGCCCTTTCTGAAACCGTCCATAAAAATGAAGTCGCCCTTGGAAAAATCGACGTGGAAATGGACGCGCTGCTCAAGCGGATTGAAACAGATTACCAGATGACCTATGACTTCGTGGTGCAAAATTATCCGTTGAAAGAAGCCGTGCAGGACGCCCAAAAGAAAATTATGGCATACAAAAAAGAAATCGAGGCACTGGGCGAAGTCAATACAGGCGCCATCGCTGAATACGGGCGGGTGCGGGAACGGTATGACTTTTTAGTGGCCCAGCAAGACGACCTGCTCATCGCCAAGGAGAACTTGGAGGAAACCATCAACGAAATGGATGTGGAAATGGCGGCTAAATTCAAGGAAACGTTTGACCAGGTCCGCGTCCATTACATTGAGATCTTCAAAAAACTTTTCGGCGGGGGGAATGCTGACTTGATCCTGACGGATCCAGACGACTTGCTGGGAACGGGGGTCGAGATCATCGCACAGCCGCCGGGGACCAAGCTCAAGACTTCAAACCTGTTATCAGGCGGGCAAAAAGCACTGACGTCCATCGCCTTGCTATTTGGAATCCTGAAGGTGCGAAGCGTCCCATTTTGTATTTTGGATGAGGTTGAGGCGGCTCTTGATGAGGCCAATGTGTCCAGGTACGCCACGTATTTGAAGGCATTTAGCCAAGACACCCAGTTCATCGTCATCACCCACCGTAAAGGGACCATGGAAAAAGCCGACGTCTTATATGGCGTCACCATGCAGGAACGGGGCGTCACGAAACTGGTTTCCGTGCGCATGGACACCGTGGGCGGTTACTTAGATGAAGAAATAGCATAGAAAGGTGTGGAAATGATGGGATTTTTTGACCGGATCAAAAGTGCCCTCGGTGGCAAAAAGGAAGTTTCTGACACCGAGCGCCGGGCACAGGAAAATTATAAAGAAGGCCTGAAAAAAACAAGGGGGACCCTTTTAACCCAACTTCAGTCCTTGTTTGCCGATTACACGGACATCAACGAGGACCTGTTCCAAGAACTGGAAGATATTTTCATTATGGCCGATATTGGCGTGGATACCGTCGTGGACTTTATCGGGCAGCTTAAGGAAGCGGCACTGGAGGCCGGGGTGACCGACCCTAAGGAGCTTCAGCGCCTCATGGTGGATAAATTGTTTGAAATCTACGTCAAGGGCGAATTTGTCAATTCCAACCTTAAAATGAACAAAGAAGGCTTGACCGTTATTTTGTTTGTCGGCGTCAATGGTGTTGGCAAGACCACATCCATCGCTAAAATTGCCCATCAGCTCAAAGGTCGGGGCAAATCGGTCATGCTTGCAGCAGGCGACACGTTCAGGGCGGGTGCCATCGAGCAGCTCCAAGTCTGGGGTGAAAGGGTCGGGGTGCCGGTCGTTTCCTTAAAAGAAGGGAGCGACCCATCTGCCGTTATGTTTGACGCCTTAAAGCAAGCGAAAGCAGAAGGTGTCGATGTGTTATTATGCGACACAGCCGGACGCCTGCAAAACAAGGTCAACTTAATGAAAGAACTTGAAAAAGTCAAACGGGTCATTGAGCGCGAAGTGCCAGGCGCCCCCCATGATACCCTTTTAGTGGTGGATGCAACGACTGGGCAAAATGGCATGAGCCAGGCCAAAGCCTTCTTAGATACAACGGAAGTCAGCGGGATCATCCTAACCAAACTTGATGGGACGGCAAAAGGCGGCATCGTGCTGGCCATCCGCAACGAAATTGGGATTCCCATCAAATATGTGGGACTTGGTGAAAAGCCTGAGGACTTGGTTCACTTTGACATTGAGCAATACATTTATGGGCTTTTTGCCGACTTGTTCGAGGATGGGGCATGATCGAAAAAGTTACCTTGATGAACAGCCTTTATGATGCTTATGGGTTGTTGCTGACCCCGAAGCAAAAAAATTATTTTGAACTGTACTACCAAGAGGATTGGTCCCTAAATGAAATCGCCCAGCAATTTGCAATCAGCCGCCCAGCGGTATTTGATAACATCAAGCGCACGGAAAACCTGCTGCTGGACTATGAGGAAAAATTAAGCCTCGTAAAAAAACAGCAGCAGCGGCTGCATTTGCTTGATTGCCTTAAAACCCTTTCCAATCAAGGGGATATTTTAGCAAAAATCCAAAAAATCATTGCCCTGGAAGGTTTGGATGAAGGGCTTATGGAGGAATAAAAATGGCATTTGAAACACTTTCGGACCGTTTGCAGTCCGCACTAAAAACAGTGACCCGAAAAGGAAAGTTGACGGAAAAAGACGTTGATGTCATGATGCGGGAAGTCCGCCTGGCTTTGCTTGAAGCCGATGTCAACATCAAAATCGTCCGTGAATTCATAAATGAAGTAAAAGAAAAAGCGGTTGGGGAAGCCGTCATGAAAAGCCTGACACCTGGGCAGCAGGTCGTTAAAATCGTCAATGAGGAACTGACCAAATTGATGGGTGAAACTGCTGAAGGGCTTAATTTAGCCAGTAAGCCGGCTGTCTTCATGATGGTCGGGCTCCAAGGTGCTGGGAAAACAACCCACACTGGGAAATTGTCCCTTTTTCTTCGCAAAAAAGAGAAGAAGAACCCATTATTGGTAGCTTGTGACGTGTACCGTCCGGCCGCTGTCGATCAGTTGAAAACCCTCGGAAAACAACTTGGTATTGCGGTATTTGACAAAGGGACGGATGCCAACCCGGTGGACATTGCTGTGGAAGGGATTGCCTATGCGAAAGAGCATGGCCATGACCTGGTGATTTTAGATACGGCCGGCCGCCTTCACATCGATGAAAATCTGATGGGCGAGTTAAGCCAGATCAAAAAACGGGTGAGCCCGCAGGAAATTTTATTGGTGGTCGATGCGATGACCGGACAAGATGCGGTCAATGTGGCGGAAACCTTCCATAAGGAACTGGACCTCAGCGGGGTGATCTTGACCAAACTCGATGGGGATTCACGCGGTGGGGCAGCCCTTTCTATCCGTAAATTGACCAACGTCCCAATCAAGTTCATCGGGTTAGGGGAAAAACTTGACACCCTCGAAGTGTTCCACCCGGAACGGATGGCTTCACGTATCTTGGGCATGGGGGATGTCATGACCCTGATCGAAAAAGCCCAGGAAAACTTTGACGAAGAAGAAAGCATGAAAATGGCGGAGAAATTCATGAACGCTTCCTTCGACTTCAATGATTTCCTAAAGCAGATGAAGCAGATGAAAAAACTAGGTTCTTTCAGCGATATTTTGAAAATGCTTCCTGGAGTCGGCAACCAACTGAAAAACGTGGACATCGACCCAAAACAGATGGCACGCACGGAAGCTATTATTTACGCTATGACCGAAGCTGAGCGAAAGAACCCTGACTTGATCAACAGTGCCCGCAAGACCCGCATCGCCAAAGGCTGTGGGCAAAGCGTGGATGAAGTCAACCGTATGATCAAGCAGTTTTTGGACATGCGAAAAATGATGAAGCAATTTTCCAAGATGGACCCGAAGCAAATGGAACGCATGACGGGTGCCATGCAGGCTGGCGGGAAAGCGCCTGGGCCTGGATTCGGTGGCGGCGTGCCAGCTAAAAAAGGCAAAGGCAAAGGCCGCGGCGGATTTAGGTTTTAATAGGCAGTAAAAAGGTGTAGGACCCAGAAATTCGCTGGGTCCTACACCTTTTTAGGCCAGGGCTTCGTTGATGCCATTCGGTCCTAAGGCTTTCAGAAGTATTTTCTTGGTCATTCCCAGTAACTTCCCCCTGACCGATTTTTTAGCAACCAATTATTTAGCTAGGGACTGGCACCAGCCGACAGGGTTTTGAATAGGATAGGGTGTATACCAAAGGGGTGGGAAGTATGTATTTTTTTTCGGCGCTGATTATTTACATCATCGTCATGCACCTTAAAATGAATGAAAGCCTGGGCCGGGAAACCCTTGAAGGGGCAAATGTCCTCATTATCCTTGGGGCCAAGATGCCGGGCGGGCAAATAACGCCCATGCTAAAAAGCCGGCTTGACAAAGGGTTTGAATTATGGGAGTCCAACCAAAAACTGAAAGTCATCGTCTCCGGTGGTGGGGCGGATGAGGCCACGGGTGCAGAAGCTCAGGTTATGCATGATTATTTGCTGGAGAGGGGGATGGATCCCCAGTGCATCTTCATGGAAAGCAAAAGCTTGACGACATATGAAAATTTACGCAACTGCCGGGGGATGAGTTCGGGGCCCTGCATCATTGTCAGCAGCGAGTTCCATGCCATCAGAACCGCATTCCTGGCAAGCCGCTTAGGGCTAAAAGCCCGGGTCATCGGTGCCAAAAGCCCAGCAGGCAAGCGGTTAAAGGAAGAAGCAAGGGAGCATCTGGCCATAATCAAGTCCTGGTTGTGGGACAAAGAACCCCGCCGATAACCTATAAATTATCAACCGCCATAAATATGTGGGCGGTTTTTTTCATGGCCTTAGGGCATAAAAGCCGCCTGTTAGCCATATGTTTAAAGGGAAAGGGCGTGTTGCAAATGGTAGTTAATTTTTTGACGACGGGGCTTTTGCTCAGCCTGACCCTGTTTTTAACCTTGACGCTGCCCAAAGAAATGCTCAGCAAAAAGTTTTTCACAACGGTAGTGCTTGCGACCGTCCTGTTCGTGCTTTTGGCGGCTTATGCCGCCATCAATTTGTCTGGACGGGTCTCGCTTGGTCCGGTTTCCTTTGCCGAACCGGGTGCCTGGGTAGTTTGGCTTGGGTTTGGGGCTGGTTTTTTATTGATAGAGAAACTGCAAATCCCCTGGCGTATTGCCAGGCAGATTAAAAAAATGCTGGATGGCATCGCCAGCTACCGCGGGAAAGTCCTGGCCTGCGGCTTGTTCTTGCTGCCACTGATGGTGATTGCCCCCTTTTTGCCAGGGGTCGCGGCTTCTTATTTTGCCAGCTTCGGGAATGTTTTGGTGGCCAATATTTCCACCAATGTGCGCCTTTGGGATGAGGAATGATAAACCGGGGGAAAAGGGCTGTAGCGACAGGGACATTTTTTTCTGCCCCTGCCGCTACAGCCCCTTCTTTTCGTTAGACGTCCCATTCGTTTTTCAGCTTGTTGATGAGAATCATGGCCTCGGTCTCCCCACCTGAATCGGGATGGTACTCGTGGGCCAGGGTCCGGTAAAATTTTTTCAGCCAGGCTTTTTCCGAATCGTTGAAAGATTGCTTTGGCGGGACGGCCTGCTGTTTTTTTTGCTGGTTTTTTTTATATTGGAAAGAAGGATTGTCCTTCATCTTTTTTTGGCCCGCCTTCAGCTCCTGGACCCATTGCAAAAATTCCTCGTTGCGCAGGTTCCCGAACACATCAAAAATAAAATCATAAGTTCCATAACCCCAGACAACCTCGAAATTCTTTTTATTTTCCTGGTACCTGCTAAGGATCTCGGCATTTTTTTTAATGGCTTTCGCTTCTGCCCCTTCGTTCCAGGCGGACATCGCTTGATGCTGTATGAGCCCGATTTTAGCATCGATGAGGGAATCCAGCTTATTCTCGCAAAGCCTAAGTTCTAAAAGGGCGCGCTTGTATTCGTCAGGTAAAAGATAATCCCGCCAATTACAACCTAAGGCCAGGTCGTAATAGGGGATGAGGGCAACCATCATGGGAGCCTTGCTGCTTTTTTGGGGTTCAAGCCAGACTTCATAGGCGAATTGGTGGGGACGCTCAAATTTTTCGGTGGTATTGGCATAGCAGTAGCGGACCGGTTCGTCGCCATACTGGGAAGTAAAGACAAACAATCCTTTGCTGCTGCCAAGGCTCGGGTAGGCATCCTTTGATTTTTTGATGGTGCAGTTGACATGTCCCGCCGTACAATGGTGGGCCTTTTTTATAGAGCGTGTCATGGCAACCCCTCCCTTTATTATAGCTTATTCAGCAAACGCCCAATTCGACAAAAAAATTTTTAGATTTTAGCAAATTTAGCGGGTAATTTGACAAGTTCCTAAATGATGGCGTATAATAAATTTAGATAACTAGAGCATTTTTGCCGAAATTTCCTCTGTTTTTACGAAACTTTGAAATTCTCGAATATATCGGGCAGGCAAATCATGTAATAGAGTATAGGCCGACTGCAAAACAGAAAGGGGGGAAACTGCTGCGGTAGCGCAGCGGGATTACAGCATATGGATAAAATATTTCAAGCATTGGCGGACCCCACCCGCCGGACCATCCTCAAAAAACTTAAGATCGGTGAGATGAACGCAGGGGAAATTGCCCGCTTGTTCGACATGAGCAAGCCCTCGATTACCCACCATTTGAACATCTTGAAAAATGCCAACTTGGTGCGTTCTGAAAAACATGGGCAATATGTGGTTTACACCCTGAACCTTACCGTCCTTCAAGATGCCCTCTCGGAGTTTTACGAGTTTACGCAGTAATCAATACGGTTGAATTGAAAAAGGCGGGCGCAAGCCCGTTTTTTTATGTTTAGGGCACCTTTCAGAATAGGCCAGCCTGTTTTGGCCCACACTAAAGAAAAACGCTGTGGGTCACCTTGAACGAAGGTTTCCCCAAGGAGGTTGGGGATTTGCTGAGTATTATCGGCTCATTGGATATCAACACCGTACTGGATTACCTGGGAAAATACGGGGTTTTGTTTTTGTTTATCATCGTGTTCTTGGAGTATTTGAACCTCCCGGGGCTTCCCGCAGGCGTCGTCATGCCAGCCACGGGCATCGTCATCGCAAGGGGCGAGGTGGGATTTTGGCCTGCCATCCTGGTATCCTTATTGGCAGGGCTTTTAGGAAGTGTCATCCTTTACTTTGCCGGCTTTTTGGTGGGCAAGCGGCTCATTGATTATTTATATAAAAAATTCAAATCGACCCGAAAACCCTTGGAAAAAGTCCACGATGCCATGGACAAATACAGCGACCGCACCATGTTCCTGACCCGACTCATCCCCATCATCCGCACCATCATCCCTTTGGTGGAAGGCTCCTCCAAAAAAAACTTCGCCCATTTCCTCATTTATTCCTCCCTGGGCATTTTCATCTGGAACTTGGCCACCATTTCCCTGGGCTTTTATTTCGAGCAGTGGTTCTTATCGTAAAATTAGCCGTAAAGAAGCATGGCTTGGCTTCCTTACGGCTAATTCGCGTTTTAGGCTCCCCTTGCAAAAAACAAGGGTGCCATAGCATTTTTTCTGCAAATCGGTTTTAAAATGTGGTATGATTAAGGGCATAATAGGAAGGAGGCAGGATAGGGCTTTGGCTTTTATCCGCACGAATTGAAGAAAAAAATTGTAATTACAGGGACGGCTGGCCTGCTTGGGCCTTATGTGGTAGATCATTTCCTCGAAGCGGGCTACGATGTGTTAAGCGTTGACATCGTGCAGCCGAAAGTGGCAAAAGCGCCCCATTTTACGGTGGACTTGAATAATCTGGGCGAGGTGTACGGCATGCTTCAAGGGGCATATGGGGTCGTCCATTTGGCGGCAATCCCCCGTGCGCTCATATATCCCAACGAAGTGACATTTAGGAACAACATCATGGGCAGCTACAACATCATGGAAGCCTGTGCGGGCCTTGGCATCAAAAAAGTAGTCATCGCCTCCAGCGAGTGCGCCTACGGGTTTTGCTTTGCCAAGGAGGACTTGATTCCGAAGTATTTGCCGGTGGACGAAGAGCACCCAGCATGGGCGGAGGATTGCTATGGCATGGGCAAAGTGGCAGCCGAAGTAGTGGCGGAAGGCTTTAACCGCCGTGCCGGGACGCAAATCGTGTCCTTTAGGCTAGGTAACATCATTGCTCCAGCCATGTATCCCGAAATTTTCCCGGGGTTCATCAATAATACTTCTATTAGGAAAAGGAATTTATGGAATTACATCGATGCCAGGGATATCGCCTCGGCATGCCGCTTGGCGATTGAAGCCGAAGGCCTTGGCGCCAGCGTCATGAACATCGGTGCCAACGACAACTGCCAGGACATAAAAAGCATCGACTTGGTGAAAGCGGAGTTTCCAACCGTGACAGACATCCGTGCGGATTTGGACGGGTTCCAGCCGGTTTATTGCAACAAAAAGGCGAAGCGCCTGTTAGGGTGGCAACCGGTCCATTTTTGGCGGGACAATATTTAATCCTGAGGGCAAGCAAGGAAGCTGTCTCGATTCTTTTGGAGAAATTTCAGGGCCGTCTAAATTAGGGCGGCTTTTTTTTGATGCTTTTTTTTCACAAAATTTGGAAATGCTAACGTCTTCTGATATAATGGTAATCACATGATAGGGCATCTTGCAATTTAGGATTGGCCCTCGTAGTGGAGGTGCATTGCGATGCCTTACAGGGATTTGCAGGCGTTTATCAAAAAGTTGGAAGAAGGGGATAGGGAACTGGTCCGCATCAAGGTACCAGTTTCTGCTGATCTTGAAATTACGGAAATTTGCGACCGGGTCTCTAAAAAATTCGGGCCTGCGCTGCTATTTGAAAATGTTGAAAATTCAAAATTTCCCCTTCTCATCAATGCCATGGGCACTTATAAGCGGATGAACCTGGCACTGGGTGTGGGCAGCATGGATGAAATTGCCGCCGATATCCGGGACATGATTGACCTGAGATCTTATTTGGGGGTTAAAAAGCTCTTCAAAAAAATTCCCCTCGCCTGGCGCCTGCTCTCGGCTTTTCCTATTAAAACCCGTCACGCCGCCTGCCAGGAAGTGGTCAATTTTTCCCCGGATTTGCTGGAGCTGCCCATTTTGAAGTGTTGGCCCCAAGATGGTGGGAAATTTATTACCTTGCCGCTGGTCATGACCAAAGACCCAAAGACAAGCGTCCAAAATACGGGGATGTACCGGCTTCAGGTTTATGACGGGAAAACTACCGGGATGCACTGGCACTGGCATAAGGATGGCCGTGAAATTTATGAACAGTACCGGGAGCTAGGCGGGAAAATGCCGGTTTCTGTTGCCATTGGCTGCGACCCTGCCATCACGTATTCAGCGACGGCCCCTTTGCCCAAATTTATTGATGAAATGATGTTTGCAGGCTTTTTGCGCCGAAAAAACGTGCGGATGGTCAAGTCAAAGACCAATGGGATTTACGTCCCCGCTGATGCGGAGTTTGTTTTGGAAGGATATGTGGACGTAAAGGAACCCTTAAGGGAAGAAGGGCCGTTTGGCGACCATACCGGTTATTATTCCCTGTCCGATTTTTACCCGGTGTTTCATCTCACATGCATCACCCATAAAAAAAACGCCGTCTACCCCACGACCATCGTCGGGCAGCCGCCAATGGAGGACTGCTACATTGGCAAGGCAACCGAACGGATTTTTTTGCCTCTGGTCCAGATGCAGTACCCGGAAGTTTCAGATTATTATTTTCCGTTGGAAGGGGTGTTCCATAATTGTGTCATCGTTTCCCTAAAAAAAAGGTTCCCGGGGCATGGCCCCAAAATTATGAACGCTTTTTGGGGGCTTGGGCAAATGATGTACACGAAAATGATTATTGTCGTAGATGATGGCGTCTTGCCTTCAGATATTAATGCTGTGCTTGAAGCCATTTTCCGCCACGCCTGCATGGAGGAAGACCTAATCATCAGCAAAGGCCCCTTAGACGCTCTTGACCATGCTTCCGAATCATCCCATTATGGGTACAGGCTAGGGATTGATGCGACCCAAAAATTAGGGATAGAGCTTGAAAACCGCAAAGTGCAGCCCAACGGGGCAAAAGGATTCCAGGTTGTTGGCAAGCCGTTGGCTGGCATTGGCGCATTAAAGGCCCAGTTTCCCGAACTGGTGGATGTTCGGTTGGTCTGCCAGTCCGAAAGTCACTGCCTTATTACCATTTCTTTTCATAAAAAAAACCATGCCCATGGGCATGAACTCTTAAAGGGACTTTGGCAGCTACCTGCATTTAAAGAGGCAAAAATCGTTATTTTATTTGACGGGGATGTGGATTTAGCGGATTTGTCCAAATCGGCATGGAAAGTCTTTAATAACATCGATGCCCATCGGGACTTGCAAAAAAACAACGGACAGGATTTCGTGCGCCTAGGCATCGACGCAACTAAAAAGCGGGAAGCCCATGGGCATCCGCGCGCCTGGCCTGATGACATTGCCATGAGCGAGGGCATCAAGGAAAAAGTCAGCCGCCGCTGGGCGGAATATGGGATTGATTGAAAGGGGAGGGGTTAAGGTGCAAAAAACGATTACAGTTGGCATGACAGGGGCCAGCGGCGCCATTTACGGCTTCCGCCTGACTGAAGAATTGGCCAAAGCCGGGGTGAAAGTCCATGTCGTGGCAAGCAAGACCGCCGAAAAAGTCGCCCTTTTTGAAACCGGCGAGCCAATCCCTGGTTTTGTCCAGGGGCTTTTGGGCCAGGGGCTGGACCTGGTACTGGAGGACATTGATGATTTTTTCAGCGCCATCGCCAGCGGGTCGTATAAAACGGATGGGATGGTGATTGCGCCCTGTTCCATGGGGACGCTTGGGCAAATTGCCAATGGGATATCCACTAGCCTTTTGATGCGGGCTGCCGACGTTTGCTTAAAAGAGCGCCGCCCCCTCATACTGCTTGCCAGGGAAACCCCTTTGAATGCCATCAATCTGGAAAATATGCTAAAAATCACCCAAGCTGGTGGAATCGTTTTTCCAGCGGCACCGGGCTTTTATGGGCATCCCAAGACCATGGGCGACCTCATCGATTTCATAGTTGGCAAGCTCATGGATTGCCTCGGGATAGAAAATGATTTGTTCAAGAAGTGGGGCACCCCCACCAACACCTAGCAAGGGAGAAGATACAGTTATGAATGGCAACCTACGCATCAACATAAAAACTGGCGTGACGGTCGACATTGTCTTAAAACAAGACCAGTGCAGCGGGAAATTGACCCGGGGCATCGTCAAGGACATCCTGACCAAGTCCCTAAACCATCCCCATGGCATCAAGGTCCGGTTGGAGGATGGACAAGTCGGCAGGGTCAAAGAGGTAATCACAAACTAAAAAAATGCTGTCAAAGTGAAACCCTTTGGCAGCATCTTTTCAGTTAGGGAAGTTTGCAAAGCCGCAGCGATTGTTTGCCTACGGCTTTTGCATTTCCCAAAAATTATAATCCTGCTAAAAATGCGCATACTAAGAGAAGCCATTCAAAAGGAGCGATGCATATGTTGGGAAGGCAGAACAAATTAAACAAACAGGATTATTATGGAATAGGTATTTTAGGGGCAATTATGGCGATCAGCCTGGTTGCCCTCGTGGCCCGAAAACGCCATCACCCTAAATTCAAGGACATTGGGGTGAAAAACGGGGAAAGCGAAGGATTGGAAGCCTGGCTGGGGTTTGCTAAAAAACAGGGGCTGAACCCTAAAAAGTGGAAGCGTTGCGGGCGTTCCAATTATTTAGTGGGCCGCCATTACCAGGAACTGAAATCGTATCAAAAACAATATTTCCACCCTGAAGCCACTGCGCTGGAAGTTGATACATTAAAGCGCATGGCACAAGCAAAGGACTTGAAATTCATTGACGACATGGGCTTCAACCGGGAAGAACGACGGGTGTGGCTTGAATTTTCCAAAGTATTTTTTGACTAAGGGGCACCTCTATTAACTCCAATTCACTCGTATGAGTGGTCTTTTTCCGCCCATCCTTCGTCAGTAAAAATGCCATGAACGCTCCGGTTTACTGCATTTTCACTTCCTCGGCTGGACGAAAAAATCCTCACTCATACGAGCAAAGCGAGTTAATAGAAATACCCTAAGGCTTCTTGAGGGCAACCACTTTTTTCATGGGGACAAAACGGATGCCATTTTCTTCTTGCTGGGCATCCGTTGCCCGAAAGCCGAGGCGGCGGTAAACATCAACGGCGAACAACGAGGCATGTACCGTGATTTCCTGGCAGCCATGATGGGATAAATGCTGTTGCGCAGTTTCAAAGAGCTTTCGCCCGATGCCCTGGCGCTGATGCGCCGAATCAACGAAGAGAAGGGCGATATGCCCTGCCGGCTTGATGGCGATGACGCCAACGATTTCCCCATCTGATACATACCCCCAAAAAACCAGCCCGCCCCCCTGGAGCCGTTTCTCCATGGGCCCTTGCTGGATATAACGCTTAAACTCCCGAAGCCCTTCGCAGGAATAGTGCGGCGTTTCAAATTCAAGGAAAGTTTTTAGCACCAAACCCAAAGCGTCGTTTAAATCATGGGTTCCTAATTTTTTGATAGGGTTATCACTCATTCTCGTCACCTCTAGACAAACTATGCAAAAGCAACCTGTGAAATTCCATGGACCTGCCAAAAAGAATGCCGTTTTTTAGCATATCGCCAACTTGCCATCCATATACTTTGAGTAGTAAGGGGAGGGATTGCAATGGTTCAGGTGGCGACCTTGATTCCCATGATTGTTGGGATAAGCCAAGTCATAAAAAACATGGGCTGCCCAGGGAAGTGGATTCCGTTGATTAACCTGTTTATTGGGGTGGCACTCAGTTTTTTGGTATTTCATGGGCTCCAGTGGCATGAGCAAATCATGCAGGGGCTAGTGGTGGGATTGTCGGCCGGTGGCATTTATGACCAGTCAAAAAACTTAAACGAGACCTTCACCAAACAGGGTGAAAGTGGCGATGCCTAATGGGTCGCTATTTTTTTTGGCGTTTATTGGCAAAAATTTTAAACTTATGGTATGATAAATGGACATCAACATCAAAGGAATGATTGACATGGGAGTAGCGAAGATGCGCCGGCAAAAAGATTTAGAGTCGAAGCGGGCTGCCCGCCAATTGGCAGAGCGGCAAGTGCCTTTTAAGTATTTATTGACGGTAGCCTATGATGGGTCAAATTACGGCGGATATGCCAAGCAAAAACACAAAAATACCATTCAAAATGTGTTAGAAGGCGTATTGAAAGACGTGCTGGGCCAACCGGTTGCCACCACGGAAAGCTCACGGACGGATGCCAAAGTCCATGCGTTGAATCAAAAAACCATGTTTGAATGGCATCAAAAGCTGCCTGTTGCCAAAATCCTGCCTCAGCTGCACGAACGGCTCCCGGGGGACATCCTTGTCAAATCCATGGAATTGGTCCCGGGGGAATTTCATTGCCGGTATGAGGTTGCCAATAAAACATACGAGTACACCATTGCAAAATCGCTGGATCCCCGTCAAAACAAATATGCGTGGTATGTAGGAAAGCCCCTTGATGCTTCGCTTATGGGCCAGGTGGGGCAGATTTTAGTGGGGACCCATGATTTTAGCACTTTCAAGTCAGCCAAGGCAACCACCGATACCAGCGTGCGGACCATTCATTTTTTAGAAGTCGAGGAGTGGGGGGATAAAATCACCGTCCGGGTCAATGCCGACGGGTTTTTGTACAACATGGTGCGCCTTATTGTGAAGGCTTTGGTGGATGTGGGGACTAAAAAACAGGGGCCTGATTACGTTGAAAAACTGCTAAAGGCATGTGCAAAGCCTGATAACCTGGAGTCGGCGCCAGCTCAGGGGCTTTGCTTGATGGAAATTAATTATTGATTTGGAGGCATGGTTATGAGGGTTTTAATCGACGGCGATTCTTGTTACGTCCTTGATATGGTCGTGGTCTTAAGCCGCCTGATGAATTTTGACGTGGTGGTGTTTGCTGTTTCCGAGGCGACCACCCGTCACATTGATTATAAATTTACGCTTTGTGAACTAGGCCCCGATTCGGCGGACAATGTCATTGTCGAGCAGATGGAGGCGGGGGATGTCATCATTACCGATGACAACCTGCTGGCCTACCGCTGCATGGAACGGGGGGGGAAGGTGCTTTCCAACTCGGGGCTTGTCTATGATTTGGCCGACTTCGTCAAAAAAGGGGATTTGCTTAAAAATACCCACCGCAATAAGAGCAGAAAAGAAATTGTGGGAAAATACCTGGATTTTATCAAGGTGTTCTTTGAGCTTATGGGCTACACGCCCCCAACTTGCATCCATGATGGCACCATCCATATTTTTAGGCTGGGATTCAATAAGGACCAGCGCATCATTAGGAAGCGGGCCATTGCCGTAGCGGCCTACTTTGGCTATAAATTCCGCTTTTACACGAGGAGTGAGAAATTAGCCCAACGAAACCCGGATTTTGCGGTACTGCTTCCCAATAACGAGAACAAAAACCTCGACTTGGTTGCCGGTTTTAAAAAATCCGATGTCGTTGTGACGTCTGAAAATTATTTTGCTTCAAAAGTACTGGCCTTAGGGGCGCGTGCCATAAACCACGAAGGCTACGTCTTTAACCGCCGGGACTACCATAAAAGCAAAAAAAATCCCGTCCAGCCCGTGAAGTCCCTCAATAAAAAGCAGCTTCATGAGGGGAAGTTCTGTGAATCCCTCATTTCCCTATTGAGCAGTGATGTTAAATAAAAAATTACGAATTTTAATAATTAGGCATATATCGAAGGCCTCCTGCTTATACTGTATTAACTAGGCGAGGGGGAAGATGAAATGAAAAAATTTGAATACCGTTTGGAACACATCGACATTGACATTAAAAAGGCGCTGGGCCAAGAAGCAGACAACCTGAGTGAAAAATTATTGGGCCGCCTGTCTGAAATCGGAAATGAAGGCTGGAGGCTTTGCGGGGTCAATGGGCCGCTTTATTATTTTTCAAGGGAAATCGCATAAAGGCGGAGGATGGTGAAAACCATCCTTTTTTGCTTGCCTGCCTTGCGGGAATTGAAAAAATCAGGTAAAATATACCTACTGAAGGCACCTGCTTTGGAAATTATCCGATGGGCCCAGCTGAATGCTGCCAGGGCTTGGGGATATCATCCGAAGAGGTGCCTTCATAATGAAGGGGGTTGCCGATTGTGTTAAAGTTATTGAAAGGGCTATTGCCTTATAAGTGGCAGATCCTGTTGATTGTCTCCCTTATTGGGCTTCAGGCGTCAGCGGATTTAATGTTGCCGTATTTAATGTCCAACGTGGTCAATTATGGGATTGTCAACGGTGATTTAGGTTATATTCTGAGGCAGGGCGGCTTGATGGTTGCCATTGCCATCGGTGGGATGGCCTCCACCTTGACCATGATGTATTTTGTCTCCTGCGTATCGGTGGGATTTTGCCGGGACCTGCGCCAAAATATTTTCGTTAAGGTATCCTCATTATCCGTCCATGAGGTGGATGAGCTGGGTACTGCTTCCTTGATTACCCGCACCACCAATGACATTACCCAAATCCAGATTGTTTTGGCTTTGGCACTGCGCCTGATGGTGAGCGCCCCCATTATGATTGTCGGGGCTGCGGTCATGTCTTACCGGAAGGATGCCAGTGTGGCTGCTATTTTATGGGTGGTCATCCCTGCCATCCTGGTTTCTATTTTGGCAATTGCCTTCGTCACCATGCCCATGTTCAAAGAAACCCAGCGCCGGCTGGATGTTGTCAACCTGGTCATCCGGGAGAAGCTCAGCGGCATCCGGGTTATCCGGGTCTTTAACAAAGAAAAGGATGAGGCTGCCCGTTTTGACAGGTCGAGCCACGGGCTCGCCGAAGTTTCCACCCGCGCCAACCGGATCATGGGCCTGATGATGCCATTGATGAACCTCTTTTTGAACCTGGCGATTGTGGCTGTTATCTGGTTTGGCGGCCAGCGCATTGCCAGTGGCCATCTTGAAGTAGGGAACATGATGGCTGTCATCCAGTACTTCACCCAGCTGCTTATTTCCCTGCTATTATTGTCCATGGTCATCTCCATGGTCCCCAGGGCCCAGGCATCGGCCGTGCGCATCCAGGAAATACTTGTGATGCAAAGCCCGCTCCAAGACCCCCAAAAGCCAAAAACTTTGCCAAGGCACCCTGATGTCGCCTTTGAAAATGTCAGCCTGATTTATGGCGATGCCCAAGAAGAAACCCTGTCCCAAGTCAGCTTCACTGCCAAAAGCGGTGAAATTACTGCCATCATCGGCGGTACAGGTTCAGGAAAAACGACCCTCTTAAACCTCATCCCGCGTTTTTTTGATGCAACGGGGGGTACGGTGCGGGTTGGCGGCGTGGATGTACGGGACTTGCCCCAAGGGGCATTGCGGGAAGTGATTGGCTATGCTTCCCAAAAAGCGCTACTTTTCAGCGGGAGCCTGAAAGGAAACTTGAAATTTGGGACACCGGGCGCCTCGGATGATGATATTGAAGAAGCCCTCCGCATTGCCCAGGCGAAAGATTTTGTTTCCAAGATGCCAAAAGGCATCGATTCACACATCAACCAAGGGGGGAGCAATTTATCCGGGGGGCAAAAACAGCGCCTCTCCATTGCGAGGGCCATTATTAAAAAGCCCTCCATTTATTTGTTTGACGACACGTTTTCAGCCCTTGATTACAAAACAGACAGGGTTTTAAGGGAAGGGTTGAAAGAAGTGACCCGGGATGCGGCTGTCATCATTGTAGCCCAGCGGGTCTCAACGGTCCAAGATGCCCATAAGATCATCGTCTTGGAAGATGGGCGCATCGAAGATATGGGGACACATGAAGAGTTGCTTGCGCGCTGCGGCATTTACCAAGAAATTGTCGATTCCCAAAATCAAAGTACTCAGGAGGTGGAGTAAGATGGGACCTAAGCGCCATGGACAAAGAGTTGATAAAATCAAGGATTTCAGGGGAACCCTCATCCGCCTCTGGAAATACGTTTCCCCCCACCGCCTGTCACTGTTTTTGACAGTGGTTTCGGCCATCATAGGGGTCATTTTAATGGCACTTGCACCCGCCATAATGGGGCGTGCCACGACGGAGCTGTTTCGTCCGGTGACCGAAGGGCTGGGGATTTCAGGTATCGACTTTTCCTATATCAGAAACATCATCCTCATCCTTATTGCCCTGCAAGCAGGGGCTGCCCTCTTTGGCTATGCCCAGCAATTCATTATGGCCAAAGTATCGCAGCAAGTTGTTTATAGCTTAAGGAAGGATGTCGATGAGAAAGTGTCAAGGCTTCCCCTTAAGTTCGTGGACGCGCAAACCCACGGCGAACTGATCAGCAGGTTCACCAACGACATCGAGAACATCTCCAACACCCTTCAGCAAGGCGTCATCCAAGTGCTCACCTCGGCGGTCACCATCCTTGCCGTACTGGTGATCATGCTGGCAATCAGCCCCTTATTGACGCTGGTTTCCATACTAATCGTTCCCATTAGCGGATTCTCCATGAAAGCATTAGTCCAAAATTCCCAAAAGTATTTCGTCCGGCAGCAAAGGATCATCGGGAATTTGAATGGGCATATTGAAGAAATGTTTACCGGGCATCAGATTGTCAAGGCCTTCAACCACGAACAGGCATCCATCGAAACATTTGAGGGCATCAATGAAGAACTTTTTGCCGAAGGATGGAAAGCCCAGTACTTCTCGGGGATTGTCTGGCCGGTCACCCATGTGATTGGCAACCTGGGGTTTGTGGCTGTCGCAGTCTTGGGCGGGGCGCTGGTCGCCAATGGGCAGATTGCCATCGGGAATATCCAGGCCTTCATCCAATACAACCGGCAGCTTGCCAACCCCATTGCAGGCGTGGCGCAAATCGCCAATATGATCCAGCAGTCCGTCGCTTCGGCAGAGCGTGTCTTTGAGCTGTTGGACGAAGAAGAAATCAGGCCGGACGATGCCTCGCCACTTAAAATCGAAGCACCGAAAGGGGAAGTGGTTTTTGAAAATGTCGCTTTTGGCTACAGCGAAGGCAGGCCGCTCCTTAAAGACATGAACTTAAAAGCCGCGCCTGGGCAGATGGTCGCCATTGTCGGGCCAACGGGCGCCGGAAAGACGACCCTCATCAACCTCCTCCTCCGTTTTTACGAAATCAACCAGGGACGTATCCTGATTGATGGCATTGACATTACCCGCTTAAAGCGCCAGGACCTGCGCACCTTGTTCGGGATGGTCCTCCAAGACACCTGGCTCTTTAATGGAACGATCCGGGAAAACATCGCTTATGGCAAGCCGGATGCCACGGAATCTGACATCATCCAATCAGCCAAGGCCGCCCATGCCCATCACTTTATCCAGTCGCTCCCTAAAGGTTATGATACGGTGTTGAATGAAGAAGTGTCCAACATCTCCCAAGGGCAAAAGCAGTTGCTGACCATTGCCCGGGCGCTCCTTCATTCCCCACAGGTCATGATCTTGGATGAAGCGACCTCAAGCGTGGACACCCGTACCGAAAAGCAGATCCAAAGTGCCATGAAGACCCTCATGAAGGGGCGCACCAGCTTTGTCATCGCCCACCGCCTTTCAACCATTAAAGAAGCCGACCTGATATTAGTCATGAAAGACGGCAGCGTCATCGAACAGGGCAACCACCGCGAGCTCTTGGAAAAACGCGGGTTCTACTTTGAACTCCACAACAGCATCTAAAATTTTGGCAGATGGGCCCTTAAGGTTTATTTGTGGGATACGTTTCGGGACTGGTTGGTCCTGGATAATCCCGCAGGTAAACCTTTTTTTGTGGGAAATATGCTTTGCCGCTTCGTTGCCCAAAAATCCCATTAAGGCGAAGCGCAATATTTCCTGGGATTGAACCAAGTTGAAACCTGTGCCCATACAGGGCGTATGAAACAACGCCCGTCCCTGTCCGACCTGTTTTTTCGGACTGGCCTTCGGACTGGTGCACACGCCGAAATTCAGGTGCACCCCTTGTTTTCACCAGATTTTTACAAAATTTCCGGGCGTTTTTTTGGTAGGTATATGAACATGGGATTTCTTTTTTTGGACTGTAGGGAAGGGGATTCGCCCTGCATTGATTGACAAACGCCTGGTTTTGGCATAAGATACATTAGATGCAGGTGAGGGAGGGGATCCCTTTTGAAAAATAAACGGCAATCGGGCCATGCCCCTGAAGGCCCTAAGCGCAAAAAGAAGGCCAGGAAGCCTGAAGAGGGATCGTGGCAGGAGTTTTTAGAAGGGGCTTTTAGGGAACCCTTTGAAAGCAACGAGGATTTCAGCAGCTTTTTTGAAGGGATAAAACCTGAGGATTTTGCCGGGTTGGACCTGGATGAAGAGGATGTACGGGGCTGTTTTTGCGGGGGCAGCCCGAATGTGTGCAAGGACCAGTCCAATCCGGACGATTATAAATACGGCTTTACCAACAGCGATTTCATTTATTGCATCTCGACGCTGGATCCCATTGAATTCATCGTTTTGGTCACGGTGTTTGCCATTATCTTCAATGCCCAGTTCAACCTGGAGGAGCTTTTTGTGGTGAACCGCTTTATCGGGAGCCTGCGTGACGGGATTGATATTTTGCTCAACCAGCGGATTAACCACCGGCTCGTTTGCGATATCTTCCGGGCCCAAAATGCGGACGATGCCGTGCAAAAGCAGCTGGAAGAACTGCAAAAAAATTATGATGCGCTAAACCAGCAGCTGCAGTCCATGCAAAAAAACGGCAACCCGGCAGATATACCGGTAGCGGAAGCTGCCCTCGCGGGCTTGGGACAGGCCGAAGTGTCGCTTGCGGAAGATATTGCCGAGGATAATTTATTCAACTCAATCTAATTTAGAATGCTATGGGCAGCGCAATGGCTGAACGGTTCCAGCTCTAGGAAGCATGGGGCCGCTCAATGGACATTGTGCTGTTTTTTTCAATGTGGTATAATGTATGTTTGGAAAGGGGAGCAAAATATGCTAAAAGATTACACCGTACTTGACATAGAAACCACTGGGCTTGAAGCTGGCAGGCACCGCATCACGGAAATTGCCGCCATCAAAATCAGGGACGGGCAACCGGTCGGGGAATATTCTTGGCTGGTCAAGCCTTACCGCCGCCTGGAATTTGACTACCTTCCGGCAGAAATCACTGAATTGACGGGAATTACGATGGAGATGCTTAGAAATGGGCATCCTATAGAAGAAACCCTCACCGGGCTCCTTTCCTTTATTGGCGATGATGTGGTCCTGGGCCATAACCTGAAGCGTTTTGACATGGCATTCTTGAATGAGGATTTCAATTATTTCCTTGGGACAGCCCTTGAAAACGAACTGGTGGACAGCTTGGAAATCGCCCGGCGGCTGTTTAAGCAAAAGGGTGGCAATGGCCTTCAAAAACTGGCGAAAAAACTGGAAGTCCCGGCACAGGGAAGGGCCCACCGTGCCTTGTCGGATTGTCATGTAACCCATGGCGTGTATGTCAAGCTCCTTGAAATTCAAGGCAGTGCGACCAAAGCATCGCAACTTAATAAATGAATTGAGGTAATTGGATGATCTGGAGAATTTTTAAGACCTTTTTGGGGACCTTTTTGGTGGCGGTGGGCATCGTCATCTTCCTTCACCCTGGCATGGGGGCGGACCCGCTCAGTGTTTTCTTGCAGGGGATTATGAGCCAAACGGGAGAATTTTTGGGCAGTAGCACCTTTGGCACCCTCAGCATGTCCTTTGGCTTCTTGGTGCTTTGCGCCGTTTTTTTCGTTGACCGTTCAAAAATCGGTTTGGGAAGCGTTGTTAACAGTATTTTTGTGGGAGTCTTTTTAAATGTTTTATATGGGCTGGGCCTCGACCGGTTCCTACCGGATATGGGCATCCTGCTCATCGTCCTTGGCCCCGTCGTCATCGGCTTTGGGCTGGCGGTTTATTTGTCGGCGGGCCTTGGGGCAGGGAGCACTGAGGCCATCATGCTCATCATCGTCGAGCGCAGCCGTTTTTCCATAAAATCCATCCGCATCGTGCAGGACGCTTTATTTGTAGGGGTGGGGCTTTTGCTCGGCGCATCTTATGGGCTGGGCCTTTTAAGCGGGATTTTCCTCATCGGCCCCAGCATTGAATATTCATTGAAGCTCATTGGGAAGAAAAGCGGATGAAGTGGACGATGCTCGTACTCATGGCCTTAACGCTCCTTTCGCGCTTCATCGGGCTGGGACGGGAAATGGCCCTGGCCTATTTTTATGGGGCAAGCCGGGCCAGCGATGCGTTTTTGATTGCCCAATCCGTGCCAACCCTCTTTATGGGCTTTTTGCTGGCAGGCATCAGCAGCGGTTTCATCCCCATCTACCGGCAAGAGGAACTGGACCAACGGCACCAACGGTTTTCGAGGCAGGTCTTTTGGCTGACAGGCCTCATGTCTTTGGTTGTTTTTTTGGCGACGATGCTTGTCCTTCCCGTCATCTTAAGGGTGCTTGCCGGCGGCTTTGACGAAGCGTCCATGGATTTGGCGCTCAGGTTTAGCCGCATCACCTTATGGGGCGTTTTTTTTATTGGCTGGTCCCGTTATTTTTCCACATGGCTTCAGGTTCGGGAGCAGGTCATCTTGGCTTCATTGGTAGGCATCCCTTTCAATATCGTCATCATTTCAGCCATTTTTTGGTCGTCAGGGCATTCGGTTTATGGCCTGGCATTCGGAAGCGTCGCTGCGGTGGCGGCCCAGTGCCTGTACTTATGGCTTTTGGCAAAAAAGGGCGGGCACTCCATTGGGGCGGGCGGGGCAGCATCCAGGGATTTTCAAGGGCTTAGGCGGATGCTTTTCATGGCGCTTCCTGTCATTATCGGGGATTCGGTGCAGCAGCTTGACATCATCGTGGACAAATCCCTTGGGAGCACCTTCGGCACAGGCTCGGTATCGGCCCTGGTTTACGCTGGGCGCGCCATGACGGCGGTTGAAGGGATTTTCATCACGTCGGTCATCACCGTCTTTTTCCCGGCCATCGCAAGGCTTGCCGCCGCCAAAGAAATCGACGGGGTCAAGGCGGAGCTGCGGGAATCCATCTTGGGCGTCTGCCTGTTCTTGGTCCCTGCGGTCTTTGGCATCATGGCATTGTCGGGGCCCATCACTTCATTGCTGTTTTTGCGAGGGGCTTTTGGGGAAGAGGAGGCGGCTGTTACGGCAGGCATCATGTTCTTTTACATCGCGGCCCTCCTTGGCACAGGGCTTCAAACCTTGTTCAGCCGGGTGTTTTTCTCACTGGGAAATACCCGCATCCCGATGGTGGCAGCCATCATCAGCGTTGCCTTGAACATCACCCTGAACTTGTTGTTTGCCCGCCTCATCGGCCTTGTGGGCCTGGCCATGTCCAACACCCTGTCCGCTTTCATCGGGCTTGCCCTCATGGTTTATTTCCTTAAAAAAGAATTGGGGGAGCTGGGATTTTCCGCCCTTTTGGCACCCCTTGCCAAAGTGCTGGGCGCCAGTGGCCTTATGGCGTTTGCTGCAAGTGTTTTGTATAACGGGTTAGCCGGGGGCAGCCTCCTTGTGGCAGTGGGGGCTTCGGCCCTGGTTGCCGGGGTGATTTACCTCATTTTGGTCATCGCACTAAAAGCCGTCGACCCTAAAAAGCTTCTCCCCCGCTTGAAATCCAAGCCGAAATAGCAAAAAGAAAGGAGTAGCGGCCTCTTTTTTAGGATAATTCGCAGGCCTTTGTCATATGATGGAGTAACAAGGCTTAAAATTTCGCAGTCCATTTCAAAAAAGGGCGCGGTTGCCCTGGCTGGACCGTCTTGATGCAGGTTTGACACGGGGGGATGCAGGATGAATATCAGGTTGAAGCGGGAAGGGATCCAAAGGACCTGTCCGCTGGGTTTTTCATGGACAACATTGATTTTTGGATGGATGGTCCCTTTTTTCAGATGGGATTTTCAATGGGGCCTCACCATGATGGTGGGTGCTTGGGTCTTGCCAACCATCTGGGAAGGCTACACCCTTTCATGGGGCCACTTTTTGCTAAGGTTTCATCTGGGGGTGCTCCTAAACATCATCATGGCCATTTTTTACAACGCCATCTATGTGGCGGAACTGCTACAATCCGGTTTTTTGCCGGTAACAACCGATGACGAAGAAGCCCTCTTTGCCTATGGGCTTTACATCGAAGAGGAGGAGATGGCAGATGGGGAAACTTAAACAGCAGGAAGTCCACGCCATCGTCGTCTTCCTCATCGTCGCCCTCATCATGAATGAGAAATTCATCAAAAAGAAACCAGCCCCACAGCCCTCACAGCCCCAATACCCATATCCCGGGACATATTGGGGCGGCCCATTTTTATAAAAGGTTTTTCAAGCCTAATGCCTAAAAACACCCCACGGAAAAATCCGTGGGGTGTTTTTAGGCATTAGCAGCCTTTGGCCCAGGACTCGTCGTCCTCTGCCCCGGTTGCTTCCATATAGCACTGCTCGCAGTAGTTGTACAAATGGTAATGAGCGGTATCGACTGATCCGGTTACCGCTGTTTTGCAGCCCATGCATATTAATTTTTCCATCTGGCACCTCCCACGATGGTTATATTGTAGCACATTTCCCTGGCTGATTCCCAGTTATTTGCTTCTAAAAAGGTGCAAATCGATGGCATATCTTCGACAAAGTGTGATATACTTGATGGCAAAAGAAGTGGATGCGGGGCTTGGCCCTGCCATTTCGCGAGACGGAGGGATTCACCATGTCGTTGCCCAGTAACCCAAAATTAGAAACCATCTTGGTGCAGGCCGGATTTGATAAAGACCCGGCAACAGGTGCCATGGCGGTGCCCATTTACCAGACGGCAGCTTATGATTTGCAAAATGCTGAATATGCGGCCAATCTCTTTGGCTTGAAAGAAGAGGGCAATATTTATTCAAGGCTCTCAAACCCAACAAGCAGCGCCTTTGAATCCCGTCTGGCGGCCCTAGAGGGGGGCGTGGGTGCCCTTGCATTCTCATCGGGACATGCTGCCATTTTTGGAACCGTTGCCAACCTGTGCCAAGCGGGGGACGAAATCATCTGCTCCTCTGTCGTTTATGGGGGGACTTACAATTTGTTTGCCCATACGCTCCCTAAATTTGGCATTAACGTCAGCTTCGCAGCAGACGGGTTGGCCGAGAACTTTGCCCGCCTGATTACCCCCAAGACAAAAGCCCTCTTTGCAGAAGTGCTGGGAAATCCTAAAATCAATGTGCTTGACATTGAGGCGGTGGCCAAAGTTGCCCATGACCACAACCTCCCTTTGATTATTGATGCTACGTTCTCTCCTTACCTCAACCGCTCCATTGACTTTGGCGCCGACATCGTTGTTTATTCCACGACCAAGTTTATCGACGGTCACGGCCAGGCCATGGGCGGGGCTGTCGTTGATGCAGGCAAGTTCAATTATGCAGGCGGGAAGTTTCCGCTATTGTCGGAACCAGACCCAAGCTATCAGGGGCTTCGTTACACAGACTTAGGGCCTATGGCTTTTATCACCCGCCTTCGCACCCAGGTGATGCGGGATTTGGGCGGCTGCCTGGCGCCCATGAATAGCTTTTTGTTCCTAAGAGGGCTGGAGACGCTCCATTTGCGGATGGAACGCCATAGCCAAAATGCACTGGCCGTTGCTATGTACCTGCAAAGCCACCCCCAGGTGTCATGGGTCAGCTACCCAGGGCTGAAGAGCCATCCCAACCATGCGCTGGCAAGGAAGTATTTTCCTCGGGGGGCAGGGGCTGTCCTGACCTTTGGCATTAAGGGGGGGGTGGAAGCAGGGCGGAAGTTTATCGACTCCCTGGCCCTCTTTAATCTGGTGGCCAATATTGGGGACACGAAATCTTTGGTCATCCATCCTGCCAGTACGACCCATGCCCAGCTTAATGAAAGCCAGTTGATATCTGCGGGGGTAAGTGCCGACATGGTACGCCTGTCCATTGGCATCGAAGCGGTCGAGGATATCATTGGCGACTTGGAAGGGGCATTTCAAAAAGTGGAAAAAACAGCAGTATTTTAGCAAAAAGTGTAGAATTTGCAAGAATTTGTTGACTTGCGGCTGCGGGGCTTGTATAATTAGCTCAACAATAGAGTCTTATCAAGAGCGGCGGAGGGAATAGGCCCGACGATGCCCGGCAACCATCCAGTATGGAAAAGGTGCCAAATCCTACAAGTGGCTGCGGCTGTTTGAAAGATGAGAAAAATGTTTATGTACTGATTGCCGTACATCCAGCCTTTTTCCCATCTAGGGTTAAAAGGCTTTTTTGCATTAAAAAACGGGACCGGACAATTTCCTAAAAAGCGGGAAATGTGCCAGAGGCAGTGTAAAAATGACGAAGGGGGCTTTACCATGATTAATTTTGCCATATTAGGGTTTGGGGTTGTCGGTTCAGGCGTGTACGAACTGTCCCTTAACAACAAGGAAACCGTAACGAAAAAAGTGGGCAAGGACGTAAATGTCAGCCGCATTTTGGTGCGAAGCGACAAGGAACACGATGCCAAGCATTTGTTTACCAAAGATTTCACCGATATTTTAAACGATGGCAATATCCAGGTGGCCGTCGAGACCATGGGTGGTTTGGAACCGGCCTTTACTTACACGAAGTCCCTTCTTGAGGCAGGCATCCATGTGGTGACCAGCAATAAGGAACTGGTGGCAACCCATGGCAAGGAGCTGCAAGAAGCGGCAACCCTTGCGGGCGTGAGTTATTTATATGAAGGCAGTGTCGGTGGCGGGATCCCGATTATCCGCCCGTTGCAAAACTGTTTGGCAGCCAATGAAATCACCGAAGTGTTCGGCATTTTAAACGGGACGACCAATTACATCCTGACCCAAATGAAGGAGCATGGCCTAAGCTTTGAGAAAGCCCTAAAAAGCGCGCAAGAGCTTGGCTACGCCGAATCCGACCCAACAGCAGACATCGAGGGGTTCGATACCCAGCGAAAAATAAGTATTTTGGCCTCCTTGGCATTTGGAGAAGACATCGGGCTTGAAAATATCCCCACTACTGGTATTTCGGCATTGACCCTAAAAGATTTGGAATCCGCCGAGGCGGAAGGTTCCTCCATTAAGTTGGTGGGCCGGGCATGGATTGAGAATGGGCAGCCGAAAGCAAGTGTCGAGCCGGTGAAAGTACCCAAAAGCAGCCCCTTATCCACTGTTTCTTCGGTGAATAATGCCATTGTCGTGCGGGCCAACCCTCTTGGAGAGGTGATGTTTTACGGACAAGGAGCCGGCAAGGAGCCTACAGCGAGTGCGGTAATGGCCGATGTGATTTCCGTAGCGGCCAGCTTTACATGATTGTCCTCGACAAGGAGCTGCCTGTTGTAAAGGAGCTAAGGGCTGAGGGCGTCCGGGTCGAAGTCAGCCACGGCGAAGTGGCAATCCGGGTAGCCATCGTCAATTTGATGCCTTCCAAGGCGACGACGGAGCTTCAGCTATTAAGGCTCCTTGGGAAGGATGGCCGCCCCGTCAAGGTGGATTTTATCCGTATGGAAAGCCATCAGTCCAAGTTGACGGAACCGGGGTATTTAAACCGGTTTTACAAATCCCTCACTGAAATCAAGGGGGCTAAGTACGATGGGCTCATTATTACGGGTGCGCCGGTGGAAACTTTGGATTTCGACAAAGTGACTTACTGGCAGGAATTGGCTGGCCTCATGGATTGGTCCTTGGCCAATGTGGAGAAAGTGCTTTATATTTGCTGGGGCGCCCAAGCAGGCCTTTACCATCATTTTGGGATTGGGAAGCGGACGCTGGGCAAAAAAATTTCCGGGGTTTTTTCCCATAAGCTTGCTAAAACCTGGCATCCTTATTTAAATGGCTTGAAGGATGGTTTTAAAGTCCCCCATTCACGGTGGACGGAACTTGATGAAGCCGGGCTTCGGCTAAACAAAGAACTTGAGGTGCTGGCCTATTCCAAGGAAGCCGGAAGCCATATGGTAACCGATGCAAGCAAAAAGCACCTATTCTTGCTAGGGCACCCGGAGTATGATGCGGATACGCTGGCCAACGAGTATTTCAGGGATTTAAAAAAAGGTGCCAACCCCCAGGTCCCCACGGATTATTTTCCAGATGACGACCCGGGCCAAACCCCGGCCCTGTGCTGGGGGGAAGCCGGTGGGATACTTATAAAAAACTGGCTGGCAGCTATGAAAGGGAGGGTACAAGTGCAGGCTAAGAAAAATTTCCCTTCTGAATTTGATGCTAAAAAATTGATTTGCGAAATTGGGAAGCGGGTATACGATAAAAATTTCGTGGCGGCCAACGACGGCAATATATCAGTCAAAATTGGGCCGGATACGATTATAACGACCCCAACCGGGGTTAGCAAAGGGTTTATGACCCCCGACATGCTGGTGAAAATGGACTTGTCGGGGAA
This sequence comes from Turicibacter sp., assembly GCA_009787345.1. GTDB lineage: Bacteria > Bacillota_I > Bacilli_A > MOL361 > Turicibacteraceae > WRGF01. The sequence goes on from WRGF01000221.1 coordinate 63,815, forward strand.
AGTGCTTGCAGGACGGCTGAAACCGTCTTCGGAAGTGAAAATGCATCTTCGGGTGTATAAGGAAAATCCAAACGTGGGGGCCGTTGTCCATGCCCACCCACCGGTTGCGACTTCATATGCCATTGCGGGGATTCCCCTTGACAAGCCGATTTCCCCGGAAGCGGTCGTCTTGCTGGGGACGGTGCCGGTCGCCCCTTATGCAACACCGGGCACTGAGGAAGTGCCCGACTCGGTCGCCCCGTATTGCCGTGGCCATAACGCATTGCTTTTGGCAAACCATGGGGCCCTGACATGGGGCGAGGACCTGTTGCAGGCATATTACAGGATGGAATCTTTGGAGCATTATGCCTTGATGACCATGTACACGGGCAATATTATCCAAAATGCCAATGAATTGGACTGCAACCAAGTGACCGACCTGATTAAAATAAGGGAAGGCATGGGGATTAAAACCGGTGGCACGCCTAGTTGCCAAATGGAGGCCAAGCCCGAAGCGGCCATCAGCAAAGAAGAAGCGATCCAAGAAGTGGTACGCCAAGTGACGGCTAACATCTTGGAGGCGATGCAGCAAGGGGGTTGAACATGGAACTTAAATTAACGGAATCCGACCTTCAGGGCATCGTCCAGTCGGTCCTTAAAAATATGGAAATAGCCAAACCGGTCCAAATGAAGGCCATTATCCCGGCAACGGCGGCCTCCCCGATCCATGAGCCGCCGGCTTATCCCCTGGTCACCAATGACCGCCCAGTTTATGAAGGGGAAATAGGCAAGCCGTTTTTGCCAGTGGTCCCAGCGGTCGCCCCAAAAGAAGCGCAAGTGTCCAAGCTTCCGGGTGTTTATGATGCCATGTCGGATGCAATCATGGCCGCCGATATGGCACAAAAGGCCTTTGCCGTCAATTACGACAAGGCCGGGCGGGAAAAAACAATCCTGGCGATTCGGGAAGTGGTTTTAAAAAACAAAGAAAAATTGGCGCAACTGGTTTTTGAGGAAACGGGCTTTGGGGTGCTGGCCCACAAAGTAGCCAAGCATGAATTGGCTGCTGCGAAAACCCCTGGCACCGAAGATTTAGAAACTGTGGCTTTTTCCAGTGGCGGCAACTTGACGTTGCTGGAAACATCGCCCTTTGGGGTCATCGGGGCCGTGACGCCGGTAACGAACCCTACGGAAACCATAATCAATAATGCCATTAGCATGCTGGCGGGAGGGAACTCTGTCGTCTTTAACGTCCACCCAGCATCCAAAAAGTCTTGTAGCTTTTTGGTGGGCATGCTTAATGAAGCCATTGTCGCCAGCGGAGGAATCCCCAATTTAATTACGATGGTGCAAAATCCCACTACAGCAACGCTGGAAGAGTTGATGACATCGCCCACGGTACGCCTGTTGGTAGGGACCGGTGGCCCAGGCCTTGGCAAGAAGCTTCAGTTGTCGGGCAAAAAATCCATTGTGGCAGGCGCTGGGAACCCACCGGTCATTGTGGACGAAACGGCAAATTTGAAAAAGGCGGCGCAAGATATCATATTTGGGGCCGGTTTTGACAATAACTTGCTTTGCATTGCCGAAAAAGAAGTGTTTGTCCTGGATGCGGTTGCCGATGACTTGATTTTCCATCTTTTAAACGAAGGGGCGTATATGCTTGACAGCCTGCAGGTCCAACGGGTCATGGGCCTTGTCCTTGAGGAAAATAAAGCTGGTGATGCCTCTGGCTGTACATTAGAAAATAGCCGCCGCTTTTTACCCTCCAAGCATTGGATTGGCCGTTGTGCCGGGTCCATCTTAAAGGGGATTGGGGCAATGGACGGCAAAGGGACGGAGCAACTATTAATCTTTGAGGCGGCTCCTGACCATCCGTTTGTGCAAATCGAGCAAATGATGCCCATTATGCCAATTGTGCGGGTCAAAGACCTGGACGAAGCCATTCGCCATGCCGTCCAGGCAGAGCACGGCAACCGGCATACGGCCGTTATGCACTCCCAAAACCTAGCCAACCTGAATCGTTTTGAAAATGCGATCCAGACGACCATCTTTGTAAAAAACGCCTCCTCTTTGGCAGGCGTTGGTTTTGGGGCGGAAGGCTTCGGTACGATGACCATTGCCGGCCCCACCGGCGAGGGGCTGACTTCGGCCAGGACATTCACCCGCAAGCGGCGGTCTGTCCTGGTTTCCAAGTAGGTGATCTTTATGGCAGCTATTGGATTTTTAGAAGTACACGGATACGGGACAGCCATGCATGCCATGGATCAGGCCTGCAAGGCGGCGGAAGTATCTATTGAGGGGATTGATGTCAACAACCCGCTCTTAGGCGACGGTGCCCGCATTCCCATTATTGTACAAGTGAAATTTTCAGGAAACGTTTCAAATGTCAGGGCAGCCCTTGACGCAGCCCACAAGGCCGCCAGGTTGTATAATGATGAACATGAAATCAAGACCCATTTTATCGCAAACGCAGCGGAATCATTGCAGCCGCTCATTGCCCGGGGGAAGGTGGTTAAAAAATGCTAAAGTCCCTTGGATTTTTGGAAGTGGAAGGGATAGCGGCCGCCGTCGTTGGTTGCGACGCTATGGTAAAATCGGCTTATGTGGAATTGGTCACTGTCAAAGCGGACGGGGATGGACATTTACAGGTCATCGTTTGCGGCGACTTGGCTTCCGTCAAAGAGGCCTTGGTTTTTGGGACCGAGGCGGCAAGCCGGATCGGGCAAGTTGTTGCAGCCAAAGCCATCGCCAGGCCGTATGAAGGGCTTGAGCGGTTGATAGGCCCATGGGAAGGAAGTGGCATGGATGGCGAAGGTTGACAGCATCGGTATTGTGGAAGTCCAGCACTTTGCCAAGGCCCTCGAAGTTTTAGACCTCATGTGCAAGTCGGCCGCCATCAAGCTCTTGGGCCATGAGAATTATTTGGGCGGGCGCTTGGTCATCCTCACTATCGGAGGCAAAATCGACCAGGTCCAGGCCGCCATCGAGGCCGTTTCCGGCAGGGAATTGCCCGATGTCAAGTCGGCCCTTTGCATCACCAACCCTCACGGGGAGATCATGAAATACATTTAAATACTATTAGGAGGAATAAAATATGAATGCATCTTTGGGAATTATTGAAACACGTGGTTTAACAGCAGCAGTGGAGGCGGCAGATTCCATGCTAAAAGCCGCCAATGTTGAAATCGTCGGTACGGAAAAAATCGGATCAGGGCTAGTTTCTGTTATTATCCAAGGGGATGTCGGGGCAGTCAAGGCAGCGGTTGAAGTTGGTTCAGAGGCAGCAGGGCGTATTGGTGAAGTCGTAGCGGTACATGTCATCCCGCGCCCGCATTCCGACGTGACGAAGCTCATCCCATCTTTAGGCTAGTTGGTGGCAAGGCATGATCGTCGGCCAAGTGGTGGGCAACGTGGTATCCACCCGAAAATATGAAGAACTGCAAGGTTATAAGCTGTTGGTCATCCAAGTAGGGGAAACCCGGTTGGTGGCCGCCGATGAGCTTGGCGCAGGTGTTGGGGAAACTGTCCTTGTCACAAAAGGCCAAGCCGTCAAGGCAGCCCTTAGAAAGCCTGCCCCGATCGATGCTTTGGTTGTGGGCATCGTCGATGGGGAGTTTTCACCATGAAAAAATTAATCGTTATTGGAGGGGTCGCCGCAGGAATGTCGGCGGCCTCTAAACTAAAGCGGCTCGACCCGTCCTATGACATCCATGTTTATGAAAAAGGCGGTTTCTTGTCATACGGGGCGTGCGGGCTTCCTTATTACGTTTCCGGGGAAAATCCCGACTACCGCTTGATGATTGCCCGCAGCCGCGAAGAATTTGAAGCATCCGGCATTAAAACACATCTCCACCATGAGGTGGTCAAAGTCATCCCCCTTGAAAAAAAACTTCTGATTAGGGACTTGTCCACGGGGAAACTATTTATTGAAACTTATGGAAAGCTCATGATAGCAACCGGTGCCACCCCCATTTTGCCACCTTTCCCGGGAAGGGATTTATCCTATATTTACGCCCTGAAAACATTGGAGGATGGGATTTTGCTAAAAGAATCCCTGACCCCGGCCTTTAAAAATGTAGTGGTGGTAGGCGGTGGCTATATCGGCCTTGAAGTGGTAGAAGCCATGCTGAGGCTTGGGAAAAACGTCCGTGTCATCGAAAGAAGCCAGCGCCTTTTAAATTCTTTTGACAGTGAAGTTACCGATCTAGTGGAGAGGCACTTGCTGGAGAAAGGGGTGTCACTTCATTTGTCAGAAACCGTGCAGCGTTTTGAAGGCCGCGGACAAGTGGAAAAAATAGTCACAGACATTGGGGAATACCCGGCGGATCTCGTAGTCCTCGCCCTTGGTGTCAAGCCTGCAACCGGATTCTTAGAAGGCAGCGGCATCAGGCTTGGGAAAAATGGCTCCATTGTGGTCAACCGCCAGATGGAAACATCGGTGCCGGATGTTTATGCTGCCGGCGATTGCGCAGAGGTATACCACCGGGTCCTTGGGGATAATGATTACCTGCCCCTAGGGACCAATGCCAACAAAGGCGGCCGCATCGCCGGGGTAAACATCTCAGGAAGCCGCTTGCAATATGTGGGGACTCTTGGGAGTGCCGGCATTAAAGTGTGCGATTTGGAACTGGGAAGGACGGGGTTGTCGGAAAACGAAGCCCGCCAATGCGGCTATGGCATCGGGACGGTCTTTGTCAAAACCCAGGACCATCCCGCCTATTACCCGAATCCCACGCCCCTATGGGTGAAGCTCATTGTGGAAAAGAAAACCCGAAAAGTACTTGGGGCCCAGATGTTGGGTGAAAAAGGGGCGGTGCTTCGCATCGACGTATTTGCTATTGCCATCCACAATGAAATGACCGTGGACGAGATTGGCATGGTCGATTTCGTTTATGCGCCACCTTTCGCCGGGGTCTGGGATGCAGTCCATGTGGCTTGTAATGCTTATAAATAATAAAAAGCTGGACGCGCCCCTTTGCGAAAGGCTGAAAAACAAGGAGGCTACCCATGGTAAAACTTAAATCATTAGCTGAAGCCGCCGCCATGGTTCCGAATGGGTCGGCTTTGGCCATTGGGGGCAATGCCCTTAACCGTGCGCCTATGGCTTTCGTAAGAGAGCTTTGCCGCCAGCAAAAGCGGGGGCTTCGCCTCATTAAGACGGCGGCCGCCCATGAGCTTGACCTGCTTTGCGCTGCTAAGGCGGTGTCCGTCGTGGATGCCGGCTTTGTCAGCTACGAAACTTATTTTGGGCTTGCCGGCCATTACCGCCGGGGGGTGGAGTCGGGTGAGGTCATTGCTAATGAGCATGCCTGCTACACCGTCATTTGCGCCCTGCGTGCCGCTTCCATGAACGTGCCTTTTATGCCGGTGGCCGGGCTAAAAACCGGGGATCTCTTGACCCACAATGATTATTTTATGGTAGTGGAAGATCCTTTTGGCGGCCAAGAACCAGTGACATTGGTGAAAGCCCTCGCCCCGGATGTGGCCGTTATCCATGTCCATGGATGCGACGAAGAAGGGAATGCCATCATCGAAGGCCCGAAATTTGAAGATGTTTTGCTTAGCCGGGCGGCTAAAAAGATTATTTTGACGACTGAAAAAATCATACCCGCGCAGCTACTGAAGCCGAAGGCGCACCAGATAGCGATTCCCGGGTTTTTGGTGGACAGCATCGTGGTGGCTCCCAAAGGGGCAAAACCCACATCCTGTTATAAGCTTTATGACGTGGACGAGCCGGCCCTCAAAACCTTTTTGGCTTTGGAAAATGCTGAACTGGCTGCTTATTTGAAAAAGGGGGAGGGATGGGGATATGGCTAGGATTAGCGATATTATGACATGTGCCATTGCCAATATGCTTATGGATGGGGAGCGGGTCTTTCACGGGGTAGCATCACATCTGCCCATGGTGGCGACCCAGCTTGCAAAAACAGGGCATGCCCCCCGCCTGACCCATTTAAATATTGCGGGGGCGGTTGATTTTTGCATGACTCCCAAAGCTGTTTATTCTTCGGCAAGCGATAGTTTATTCCAAAGTGCCTCCTCGACTTTTGATTTGGGGGAGGTATTTGATTTATCCATGCGCGGCGGTCTTGACGTCGCGTTCTTGAGCGGTGTCCAATTTGATGCCCAGGGACGGGTCAACGCCTCGGTCATTGGGGATTACCATAAGCCCAAAGTCAGGCTCCCCGGTGGTGCGGGAAGCGCCGTATTGATTCCCACCGCAAAAAAATGCATCCTATGGCGCACCAAGCATGACAAGCGGACGTTTGTTGACAAACTGGATTTCGTCACGACGGGCGGCAATGTTTATAAAATTGTCACCCCTTTATGTATTTTTGAAAATAAGGGTGGGCAATTGTTTTTGGACAGCATCCATCCCACGTCTTCTTTAGAAGAAGTTCAGGAAAACACCGGTTTTAAACTACTTTACGATGAAATAAAATGGACGCCGCTGCCCACTATGGAGGAACTGGCGCTCTTACGGAAAATAGACCCTAAGGACTTGCGGTCCTTGGAGTTTATCAACATATGACCCAGGCTTTGCCTGGGGGAAATCAGGGGGAATAACAATGTATAATTCAAAAATTAGAAAAATCTTTAAATTTGTGGGCACGGCATTGGCCGTAGCACCGTTTTTATTGGGTTGCAGTACGGCTGACGGGCCTAACCCAACGGCGGACCTGGAAGGGGTGCCGGAAGTATTTACAACCGGTGAACAACCCCGCATCATGGTGCTTCGCATGATTGGTGGCGATGACCATACGGCCCAGTTTTTGGCAGGAGCCCAACAAGAAGGGCAATCTTTTGGCTTTGACGTCACTACTTTTACGGCCAATGGCAACACGGCACAATTCCACGATGCCTTGTCCCAAGCCATCAACCAGGGTTATGACGGATTTATTATTTCCCATGGCGATGACGAGGGGACCCTGGGTTATATCCGCCAAATCGCTGAAGCGGGTATTCCTGTCGTGGCATTTGATTCCCATGGGGAAATCGCTGGCTTGCCTGGTGCGACCCTGACATCCCAAGACGATGAAGGGTTGGCAAGCCAGGCTTTGTCCGCATTGCTTGAAGCAACGGGCGGTGATGCCAATATTATCTATTTATGGGTGGATGGCTTTGCCCCGATGGTCCGCCGCAATAATGTTTACCAAGAAGTGCTGCAAAATAATCCCGGCCTAGTGGAAGTGGGGCGTTTTGGGGTAGCGGCGGAAGATACGTCGCTACAAACCCAAAATGCGGTGGCGGCTATGCTGCTCCAACATCCGGTAGGGGAAATCGATGCTATTTTTGCAACTTGGGATGCCTTTGCCCTCGGTGCTGCCCGTGCCTTGACGGAAGCTGGCCGTGAGGAAATCCAAATTTTTGGGATTGACGTATCCAACACGGCCCTTGGGGTCATGCAAGAGGAAAACAGCCCTTGGGCTTACACAGCTGCCGTTGACCCGCGCCTGATCGGTGCCATCAACATGCGCTTGATTGCCTTGAAGTTGGCGGGTTACGATACCCCAAGCACGTTCGACCTTGAAGCAGCCCTTATTTCCCAAGAGGCATTGAATGCTGTGGATACCATGGTCAATATGGCCAACCTGGCGGATCTGATTCCAGGATGGGGCCAGTCCGGTGATTTTGAAGCCGATTGGATGCCAGTCCTTAGGGAGGCGAACCGTTAATGCTTTCAATGCGGGATATTTCCAAGGAATTTCCCGGTGTTATGGCCTTAAAGGGTGCCGGATTTTGCTTAAAAGCTGGGCAAATCAAGGCACTTGTAGGGGCTAATGGGGCAGGGAAATCCACGTTGATGAAAATTTTGTCGGGGGCTTATGGCGGGTACGGCGGGGAGATTTTACTGGACGGCAAACCAGTCGTCATTGGCTCCCCAAAAGCCGCCAGGGACGTAGGGATCCAGATGGTATACCAAGAAGTGGACACGGCTTTGATCCCTTATTTGACGGTGGCGGAAAACCTTGCCGTGGACGGCTTGGCGTCCAGCCACAAAAAGCTTCTCAATTGGGGCAGGCTATATGAAAATGCCTCGAAGATGCTGGTCCCCCTTGGGATCGAGTTGCCCTTAAAGGACTTGGCCGGTGATTTAAGCCTGGCTCAAAAGCAGCTATTATTGATTGCCCGGGCCCTTCATGGCGACTGTCGCATCCTAATTTTGGACGAACCAACAGCACCATTGAGCCAGCATGAGACGGACCGCCTTTTTGAAGTGGTCAGCCAAGCGGCGAAAAAGGGGGTTGGCATCGTTTTCATCTCCCACCGGATGCCTGAGATTTTTTCTATTTGCCATGAAATTACAGTCATGCGAAATGGCACTTTCGTTGGAAACTATTTAACAGAAGCCACATCCCCGGATCAAGTGGTGGAAGCCATGCTTGGGCAAAAGCTGCAAAACCAATTCCCTAAATTTGAAAAATCAGTAGGGGAAGCCTTGCTTCAAACGAAGAATTTCGGTGATGGCGGCCTCGTGAAGGATTTTTCCCTCACAGTACGGGCCGGGGAAATTGTAGGGATCAGCGGCCTTGTGGGAGCCGGTAAAACGGAGTTTTGCAAGGCACTGTTCGGAGCGGCTCCCAGCAAGGGGGAAATCCTCTTAAAAGGAAAGCCGGTTTCCATTAAAAATCCTTATGACGCATGCCGGCAAGGGTTTGCCCTCGTACCGGAGGAACGCCGCCAAGAAGGGATCCATGTCCTGGAATCGGTGCTCTTGAACCTCACGGCGCCCACCATGCCGAACCGTTCAAATGCCTTAGGGTTCTTAGCAAAAGAACGGGAAAACGGGGTGGCTTTGGCACTCATCGAAAAGCTTGGCATTAAAGCCGCGGCCCCTCATGTGGCAGCCGGGACCTTATCGGGCGGGAATCAACAAAAAGTAGCCATCGGAAAGTGGCTGGGCACCAATGCGGATGTGTTTATTTTCGACGAACCCACGAAAGGGGTGGATGTAGGTGCCAAGAAGGATATTTTTGCCTTGATGGGAGCCCTCGCTGCCGCCGGGAAGGGGATTATTTATGCCACATGTGAATTTTCCGAGCTTTTAGGGCTGACGGACCGGATCTATGTTGCCTATGACGGGCGCTTGGTCCAAGAATTTGAGGCATCGGAGACATCAGAGCATGAGCTGTTATTTTATTCTGCGGGAGGTGGAAGCTATGGAGGCTAGTAAATCAGCAAAAAAATACAACGGGGCAAGTGTGGTGGATAGCCTTTACAAATACGGGACGATTGGGACCATTGTTTTACTGGTGGTGTTTTTCTCCTTTGCCAGCCCCCATTTTTTGCAAGTGGCTAATTTGCTTAATATTTTGCGGGCCATTTCCATCGTCACCATTATCGCCATTGGGATTACTCTATCCCAAACAGTGGCAGGGCTTGACTTATCGGTGGGATCCGTGGTGACCTTGACCAATTCTCTGACCATCAGCATGTTCGTCTGGCATTCCCAGCCCATTTGGGTGGCCATTTTGGTTGGTATCGGGGCGGCGCTTTTAGTTGGCGCTTTCAACGCCCTGATGATCGTCAGGTTTAAAATTCCTGACATGATCCTTACCCTTGCGTCCATGTTCATCGTCCAAGGGGTTGCGCAGACCTATGCGAGGGGGGCCACCATCTCCCAAAACATGGTGATGCCCGATGGCAGTTTTGCCGAAGGGATGGTACCCGAGGGGTTTCGTTACCTTGGCCAATTGCCCTGGATTATCGTCATCATGGCGGTAGCAGTCATAACCGTCCACGTCTTTTTGAAATACACCGTCCATGGGCGGTTCATGTACATGATCGGCGGCAACCCGGAAGCGGCCCGCTTGTCGGGAATCCCAGTGGTGAAGTACCGGGTGCTGGCTTACTTGCTCTCGGCAGCATTTGCGGCCATTGGCGGCATCGTTTTGGCCTCCCGGGTCCAAACGGCCCAAATCAATTCCGGGGCCCCGTTTTTGATGGACGCAGTGGCGGCTTCTTATATTGGCTTGTCAGTCCTTGGCGCGGGCAAGCCCAATGCTTTTGGCACCTTTATTGGAGCTGTGCTGATAGGGGTGCTCTCCAACGGGCTGGTCATGGTATCCGTCCCATTCTTTGCTATGGACATCGTCAAAGGGGTTGTCCTGGCTTTGGCCTTGTGCCTGACTTATTTTAGGAAAAAATGAGGGGTGAGCATATGTTAGCAACTGAAAAAGAAGTCATCGACTATATCCGCAACTTTTCCTTTTTCGAGGAAGGGGCGGACCTTTCATGTAAAGAAATCGGGGACGGGAACCTCAATTATGTTTACCGGCTGGAAGATGTGAAAACGGGCAAGTCCATTATTTTAAAGCAATCGGGTCTGGTCGCCAGGATTTCCGACGAATTCAAGGTATCCCCCGACCGAAACCGCATTGAAAGCGAAATCTTAAAACTTCAGGCTGAATTGGCACCGGGATTCGTCCCGGAAGTCTACCATTTCGACAAAGCGTTGAATTGCACCATCATGGAGGATTTGTCTGACCATGAAATCCTTCGGACTGCCTTGCTAAACAAAAAAACCTTTCCTCAGTTTTCAAGCCACATCACGACGTTTTTGGTCAACACCTTGCTGATGACCTCCGATGTGGTGCTAGGGCATCCAGAAAAAAAAGAACGGGCCAAGAGCTTTACCAACCCCGGGCTTTGCGAGATTACGGAAGACTTGGTTTTTACGGAGCCATTCTATCCGTGCCCAAGAAATGAAATAACCCCTGGCATGGAGGGGTTCGTACAGGAGGTTATCTGGGACGACGGGACTTTGTTATTGGAAACGGCCAAGCTGAAATTCGGCTTCATGTCCCACAGCCAGTCCCTCGTCCATGGCGACCTCCATACTGGATCCATTTTTGTGAGGCCTGATTCCACCAAAGTATTTGACCCCGAGTTTTCCTTTTATGGACCTGCAGGCTACGATCTGGGCAACATCCTGGCCAACTTGATTTTTGCTTATGCCAACAACCACGCCACGGGATATGATGCTAAATTTTCTCATTATTTGGAAGCTACCTTGCAAGAAATCACCGACGGGTTCCAGTCCAAGTTTTTGGAAACATGGGAATCGGTGGCGACGGAACCTACGGCAAAGTACGCTGGGTTTAAGGAATACTACCTGGGCCAAATCATGGCGGATGCCTTCGGTGTTGCTGGGCATGAACTGGCCCGCCGCATTATTGGGATCGCCAAGGTGAAGGACATTACTTCCATCGAGGGCTTGTCCCAAAGGATCCTTGCGGAAAAGTTTTGCCTTGCCTTAGGAAAAACCCTGATAATGGAACGGGCGGCCATCTTGGACGGCACCCAGTTCTTAAAAACCATCAAATCCCATGCCAGCCTCTTTGCAGGGGATTTCCAAACAAGGGAATTGACAGCATAAAAAAGTGGCTTTCCGCCACTTTTTTTCCATCTAGTTTAGAACGCTATTTTGACAAAGGAGGCAGCTAGCTATGCAATCAGTACGGCTTGACGACGAAAATAATGCCCTTATCATCCTGGATCAAACTCTTTTGCCCAGGCGCACGGAATTTTTGGAACTTAAAGGGCTGAAGGAAATTTGGGAAGCGATTTACCACTTGAAAGTACGGGGGGCACCTGCTATTGGGATTGCAGCCGCCTATGGGGTATATCTTGGGACGAAGTGGCCGGGGGCAGACAGTTTTGAAGCCCTGGCTCAAAATTTCCAAGCAGCCAAGGATTATTTGGCAAGTTCCCGCCCCACAGCGGTCAACTTGTTTTGGGCACTTGACAAAATGGAGAAACGCCTGCAATCAGAGCCGCATGAAACCGTTGGGCATGCGCTAAAAGCCCTTAGGGACGAAGCCGAGCAAATCCGCCAACAGGATGAGGAAATGTGCAAGTCCATTGGCGAGCATGCCCTGGCCCTCCTTGAACCAGGGATGGGCCTTTTGACTCACTGCAACGCAGGGGCCATCGCCACCGCTAAGTACGGCACGGCCCTGGCTCCCGTCTACCTGGGGCAGGAACGGGGGTATGGGTTCAAGGTATTTGCCGACGAGACGCGCCCGCTTCTTCAAGGGGCCCGCTTGACGGCATGGGAATTAAGCGAAGCGGGAGTGGATACCACCCTGATTTGCGACAACATGGCCTCCATCGTCATGAAAGAAGGAAAAATAGGGGCAGTATTGGTGGGATGCGACCGGGTTGCCGCCAATGGGGACACCGCCAATAAAATCGGCACCTCGGGCGTGGCGATAATGGCCAAGCATTATGGCATCCCCTTTTATGTCTGCGCCCCGACTTCGACCATTGACAAATCATGCGAAACCGGCGACAGGATCCACATTGAGCTGCGCCCGGATTTTGAAGTGACAGAAAAATGGTACGAGGAGCCCATGGCACCAGCGGGCGTAGTGGTCTACAACCCGAGTTTCGACGTAACGGAAAACGGATTGATAACCGCCATCATCACGGAGCAGGGCATCTGCTATCCTCCTTATGGGGACAGTTTGGCCAAGTTGGATTTAGGGTAAAAAAAGAACGAAAAACTGGCGAGGGAAGCTGCTTCCCTTGCCAGTTTGCATTTTCATTGGTTTTTATTAAGCCTATGTTTCGTCAGTGGCTTCTTGTTGTTCCAAGGCTGCAATTTGGGCATCCAAATCATCTTCTGGTGCAGGAAGTTCCTTGACCTGTACATCTTGCTCAGGTTCTTGGGCGGGGCTTTGGGAAGTAGTGAACCTGTCATAAGCCTCTTTTAGGCGCTTGGAAATCAGGGCGATGTTGTCCTTGCTGATTTGTTCCAACTGCTCCAAGTTCACCTCTTTGATTTTTTTCTTCATTTCATTTAAGTTTTCACGGAGTTTTTCCAAATCCGCCTGGGCTTTTTGGCATTTTACGTCCAACTCGGCAGCTAGGCCCTCGTAATACAGGGCCTCGTCATTGGCCCGCTTTTGAAGTTCTTCCTCGCCGGCTTTGGCGGCCACTTCGGCCTGCCTGCGGCGTTTTTTTCCTTTGGACAATGCCTCGTCCCGTTCTTTATGGAAACGGGTGTTGATGACATCCTGCCGCTTGATGAGGGCTTCGATTTTCGCCACTTCGATTTCACAGTTTTTTAGGAACTCGCTTAGCAGTTCCCCGGGCTTGATGTCTTTTTCCTCTAAGGTCTGGTCGATTTCTGCCTTGACGGCCTTGTAAATGCGTTTCAATAAGTTGGGCATTTGTTTCACTCCTTTTTTTTACCTACTCTCATTATATGGCTTGCCCCAAAATTTATGAAGGGACGGAAGTAGCAACCTGGCTAGGGCTTGGGATGTATGCTAAAACAACGGTCATATTCTTGGAACGTGTCGAATAGAGTAGAGGGTAAGGTAAAATTCATGCAGGGGTGATTGGATGTTTAACGTCAACAAGATTGTCATTGAAGGGTACGAGTTTTTGACCTATGAAGTATTCTTGCCCAAAACCACGTTATTTGCTGTTGCCAATGACGTGGGCTACATTATGTGCGCGGCGCTTGACATTGATTTTTTCAACAACACGCCGAAGCTGATTGAAAGAAAAATCATCGCTGGCCGCGCCGAAGGGGTGCGCTCCATCGAGCATCTCCTGGATTTCCCGCTGGCAAAAGTGACCCTTGCAGCCGAGGAAATCGGTATCGTACCTGGGACTACTGGACGGGATGCCCTGGTCCTCATGGCTCAATCCCAAGAAAAATAGCAATCCCCTAAAAAGCACTGCGAGGCCGGCTCGCAGTGCTTTTTAGGGGAAACCCGGCCAGCCCCAAAGGTTGAGGGATGGTCGGGCTTAATGGTGTTTATTTTTTGTCGTCCCCTTGGGAGTGGCGATGGCGAAAATACCTGATGTGGTAGTAAAGTGGGATGGACTGCAAGATGAGGTAAGGGGCTAAAAGCAAGGACAGCATAAAGATGAGCGTCGAATTTTTCATTTGGGTTCACCGCCTCTTAGAAAGTGGCACGCCTACCCTATAGTGTATGAATCGACATAAAAAAAGAGAACGCCAATCGTGTATTTCGCCTCAATCAGCCATTGCTGATTGAGGCGAAGGACCGTACCGGCCTTCCTTGGTGGGTTAATAATATTTTCGCCTAAAGCCTTCTTGTGCCAAATATGAAAGCGCCCCGGGGTGGGTCAGGAATGTCCCGTCAAGCATTTCGCCCGCATAGACGTTGAACAGGTCCCCTTCTTTAACCAAGGTGAGGGTGAAGCCATTGTCGTTTTCATATGTTTCCTCAACGAACGTTTCAGAGGCCGGCTCGGACAAGGAATCAATGGACGCCTGGATAAGTTCTGTGAGCTCGCTTTTGGAAAAGTCACGTATGTTGGCATATCCCTTGGCGTCTTTTTTTTGCCCGGGGATACGGCCGGCGTAAACGAACCCGTTCCCATTGGGGTGCAGGTGAAAGACCACGTTTTTTTTCTCGGATACCGATTTGTCGTATTGGAAATTTAGCCTCCCAAGGGAAACCTCTTTTTTGGATAGCTGGGGGAACCCCTCGATGATGGCTAATTTTTCTTCAAATGTCAACATGCTAAAAAACCTCCTGATGGCAAAAGTGCGCCTTTAAGGGCAACCGATGCAATTCTTCCTTAATTTTACCACACCTGTTGAAATTATGCCAATTTTCCCGAAGTTTTAATAGGGACTGCTGCCCCACATTCCTAAAAATA